>NZ_JAFEJR010000001.1:0-532060 GCF_018555335.1 Bifidobacterium sp. SO1 | reverse complement strand
TTTGGATGACCTGCCGTTCCTCTTCCGACAGGTGCGAATACACTTGACCCAAGGTGCAACATCCTTTCACTGGTTATCTAGACAATCTCCAATCTAAAGGGTGTTGCACTTTCATTTAGACAGCGGGTCATTGATGTCAGTGGTCGCGTTGTGGTACGCTGAGCGAGACGATCATTTGCGAACGTATGCAGATGGCAAGAGAAAATTCGGCCTTGGATTTTCCCTTGCGATCTTTTGCAAAAGAGATGCAAACGTTGTCAAGACAAGGGGCGTGACGATCGGCCCGGGGTGACCCGGAACACCGATCGAAACAGCCGGTTCGGCAGAACGGCGGAGCCGGGCGCCCGGGACGAAGGAATCACCTTCGGCACTCGGCTGTGCCGGAACGGGACTCAAGGATGAGATGAAAGGAAGCACATGGTCGCACGACGATTCAGTTCGTTCGCCAAACGCACTGCCGCGATAGGCATTGCGGTGGCGATGTCCGCGACGACGGTGGCAGTGATGCCGGCGTTCGCGGACGAGACCGACTCCGCGGGGCAGTCCGCGCAAACGGTCAAGACCATCCAAACGAACGCGCAGGCCGCGAAGGCCGGAGAGAAGGACGTGATCGCCATCGCGTTCCAGACCAACTGGAACTCCGTGGCCAAGGAATGCACCGAAGTATACGGCCCCGAAGGCGTGGGCTACGTGCAGATCTCCCCGCCGCTGGAAACCATCCAGGGTACCGAGTGGTGGACTTCGTACCAGCCGGTGAGCTACAAGTTCGACTCCAAGCTGGGCACCGAGGCCGAACTCAAGACCATGATCAAGACGTGTAACGCGGCCGGCGTCCAGGTCATCGCCGACGCGGTCATCAACCACACCACCGGCGTCGACCGCGGCGCGAGCACCGGCGTCGCCGGCAGCAAGTTCGACGCCGACGGCGACTTCCCCGAAATCCCGTACACCAAAGAAAACTTCCACGACTGCACCAAGAACATCGGCGACTACACGAACGCCGACGAGGTCCAGAACTGCCGCCTGACCGGCTTGCAGGATCTCGACACTAGCCAGGAATACGTGCAGGACAAGCTCGCCGACTACATGAACCGTCTGCTCCAGCTCGGTGTCTACGGCTTCCGCGTCGACGCGGTCAAGCACATCGCCGCCGCCGACGTGGCCGCGATCAAGGCCAAGCTCGCCGAAAAGTCCGGCCGCAACGCCGACGATATCTTCTTCGAGCAGGAAGTCATTGGCAACGCAAGCGAGGCCGCCGCGATCCAGCCGATCAACTACGTCGGCAACGGCAAGGTCTCCGAGTTCAACTACAACGCGCACCTGTCCGCCGCGTTCGCGTCCGACATCACCAGCGAGGCCAAGGGTCTCGGCAAGATCGGCGGCAACGGCTGGCTCGACTCCGACCAGGCGGCCGTGTGGGTCACCAACTGGGACACCGAGCGCAACTCGTCCGCGATCACGTACAAGAAGGGCTCGAAGTACCTGCTGGCGAACGCGTTCATGCTCGCGTACAACTACGGCCAGCCGCACATCTACTCCGGCTACTACTTCGACAACAACGACGACGGCGCGCCGGGCGCGACCGAGACGAGCGTGCCGGACATGGTCTGCCCGACCGACGGCTCGATGACGCCGGGCACGTGGCAGTGCGCCGACCGCTGGACCGCGATCCGCGGCATGATCGGCTTCCACAACGCGGTCAACGGCACCGATGTCAACAACTGGAAGGCGTACGACGCGAACGTGCTCGGCTTCGGCCGCGGCAACGTCGGCTATCTTGCGCTCAACAACAGCGCGAAGGATTCGACGCAGAAGTTCGTCACGTCGCTGCCGGCCGGCGAGTACTGCAACGTGTACGCGACCGGCGATTGCTCGCAGACCGTCACCGTGAAAGACGACGGCACGTTCGACGCGACGCTCGCGGCGAACTCGGCCATCGCGATCTACGCCGGTGCGACCAAGGACAGCTGGGCCGGCACCGCGAAGTCCGATCCGTCCGATCCCGACCTGACCGTCAACGACGAGGCCGCGAAGGCCGCGACCGACACGAGCCGCACCGTCTACTACAAGCTCCCCGACGGTTGGACGCAGGCGTACATCCACTATGGCATCAACAACTGGGCCGAAATGGGCCACGAGCTGATGGAGGACGCCGGCAACGGCTGGGTCAAGTACACGGTCGACCCGAAGGGCCAGTCGTTTGAATACGTATTCACCGATGACAACGGTAGCTGGGACAACCCGAACGGCGGCGGCAACTACACCGCGCAGGGCCACTGGACCGCGGTCGCGAACCACGAGGCCAGCGCCGGCGTGCCGGAGGACGTGAATGCCTACCAGCCCAAGACCAAGGTGATCGTGCACTACAAGCCGGCGGAGGGCGATACCGTCGCCGACCGCGGCGTATACATGTGGGGCACCGACAAGGACGGCAAGTCGATCGCCGCCGGCTGGCATGCGTTCACCGGCGAGGACTCGTACGGCAAGGTGTTCGAGACGACCATCGACGGCGCGTACGAGGCCGACAAGATCGGCGTGATCGTCACCACCGAAGGCTGGGACAAGGTCGGCGGCGACCGTCTGATCGACGGCTCGACCGGCACGGCCGAGATCTGGGTCGACGGTTCCGCCCCCGACACGACGCTCACCGCCGCTCCGGAAGGCTATGCCAAGGCCGCCGACACGATCAACGTGACCATCCACTACCACCGTCTCGCCGACGACTACACCAGCGAGGACGGCATGAAGGCGTGGGACATCTGGGGCTGGGCCGACGGCGTCAACGGCGCCGCGTACCCGTTCACCAGCCACGACGACTACGGCCTGACCGCCAAGTACACGCTCAAGGGCGGCGCCATGAGCGTGCCGCAGTTCATCGTGCGCTACGGCGGCGACGGCTGGGAAGCCAAGGACCCGGACGACAACAACCGCACCATCCCGCAGTCCGCGATCACGCTGAACGACGACGTCACAGCGAACGCCGAGATCTGGGTCGTGCAAGGCGATCCGACGATCTACACGAACGGTACGCTGTACAACGCGGCCGGCACGATCGTCTCCGCGTCAATGACCGACTTCACGACCATCACCGCGAAGCTCAACAAGTCGATCGCCGCCGACGACCTCGCCTCCAAGGTGTCCCTCGATGGCGCGAAGATCAAGGACGTGAAGGCCGACGGCAACACCGTCACCATCACCACTGCCGAGGAGCTGAGCGTGACCAAGCCGTACACCGTAACGATCAAGGGTTACGGCACCCAGTCCGTCTCGCTCGGTGCGATCGTTCGCAGTGACGCCTTCGACCAGAAGTATGCATACGATGGCGATGATCTCGGCGCGAACTACACGGCCGGCAAGACCACGTTCAAGCTGTGGGCGCCGACCGCGACCAAGGTCACGCTGCGCACGTACCGCGACTCCACCGATCCGAACGCCGAACAGACCGACGCGGTCACGCTCGACCAGTCCGGCGACAAGGGCGTGTGGACGTTCCCCGTCAAGGGCGATCTCAAGGATTACGCCTACGACTACGAACTGACCTTCGCCGACGGCACCGTCAACACGTCCCCCGACCCGTACGCGACCGCCGCCGTGGCGAACGGCGAGCGCTCCGTCGTCCTGTCCGACAAGGAGAAGGGCGACGCGGGCGACCGCATGCCGGCGTTCAGCAAGTCGACTGACGCGATCGTCACCGAAGCGAACGTTCGCGACATGACGATCTCGCCGACCTCCGGCGTCTCCGCCGACAAGCGCGGCAAGTACCTCGGCTTCGTCGAGGAAGGCACCACGGTCGACGGCAAGGCCGGCGCGGCGTCCACCGGCATCGACTACCTGAAGTCGCTCGGCGTGACCCACGTGCAGATCCTGCCGGTGTTCGACTACGGTTCCGTGGACGAGACCGGCGACCTGAGCTACAACGCGGCCGGCGCGCAGAACTGGGGCTACGATCCGGAGAACTACAACGTGCCGGAAGGCTCGTACTCCTCCGATCCGACCAACCCGGCCGCGCGCGTGACCGAGATGAAGCAGATGGTCAAGGGGCTGCACAAGAACGGCCTGCGCGTCGTGATGGACGTCGTGTACAACCACGTCTACAACGCGAGCGAGCACGCCTTCAACAAGACCGTCCCCGGCTACTACTTCCGTTACGACGCGAACGGCAACCTGACCAACGGCTCCGGCTGCGGCAACGACGTGGCCTCCGAACGCGCGATGGCCCGCAAGTACATCGTCGACTCAGTCACGTACTGGGCGAAGGCGTACAACGTCGACGGCTTCCGCTTCGACCTCATGGGACTCATCGACCAGACCACGATGAAGGAGGTGCGCGCGGCGCTCGACAAGATCGACCCGAGCATCCTCGTCATCGGCGAAGGCTGGGACATGACCGACGCGATCGGCGACCAGGAGACCACCCAGCCCAACGCCAGCAAGGTGCCGGGCGTGGCGTTCTTCAACGACTCGCTGCGTGACGCGATCAAGGGCAGCGTGTTCTCCGACGAGGACACCGGCTTCGTGACCGGCAAGGCCGGCAAGGAGAACCTCATTGCGACCAACGTGCTCGGCTGCAACAACGCCCGTGAAGGCATCGACGACACCGGCCACTGCAACAACGGCACGGCGGACACCAACTACGGCGGCGCCGACCAGGTCGTGCAGTACGTCGAGATCCACGACAACCTCACGCTGTACGACAAGCTCGTCAAGAGCGCGCCGGCCGACAGCGAGGAGGTGCGGCTCGCTCGCGCCAAGCTCGCCGACTCGCTGATCTTCCTGTCGCAGGGCATCACCGACATGCAGTTCGGCCAGGAGTTCCTGCGCACCAAGGGTGGCAACGGCAACAGCTACAACGCGGGCGACGCGGTCAACGCGATCGACTGGAACCGCGTGGTCGAGCAGTCCGACTCGGTCGACTACGTTCGCGGCCTGATCGCGCTGCGCAAGGCGATCGGCAACCTGCACCTGAGCTCGTACGACGACATCGCGGCGAACATGACCGTGCTGCAGCAGTCCGACGGCGTGGTCGCGTACCAGCTCAAGGACGGCGACGACACGTACGTGGTGATCTTCAACGCGAATGAGGACGCCGCAACGGTGACCGCCGTGCCGGCTGGCACGTACACGACGCTTGCCGCCGACGGCAAGGTGACGCTCAATGGCGGCGCTAAGGTGACCGTGGGTGCGGACGGCTACCAGGCCGGCGCGCTGGCGGCGACCGTGCTCAAGGCGGGCGCGACGGATGACGGCGGGGACACGCCGGTCGACCCGACTCCGGACCCGGATCCGACGCCCGATCCCGAGCCGACCCCGGATCCCGAGCCGGAACCGACTCCCGATCCTGACAAGCCGGGCACCGACGATGGCGATGACACGGATAAACCGGGTACCGACGATGGCGACGCCGATGACAACACCAAGCCGGGCGACGATGCGAACAAGCCGTCTGACGGTGACGACGACGCCGACAAGCCGGGCACCGATACCGACAAGCCGACCGACGACGACCAGGATGATACGGATGACTCGAATAAGCCGTCCGATCAGCCGACCACTCCGGATGATGCGAACAAGCCGTCGACCGACCGGTCGGACGACAAGCAGTCCGGCACCGATCAGTCCGACGGCAAGCAACAGACGGGCAGCAAGTCCGACTCCGGCAAGACCGACGGTCAGAAGACCGAAGCCAACGGCCAGCAGTCCGAAGGACAGAAGGTCGCTGACACCGGCGTTTCGATCGTGGGCGCGCTCGCGATCACGCTGATGCTGGCGCTCGCCGGATCCGCCACCTTCCTCTTCACCAAAACCGAAGAGGACTGATTGCCGCGCGGTGCAAACCGCATAGTGTCTAGATGAATTGCCCCGCTGAGATCACTCTCGGCGGGGCAATTCCATGAGCGGGCAGACGATATGCACCGCTGAGAAGAAGTCGATGCGCCAAAACGACATGACGTGTTCAGCTGGGGTTCGTGTTGTGGTCGACCGGGCGTTGCTTCACGGCGATAGCGTCGGACACGGAACTACCGGTATGGGGGTTCTCCAACGGAACCGGATGGGGGAAACGAAGTTCGATTTCGGGGGAAGGTTCAGGCGGCCGCCGCACGGATACGACAATGATGCGGCCCACGCCATGAATGGAAGAAGATCCATATGAATATGAAGCAAGTCGCGAAAGGCGCCATCGCCGCGCTGACCTCCGTGGCCGCGCTCGGTGCGCTGACCGCCCCGGCTCTCGCCACGGACGGCGCCGGCGTCGATGTGCTCTCGCAGCACGGCGGCGCACAGCGCATCGCCGGTGTGTACGGCAACGCCAAGGCCAAGAACGTCATTCTGTTCATCGGCGACGGCATGGGCGATTCCGAGATCACCGTGGCCCGCAACTACCTGCACGGCGTGAACGGCTCCTTCGACGGCCTCGACAAGATCGGCCAGCCGAACCTCAACCCCGGCGTCGAGACCGGCGTCGGCCAGTACACCACCTTCTCGCTGGGCAACAACTCCGGCGACTCGCTCATGGCCAAGGACAAGAGCGGCAACCTCGCCGGCTCCACCACGGCCGGCGTGATCACCCCCGTCACCGACTCCTCCGCCTCCGGCTCCGGCTGGTCCACCGGCACCAAGACCTACAACAACGCGGTCGACGTCGACGTCAAGGGCAACCCGCAGCTCAACCTCATCGAGCTCGCCAAGGCCGCCGGCAAGGCCACCGGCAACGTGACCACCGCCGAAATCCAGGACGCCACCCCGGCCGTCCTCGAATCGCACTCCACCGAGCGCGCCTGCTACGGTCCGCAAGGCAAGTGGGACGGCAAGACCGACACCAACGGCGACGGCAAGATCGATCCGGCCACCGACGGCAACCAGGCCAAGAACTGCCTCGCCAACCAGCTCAAGGCGAACGGCGGCATCGGCTCCATCTCTGAGCAGCTGCTCGACACCCGCGCCGACGTGACCATCGGCGGCGGCTCCAAGTACTTCAACCAGTTCGGCCTCGACGGCAAGACCCTGTGGGAGCAGGCCAAGGACCGTGGCTTCCAGACCGTCGAATCCGGTGACATCGCCGGCTTCAAGGCCCTGAAGGAAGCCGACCAGAGCAAGCCGGTCCTCGCGCTGCTCGGTGACGGCAACCTGCCGACCCAGTTCAACCCGTCCGTCGCCACCAAGTACAGCGCAGACAAGGACGCGAACCCGACCGTCTGCACGCCGAACGACAAGTGGCTCGGCAACCAGGGCGCCTCGCTCGCCGACTTCACCAACAAGGCCATCGACTTGCTGTCCGCCAACCCGAACGGTGCCAAGAACGGCTACTTCCTGCAGGTCGAGGGCGCGTCCATCGACAAGCAGGATCACAACGCCAACGCCTGCGGCCAGATCGGTGAGACCGACGACCTCGACAAGGCCATCTCCGCTGCGCTCGCCAAGGTCGACCTGAGCAACACGCTCGTCATCGTGACCGCCGACCACGCGCACACCTCGCAGATCGTCGAAGCCCAGCCGTACTACGCGCTGAGCACCGTGCTCAAGAACCACGACGGCTCCAAGACCGTCATCTCCTACGGCACCTCCGACGAGCCGGTCTACCAGGACGAGAACGGTGACCCGATCGACAACGACGAGTACACGCAGGGCGAGAACGGCGACGCCGATACTGACAAGAAGTTCGACGGTGCTCAGGGCAACATGAGCCACACCGGCACGCAGCTGCGCATCGCCGCCTCCGGTCCGAGCGCATCCCGTGTGGATGGCCTGACCGACCAGACCGACAACTTCTACACCATCGCCAACGCGCTGGGCCTCGCGGCCGACACCGACGCCCAGAAGGCACTTTCCGACAGCGCCAAGGTCGAGGTCAAGAAGAGCGCCGACGGCAAGTACTTCGCCGAGGCTAACGGCTTCAACGGCGACGCGGTGCTTTCCTACAAGCTGACCGACAAGGCCTCCGGCAAGGTCGTGGCCCAGTCCGCCGACAACGACACCAACAAGACCCCGGTCGCCGGCGTGCGCGTCGCCACCGCGCAGACCACCGAGATCACGCTGCCGGCCGACTTCACCCCGGCCGAGGGTGCGAACTACACGCTCACCGTGACCGGTCGCCAGTCCGGCAAGGCCGTGGCCGTCGACTTCGCCGGCCAGAAGGCCTCCTCCGAGCAGCAGCCGGGCGTCGAGCCGAACAACGGTGGCGCCCAGGGCCAGCAGAACGGCCAGTCCGGCAAGACCGACGCCAAGGGCAACCAGACCGTCGCCAGCGGCGAGGTCAAGAACCCGGCCGCTCCGCTGAGCAAGACCGGTTCCGCGGTGCTCGGCGTCGCGCTGCTGGTGCTCGCGCTCGGCGCCGGCGCGCTGTGCATCCGGTTCGCCAAGTCCAGCCGTCGCTGAACGATCGACCGGTGACTGGTCTGATTGACTGACTGATCGCCGCATAACGATCGGGCCGTGGCCTTTCCGATAGGGAAGACCACGGCCCGTTTTTCGTATGCGCCGATGCCGTGAGACACGGCAGGCTTATGCGACGTGCGACGGAATATCAGCCGCGCGAGCCGTTCGCGTAGAAGCGGGCGAGCGTGGCGTCGCGGAACTCGTCGAAGTAGCCGCCGTCGATCGAGGCACGGATGTCATCGAGCAGCTTGATGAAGAAGTGCTCGTTATGGATCGTCGCCAGCGTGAACCCGTTGAACTCGCGGGCGCGCAGCAGATGATCGACGTAGGAGCGCGAGTAATGCGTGCAGGTGTAGCAGTCGCAGCCCTCCTCAAGCGGTCCGAAATCAGACTTGAACTCAGCACGCTTGACGTTGTACCGCCCGTCGCGCGTGAAGATCGCGCCGTTACGGCCGCAGCGCGCCGGTGCCACGCAGTCGAACGTGTCGCCGCCATTCTCCACGCACGCGAAGATGTCGTCCACCGCGGCGATGCCGAGCACGTGACGCGGTCGGCTTTCCGGCATCGCATCGCAGATCCACGCGCAGGTCTCGCCGATGATCCGCTTCTCGATCGCGCCGCCGATGCCTACGCCGTCGAAGTCCAGCGAGGCGATCTGCTCGGCCGCATGCCGGCGCAGATCCTCGTAGTTCGCGCCCTGCACCACGCCGTACAACGCCTGGTACGGCTTGCCGAGCCTCGTCTCGGTCAGTCGCTGATGTTCCGCGACGCACCGCTGCGCCCAGCGGTACGTGCGTTCCACGGACCGTTCCTGATACGAGCGCGTGTTCATCAACGTGGTCAGCTCGTCGAACGCGAACATGATATCCGCGCCGATCTTGTGCTGGATGCCCATCGAGATCTCCGCGCTGAACCGGTGCAGCGATCCGTTGAGCGGCGACTTGAACGTCACGCCATCCTCGTCCACGAATGCGAGCCGTTCCTTGCCGTCCGCGATCACGTCGTCCGACTTCATACCGGTCACGTCCATCGCCAGCGTCTTCTTGAATCCCGCGCCGAGCGAAAGCACCTGGAAACCGCCCGAATCGGTGAACGTCGGGCCGTCCCAGTTCATGAACTTCGCAAGACCGCCGGCCGCATCGAGCACATCCTCGCCCGGCCGCTCGTACAGGTGGAAGGCGTTCGACAGCATGCACTGCGCGCCCTCCGCCTTCATCGTTTCCGGCAGCACGGCCTTCATCGCGGCCTGCGTGGCGACCGGCACGAACGCGGGCGTGTGGATGTCGCCGTGCGGCGTGTGCAGGATGCCGGTGCGGCCGTATCGCGCGCCGCCGCGGCCCTTGCCGTTCGCCGCATCGGGCAGTCGGGTGATCGTCTCGAAGCTGAATGCGCTGCGGTCGCCGGGTTTGCCGGGCTGCGCGCCGCGCGGATGATCCACAAGGTTCGTCTGATTCGTGTCCGCAAGATTCGTCATGTGATTCACTCTAGGCGAAGCCCATAACGGACGTGCGGAATGGCTGATTTCGTCGGTATTCCAAGCTGCCGGAGTCTCCTTCACGAAGCCGGAAGCAAACTGTTGCGTTTCTTCCAACGAACATTCAGGAAACTTCCAGAGCAAGTATCTTTACTCTTAGGTAGCAGTTCACCGGGAGGCGCGACATGATACGCGCGCGCCCGGCAAACAACGTTTAAGGAGCAGCAATGGCTGAAGAGAACAACAACGACTGGCGTGCCCAGACCGGCAGCCAGCCTGCGCAAGGGGACGCGCAGCAGGCCGCGCCGGTGAACGACGGCCAGACCGCCCCGATCCAGACTTCCGCGGCGGGCGATGCCGGCGGACAGCCGACCGTCACGCTGCCGACGACCCCCGACGCGACGCCCGCGTCGCTGAGCGAGACGACGCCGATCGAACCGCTGACCGGCACGTTCTCGCACGTGCCGTCCACGACATCCGAATCCGCGCCGACGGCCCCGACCGCGTCCGCGTCGTCCGACGATACGCCGAACTACGCGGCGGCGGCCGGCGAAAGCACGGTCGTCTCGTCCGCGCCGACGTCGCAGCCGGCCGGCGATCAGCCGTCGAATGAGCAGCCGACCCAGCAGTACCGTCCGGCACCGGAATACGGTGCGTACGGTCCGACCCCGACCGTGCAACCCGGACAGGGCGGCGCTCAGCCCGTCGGTCAGAACGCGCAGCAGCCGTCCGGCCAGCCGCAGCAGAACCAGCCGTTCGGCGGTCTGTTCGGCAATCCGTTCGGGCAGAACCCGACCAACGGCCAGACCGAATCCAACCAGCAGAACGCCGGCCGCAATCCGTTCGGCAACCCGTTCCTCGCCGGTCAGAACCAGACCAACCAGACCAACGCGGCCCCGAACGCGGGCCAGCAGCCGGCCAACGGCCAGCAGCCGCCGTTCCCGCCGTACGGCAATCCGTTCGGCCCGGCCAACGGCCAGCCCGGTCAGCCCGGCGCCCCTGCCGCCAAGACCGGTTCCAAGACCGCCAGCGGCGTGGTCATCGCGGTCGTCGCTGCGCTCGTCTCCGCTGCGCTGTGCCTCGGCGTCGGCTATTACGGTCTGACCAACGGCTGGGTCACCATCCCGAACTCCAGCTCGCTGGCCAACGTCAACTCCAACAAGTCCGGCTCCGGTTCGGCCACCACCAAGAGCGGCGAGGCCGTCGACTGGTCGTCCGTGGCGTCGAGCGTGTCCGACTCCGTCGTTTCCATCACGACCACGCTGTCGAACGGCACTGCCAAGGGCTCCGGCGCAATCCTCGACACCGAGGGCCACATCGTCACCAACAACCACGTGATCTCCGGCGCGCAGTCCATCGCCGTCACGCTGGCCAACGGTAACATGTACAGCGCGAAGGTCGTCGGCACCGACACCACCACCGATCTTGCGGTCATCAAGCTCGACAATCCGCCGAGCGACCTCAAGGCCGTTGAATTCGCCGATTCCGACAAGCTTGCGGTCGGCGAGGCCGTGATGGCCATCGGCAACCCGCTCGGCTACGACGACACCGCCACCACCGGCATCGTCTCCGCGCTCAACCGCCCGGTGACCGTGACCGACGACAACAACAATCAGATCGTCACCAACGCCGTGCAGATCGACGCGGCCATCAACCCGGGCAACTCGGGCGGCCCGACGTTCAACGGCGCCGGCCAGGTGATCGGCATCAACTCGTCCATCGCGTCCACCGCCACCTCGTCCGAATCGGCCGGCTCGATCGGCATCGGCTTCGCGATCCCGGCGAATCTCGTCAAGCGAGTCGCCGATGAGATCATCAAGGACGGTTCCGTCACGCACGTCGCGCTCGGCATCACCGTGACCACCGACACCGTGACCGCGGACGGCGTGACTCGTTCCGGCGCGAAGATCACGCAGCCGTCCAGCGGCGGCTCCGCGGTCGTCTCCGGCGGCCCGGCCGACAAGGCGGGACTCAAGGCCGGTGACACGATCGTGGCGTTCAACGGCAACGCGGTCAACAGCCACTATGCGCTGCTCGGTTTCGTGCGCGCCTCGGCGCTCGGCGACAAGGTGACGCTCACCATCGTGCGCGACGGCAAGACCATGGACGTCGACGTGACGCTTGATCAGGAGGAGTCCTCGGTCAATGGCTCCAGCTCGTCGAACGGTTCGTCCAACGGCAACTCCAACGGCAACTCCGGCGGATCCGATGGATCCAATGGGTATGGCAACGGTTCCAACGGATACGGCAACGGATCCGACGGCAACTCGAATGGCAACAATGACGGCGGCACGGGCGACGACGGCGGGTTCTCCGATCCGTTCGGCCTGTGGTGATCGGCCTGTGTCAGATCGATCGGTGTGGGCGTGACCTAGCCTGAATCAATCGATCCGGCCCGTCTGAACGGCCGTAAGTCAACAGTAACGTGATGGTTCTGTTGACTTACGGCCGTTTTTCGTATGGGAGGCGGCCGTAAGTCAACATGATCACGATGCTGATGTTGAGTTACGGTCTTTTTTGCGTGTGCGGACGGTCGTAAGTCAACAGGAGTGTGGCGATCGTGTTGACTTACGGTCGTTTTGGATGACGGGCTCGGGCGGATGCCGACGGAGTCGGGTGCCGGTGAAGTCGCGGGGCTCCGGCATGATGAGAAGCGATAACTGAAGATGTCATTTTTACGCCGTGTATCGGATGATCGCGCCGGGCTCCGCAGTGGAGCGGGCAACGTCGCCGGTGGGTTAACAAGGCGTGACCGAACTGCCGATCGAGGCCGGTCACGCGTCTGCATACCCGCGTCGCCGCCGCGATCGACTCCGTATGCGAGCGTAAGGAGCGTGTGATGAGTGCACTCATCAGTGTTTTTCCCAGATTCTTCCAAGCTGTGCTGCGCATCTGTCGAATGGTGCCGATGCTACCGATTGTGATCGTGGCGGCGATTCCGTTGGCGTTGCTGGGCGAGTGGCGGCCGGTTGGGCTGTCGTTTGTCCGGCTGTCTGTACTGGGCGATCCCGGCGTGGGACAGTGGTTGATCATCGCGCTGGTATTGATCGTTGTGTTCGACACCGTGCGCGGCATGATCGACGATATCCGGCACGGTCAGGTCGGAGTGGATCTACTTGCGGTCGTGGCGATCCTGTCCACCGTGGCGGTGCGCGAGTATTGGGCGAGCTGGGCGGTCATGCTGATGATCGCGTCCGGCGAAGCGATCGAGGAATACGCGCAGGCGAAGGCCGAACACAGCCTGACCGCGCTGATGCAGGCCGCGCCGCAGACCGCGCATGTGGTCGCGCTGCCGGGCGTGGGACGCGGCGACGGGACAGCGGCTGGTGACGGGGACGGAATGCGGCCGGTCGTGTCCGATGACGGATTCCGGCGAGTGAACGAGTCGTCGGGGGATTCCGATGCCTCGGTCGCGCGGCATCTGCGCACCGTGCCGGTCGATCAGGTGCGCGTAGGCGACGTTCTTGTGGTCCTGCCGGGTGAAACCGTGCCGGTCGACGGCGAACTCATGTCCGTGTCGGCTACGCTCGACTTGAGCGCCATCAACGGCGAGCCGGTGCCGCGCGAGGTGTTCGCGGGTGCGCGCGTCATGTCGGGAGCGGTCAACGGTGCGACCGCGATCACCATGCGCGTTACTGCGGTGGCCGCCGATTCACAGTACCAGCGCATCCTGTCTCTCGTATCCTCCGCGCAGGAATCCCGTCCGGCCGTCGTGCGGACCGCCGACCGGCTGGCCGTCCCGTTCACGGTGCTGTCGCTGGTGATCGCGGGCGTTGCGTGGGCGGTGTCAGGCGTGCCGACCCGGTTCGCGCAGGTGCTGGTGCTGGCCACGCCGTGCCCGCTGCTCATCGCCGCGCCGGTCGCGTACATTGCCGGAACCGGGCGGCTCGCGGCGGCCGGTGTGCTCATCAAGACTCAGGATGTGCTCGAACGGCTCGGGCAGGTCACGCAGGTGTTCTTCGACAAAACCGGCACGCTCACGGTCAAGCAGCCGCAGGTCGTGCGTGTGGAGATGTTGCCGGGACTCGAGACGCGGTTGGACGAGGATCACGTGCTCATGATGGCCGGCGTGGTGGAAGGATATTCGGTACACATTCTCTCGCGTGGCATCGCGGCGGCCGGCGAGGCGGCGATGAGGCGGTTGCGGGCGCGGTTTGCGGACGGGCAGCGGGACTGCCCGGACCCCGGGGCGGACGCGTTCGGCCATGGGCGGGATTTGCCGGTCGTGAAGGAGGTTCGGGAGGACGCTGGGCGCGGCGTATCCGGATTGGTGAACGGGCACGCGGTGCGAGTCGGCCGACTGTCGTTCGCGAACGCCCGAGACGACGGATTCCAGCCGGTTGCGGCGGATGATCGTGTTGTGGCGTCCCGGAGGCAGGCGATCGAGCACGAGACGACGGTCGTCGGTGATTCGTCGCGCGACGACGTGGCGATTCGTACGAGGTTCGGCATGCTGGCCCCGGATGAGATGGCGTCGTATGTGTCGATTGACGGGCAGCTGATCGCGCGTATCGTGCTGCGTGACGTGCCGCGTGCGAACGCCCGTGAGGCGTTGGCGCGTCTGCATTCGCTGGGCGTGAGCCGGCTCATTATGCTGACCGGTGACAAGCGGGCTTCCGCTGAGATCATCGCCCGCGAAGTCGGCATCGACGAGGTGCACGCCGAACTGTTCCCGGAGGACAAGGTTGCGGCAGTGCGGGATGCGGGCGGAGCTGCGGAACGTGCCCAGAGCGTTCGGAATGATATGAACGACGCGGGCCTGTCTCATGGTGGGAACAGGAAGTCCGAGCATGACGGTTCCGGCCGGACGCAACGTGGCCGGGCCGCGCGTCCGATCACGATGATGGTGGGCGACGGCGTGAACGACGCGCCCGTCCTCGCCGTCGCAGACATCGGCGTGGCCATGACTGATGGCACGTCCACCGCCGCCTCCCAATCCGCGCAGGTCGTCATCATGAACGATCGTCTCGCCGCCGTGCCGCAAGCCATCGCCATTGCCCGCCGTACCAAGCGCGTCATGCTCCAAGCCGTGCTCCTTGGTCTGGGTCTTGCCCTCATCGGCATGCTCGCCGCCGCCTTCAACCTCATCCCGGTCGTCGTCGGCGCTTTCCTCCAAGAAGTCATCGACGTCGTCTCCATCCTCTGGGCCCTCACCGCCCTCCTGGACCGGGACTGATTTTTGGAGGAAATAGCCCGGGTGTGGGCTCTTACGATCCCTTTGGACGGATTTTTCCGCCTTTGAGTGTATTATTGTGCCCATTCGATATGTCAGTGAAGATCAGACGGAGGAAATCCCATGCCTCAAATAACGGATTATGCAGGTGCCGCTAAGACAGATGGTCGTCTGGCTTATCCGTCTATACCGCTTGGCACAGCTCTTCAGATTAATCGTCAGATAATGAGTGAGTGTAAGCATGACTATATTGATGGAACCATCAACAATGCAAAGATAGCTCGAATACTCAAGCAAAAGTCCACAAGTGGTTCTTTTAAAGGGAAAGTATACGCGCTGAACAAATATGGACTGAGCATTCGGGAAGGCCAGTTGAACCGTGTTACAGCGCTTGGCCAACGTCTTGCTGAGCAGGCGTTGCCTCAGGATATATTTACGGCCTTCAGGAGTTATGTGCCATTTGATGAGCTATACAGGCGTTTGGAAAAGAACCACGTGATCGAGATAGCGGCTTTAGAAGAAGAGGTGGCTCGATGTCATCGTTTCGATGCGGGGAAGACGAAAGAATTCAGCCGTGTATTTCTGAAAAGCCTAGAAGCAACTGGCAAGCTGGAACGAATCAAAAATACTGAGATCTGCATACTTCCGGATGAAGAAGAATCGATAAAAACCGATGCGGGTGCGATATTGGATACAGACGTTAATGGATTAACAGAAATGACGGTCGGACAAGATGCTCCGGTATTGGAGTCCTTGGTTGGTTTTAACGGAATGGCGGAGGAACAGACACAGTTAACTGTTGCGAAGATTCCGGCGGGGGAAATCCGGTTAGTTGTTGCTCAAGGGGCCTCTTATGCTGATATTGGAGAGGCTGTGATGTCTTTACTTCAGCTGTCAGGGAAGCTGAACAAGGAAAGTTCCAACAAGCATGTTCGATGAAAAACAAGCGGCCTCCGAGGAGGCCGCCGACGTAGAGCGCTCCAGCCTAACGCCGAAGCTGCCGTTCCAGGATAGCACCGATCATTCGCCTGAGGAAATGCCGACAGCTGAATTACTATTAAGCAGACCGCGACTTCAGCCTTATCTGGATGCGGCGGAAGGGAAACTTGACGACGCTGTTTCCCTGTACCGGTGGAATCAAGAGTTCATCAGTGTAGTGCTCAAACATAGTTCCGATGTGGAAATGGCCGTGAGGAATGCGATGGATCGGCAGCTGCGGCACTTGTCTCGGAACCGATACAACATGCCCGATTGGATCGGAATCGAAGATAACTCCACGCCGGACGAGATCTATTCGGTGCTGGGCAAAGGCATTCGCGATGCCCGTGTCCATGCCAAGACAGAGGCTCACCAACGGCCGAAAGACCATCCTCGTTTTGGTGTGCGGCCAACGCGGGATGATGTTTTAGCTCAATTGACTTTTGGGACTTGGGATATTCTGCTCGGGTCGAACATCTCCGTGCGGGAAACCACGTCAGTTCCGCAACTATTGTGGGCTGAAGGATTATGTGAGGCTTTTCCTGGAATGTCGGCTGACGACCTAGCTCGTCGGCACTTGAGTCTTAAACTCAAGCGTATTCGGACTCTTCGCAACCGTGCGGCGCACGGTGAGAATCTTTTACGCGTGGAGCCAGAAAGACGACTCACGGATATGCTGTCGATATTGTCGGTGATCAATCCGGGATTTCCGCAGTGGTCGATGCAGCATAGCAGGTATCGTGCCGTGGCCAAAAAGCGTCCCCGATTTCCATTGCAAGGAAAAGTGTAGACTAAATCGCCTCTTCCGCGATTCGGCGGCTTGCGATAGGCTGGGACGCGTGACTGAAACTGTGAATACCGAACTTCGTATTGCTGTGATCGGCGCTGGCCCGGCCGGCGTCTACTCCTCCGACATCTTCCTGCGCCAGCTCAAGAAGCTGGGCGAGGAACTCGGCCTTGGCACCAAGGCCCGCATCGACCTGTTCGAGAAGCTGCCCGTGCCGTTCGGCCTGGTCCGCTACGGCGTGGCTCCCGACCACCCGTCCATCAAGTTCATTGCCGACGCGCTTGAGAAGACGCTCGACAACCCCGACATCCACCTCTACTGCGACGTGGAGTTCGGCAAGGACGTGACGCTCGACGAGCTGCTGGAACGCTATGACGCGGTCCTGTTCGCCACCGGCGCGGTTAAGGACAAGCCGCTCGGTCTGCCGGGCGCGGACCTCGACGGCGTGTACGGTGCGGCCAAGTTCGTCGAGTGGTACGACGGCTACCCGACCGGCGCTCGCGAATGGCCGCTGACGGCCGAGAACGTGGCCGTGATCGGCGGCGGCAACGTCGCGATGGACGTGGCCCGCGAGCTCATGCGCAACGCGGACGACCTCAAGGCCAAGACCGACATTCCGGACAACGTGTACGAGGGCATCCAGCGCAACAAGGCGAAAACCCTCCACCTGTTCATCCGCCGCGGCGTCGCGCAGGCGAAGTTCAGCGTGCAGGAGCTGCGCGAGATGGAGAAGCTGCCCGGCGTGCAGCTCATCATCAACGAGGACGACTTCGAGCTGGACGACGACACCATCGAGGTCGCCGGCAAGGACAAGCTCACCCGCCAGATGGTCGAGGAGCTGTTCGCGATCCGCGAGATGGCCGAGGACATGGAGGACGACGGCGACGTCGACTTCGAGGGCAACCCGGCCGACCGCAAGTACTACATCCACTTCAACTCTGCCCCGACCGAGGTGCTCGGCGAGGACGGCAAGGTGACCGCGATCCGTGTCGAGCGCACCGAAACCGGCGCCGACGGCAAGATGCACCGCACCGGCGAGTTCACCGACTACCCGGTCGAGGCCGTGTACCACGCGATCGGCTACAAGCCGGCCGAAGCGCCCGGCATCGTGTACGACGAGAAGGGCGCGCACCTGGCCAACGCGAACGGCGACGGCCGCATCACCACCGCCGCGGACGGCGGCGAGGTGCGCGAGCGCCTGTACGCGACCGGTTGGGCCAAGCGCGGTCCAGTCGGCCTGATCGGCTCGACCAAGTCCGACGCGCTGATGATCGTGACCAACATGCTCGAGGATCTCGCCAAGGCCGCGGAAGGCGGCCGCGTGGCCGCCGACCGTGATCCCGAGTCGATCGACCGACTGCTGGAAAGCCGCGGCATCAAGCCGATCGACTTCGCCGGCTGGAAGAAGGTCGACGCGTTCGAGCGCGCGGAAGGCGCGAAGGAAGGACGCGAGCACAAGAAGGTCATCGACCCGGATCAGATGCGCGAACTCGCGCACGCCTGATCGTGCGGCCGGTCACGGCCGTGCATGACGGATGAACGACGACGGAGGACGGTCCCTGCGCTCTGCGGGGCCGTCCTCCGTGGTTTTTCGGGCCAAGCGGACGAGGAGGGCGGGCGTACGGATCGCCGGCGCGTCACGGTGCGCCGCGATCCGTGCATTCACCGACTTCCCAGACCGCTTCCAGCAAACGCGGCATGGTGGCCGCGTATATTGGGCACCGCAACCAACCTGTACCAGATGTTCCGGGAAGTGCCATGCCGAATCGCAATCGTTTTCAGCGTCCGACCGCGCCGCGTGGCCGGGGCGATCGTCCCGGCCGGTTCCGTCGCGCGATGCATACGTGGGCGTCCAATCTTGCGCAATCTCCCGTGTACCGTCGCCGGCTCGTCGGCGTCGTCTGCGCGACGCTTGCGGTATCGGTCGCCGCATATGGCAGCGTGCGGTATGTTTGGCACGACGCGGCGGACGAATCCGAAGCCGTTGCTTCCGCGACCGACGAAGCCCGGCAGCAGGGGACGGTCGATTCCACCGAATCGTCCGTATCCGCGCACAGTGAGCCCACGCCGACCGAAACCGTGTTGGCGGGCATCGGCCAGATCGACGGCGCCGCGCAGATCTCCACGGCTGGGTTCACGCTCGATCCGGAAACGCAGGTGCAGCTGGAGAATGAGCTGAATACGTTCGCGTCATATGGATATGGCGTCTCGTTCGTGATGGTCGACGTGGCGTCCGGCAAGACGCTCGCCTCGTACTCGGGCACGGAGAGGTATTCCGCGTCCGCGATCAAGGGGCCGTATGTGCTGTCTCTGGCCGAGACGGGAACGATCGACCTCAATGCGGTGTATGCGGCCGAAACCGACGCCGACGCGACGACGCAATACCTGATCGACCAGGCGATCACCGTGTCCGACAACGACGCGTACAAGGAACTGCACGACACGTACGGTTCGGATGCGTTCGCGCGATGGTCGGCGGCTGCGAACGTTGGCGTGGATGTGACGCAGGGCGCGTATCTGAATATGGCTGCGGCCGATCTTGCTCGGATGTGGGCTGCGGGATATGGGTACCTGTTCGGTTCGGACGATGCGGCGGCCGATGACACGACCGGCGGCACGGGCAATGGTGCGACGGCTGCGAACAGTGCGACCGACAACACCACCCAGACCGCGGCCGACCTCGACTCCGCCGCACGCCAATGGCTGGCAGGCGAGTTCTCCGGCACGCTTAACTCCACGATCAGCATGGCGCTCGGCGGCCAGTACTCCGTCTACACCAAGGCCGGCTGGATCAACGGCGAGGGCGACTACTACGCGCTCAACGACGCCGGCATCGTGCGCTCCGGCTCCGGCGACTACATACTGGCCGTGATGACCAGCGCTGCCGACGAATACGATCTCGTGACCGGCCTGATTTCCATGCTCGACACGATCCATTCCGCCGCCATGACCGCGTGATTCGTGCGCGAACCGGCGCGCGCCGCCGTCCAGCGGATCGTCCGCAGGAGCGCGCGGCGGCGCACGGAAGCGCCGTTACGCTTGCGGCTAATCGCCCTGCAATATCCGGCAATCTCCAGCCAACATCCAGATAGTGAATTTACTGTGAGGATCATGAACGGCAAATTGCGAGTGCACGGCCATTACAACGGCCTGAAAACGACACTGCTTTTCGCCCTGATGTGGGCGGTGATCATGCTGATCTGGTGGGCCACCGGCGGCCGCCGCAGCACGCTCAGCGTATATATTCTTATCGGTCTGGCCACCACGTTCTGCTCCTACTGGTTCTCCGACAAACTCGCTATCGCCTCGATGCGCGCCCGTGAGGTCTCCGAAGCCGAAGCCCCCGCGCTGTACCGCATCGTGCGCGAGCTGAGTGCGAAGGCCGGCAAGCCGATGCCGCGCATCTACATCGCGCCGACCATGAGCCCGAACGCCTTCGCCACCGGCCGCAACGAACGCCACGCGGCGGTCTGCTGCACGCAAGGCATCCTGCAGATGCTCAACGAGCGCGAGATCCGCGGCGTGCTCGGCCACGAGCTCATGCACGTCTACAACCGCGACATCCTGACGTCCGCGATCGCGTCTGCGATGGCCACGGTGATCACGTACCTCGGCTATTCGCTGATGTATCTCGGCGGCGGCTCGCGCGACGATCGTGACGGCGATTCAGGCGGTGCGCTCGGTCTGATCGGCGTGCTGCTGTGCTCGATTCTCGCGCCGATCGGCGCGTCGCTGATCCAGATGGCGATCTCGCGTACGCGCGAATACGATGCCGACGAAGACGGTAGCGTGCTGACCGGCGATCCGGAGGCGCTTGCGTCCGCGCTCAACAAGATCTCGACCGGCGCACAGATGAATCCGATGCCACAGACCGCGGGCACGCAGTCGGTGGCTGCGATGATGATCGCGAATCCGTTCTCCGCACAAGGTCTGTCGAAGATGTTCTCCACGCATCCGCCGACCGAACAGCGCATCGCGCGGCTCATGCAGATGGCCCAGGAGATGCGCGCCCAGCAGGCCGGTTTCGTGAGCGGCGGAACCGATTACGGTGCACAGATCCGGTACTAGTCATCTGCTACACTAATCACTTGTGTCTCGCGCAGGCGAGGCGATGCGAATGTAGTTCATCGGTAGAACGACAGCTTCCCAAGCTGTAGAGGCGGGTTCGACTCCCGTCATTCGCTCCACTGAGAACCGTTGGAATTCCAACGGTTCTCTTGGTTTCTGGCTGCATAGATGACGCAGTATGACAACACACAGGGCCACGAGGCGTGGGGTGCCCGCCCAGTCGTGGTAGCCTCCCGGGCATACGGCCGGTTTGGGGTGTGGAACAGGCCGTATGCCCGGGAAGTGACCGGGATGACATCCCGGGTAGGCATTGTTCCCGGGCATGCGGCCGGTTTTTGCCCGGGAGACGGACGTAAGCCCGGGAGGCGTCTTGCAAGTCGATATGGCTCCCGGGCATACGGCCGGTTTCGGGTGCGGAAACGGCCGTATGCCCGGGAGATATCCGCGCTCACCGCCCGCTGAGCTTGATGAGCTGGTCGATGGTGGCGAACTCGTATCCGGCCTTGCGCAGGTCGTCGATGATCTGCGGCAACGCCTCGACGGTCTGCGAACGATCGCCGCCGCCGTCATGCATGAGCACGATCGCGCCGTTGTGCGCGCCGTTCAGCACCGCGTCGTGGATCGCGTCCGCGCCGGGCAGCTTCCAATCCTCGGTATCGATGTCCCACAGCACATTCACGCTGATCAGATCGCTGGCCGCCGCCCACTGCTTCACCCCGAACGCGCCGTACGGCGAGCGGAACACCTTCGTACTCACACCCGATGCGGCCTTGATATTCGCGAACCCGTCCGTGATATCGGTCCGCATCTCGGACTCGCTCAAATCGGGCATGTTCGGATGCGTGTTGCTGTGGCTCGCCACCTGATGCCCCTCGGCCACCATGCGCTTCTCTGCGGCCGGCCATGCCAGCGCCTGCTCGCCGAGGTCGAAGAACGTGGCTTTCGCCTTCTTCTCCTTGAGTACGTCGAGCACCTTGTCGCTGTACTGGCTCGGCCCGTCGTCGAAGGTCAGCGCGATCACCTTGCGTCCGGCCGGGTTCGGGTTGAACGAATCGACCACGAGATCGACCGGCTGCTCGATCACACCCTTATCGACTTCGATGCCGGACTTCGAGCCGACCCAGACCTCGCGTGTGCCGTTCTTGCCGGCCTGCTTGAATCGTTGGATGACGCCGGTCAGGTTGACCTTGTCGGTGTCGTATGTGACCGTGTCGTGACGCACGGTGTGCGATTCGGTCACGTCGGCGCCGTCCGCGACCGTGATGTCGGCGTGTTCGGGAACCGTGATCTGCGAACGTTCGCCAACCGGAATCTCCTGACCGCCGATCGTGACGGAGATCGGCTTGCCGCCGGTCTCGTCGATCACCGAGCCGTCGATCGCCAGCAGACGTCCCGGCTTATGCCCGAAAGAACCGTTGTTCTCCAGTAGCACATCTACGGTCGCGCCGATATGCGTGCGAACGTTCTCGCTGCCGGTGCCGCTGTCCACGGTCACGTCGATCGGCCGCCAACGCGTGTCCCACATCCACCACGTCGCCCCGCCGCCCGAAACCAGCAGCGCCGCGACGAGCACGCCGACCAGCACGCGCAGCCACGTTCTCGAACGGCGAGGATTGTTCGGATTCCCGCCGTTGCCCGCGTCGAAATCGTCCATCGTGGAGTACGGGATGCGCGACGGCCGCGCGGCCCCCGCAAACGACAGCTCCTCGATCGGCTCCCGCGATCGCTCGGGTGTGAATGACTGTGGTCGTGCGGAATTGCGTTTCGGCGGAAACGACTGCGGCTGCGATGCGTCGCCGTCGCCGCGCTGCCGGTTCGCCTGCTGATCTGGCGGTTGCGGAACGGTCATGATGCCCCCTTGCCTCGGTCGACGCGGTCCGGTTGACACGGCGTCGGTCGGTGCCGTCACGAGTCGGTACCGACCGTGCGGATCACGTCACCATTATCCCGCGCGTCGCTGGGACGCACGCATACGACATGCGGTCGGCATTGCCAAGCCGAGGGCGATCGCAGGGAGACGCAGATGATCGCATTGCCCATCGGCGCAATGCCGTCCGCGCAATTCAGACCAAATTGATCCAGTAACGGCGTACGTCAGGGAATCCGGGGTGCGGCACGACGGCTTCGAGCACGCCGTGATTCCTTTCGATCACCTTCGCCGAGGCGACGTTCGTCTGGTTGCAGGTGACCAGTATGCGCGGGAATCCCAGTTCTCGCGCCTTGAACAGGGTGAGCCGCAGGATCTCGTGCGCGTATCCGCGGCCGCGGTCGGACGGGCGTACGCTATAGCCGATCCGGCCGGCGAAATGATCGATGAAATCGTTCGGTTCCAGACGGATGTCGGAGATGCCGACGATATGCGGCCTGCCATCCGACGGATTGTCGGCCGCGTCCACTGCCAGAAACACCTGCTCCCGGACCTTGCCGTAATGCGGCGGATAGTCGCCGGCGAGCCAGCGCCCGTAGTCCTCGGCATGTTCCAGTCCGACGCCTCCGCTGATGCGCTCGCCTCGATCGATGAATTCCCTGCGGAACTCCATCACCGCCTGCTCGGTGCCGGCGTCCGGTGATATAAGCTTGAGCATGATCCCGCCTTTCGTAAGTGCGTTTCGTGAGTACGGACGATACCGTTCGTGCGCCGGCTACAGGCGCTCGTAGGGAATCTTGTCGCCGGCGGTCACGGCCGCGGGCAGCGTGTTCTCCAGCGGAGGCATCTCGCAGGTGCAGAAATCCGTGTACGCGCAGAAGTAGTGCGTCGCGCGGTTGAAATCGATTTCGGTGACTTTCGCGGGATCGGTGATCGGGAATCGCAGGATACGCCCGCCGCCGTAGGTCTCCTTGCCGGACGTGGCGTCGCGGAAGATCACCAGACCCTGGCCGTGCGTGTTGGCCTGGAACACCTTCAACGCATAGTCCTTGCCGTCGATGGTGACGGTGAGCTCGCCGACCACCTTCTCGATATGCTGCAGGTTCGCCATGGATGCGCCCACCGTTTCGGTGTAGGACCGGTCGAACGGCTTATAGGACGCCGGCACCACCCACGCGCGGCTTGGCGCGTAGTACGGGGTGCTGCGGAAGTTGCGGCGCAGCGGGGAGTTGGGGTCGCGTACGCGCACCGCATACTTGTTGAGACCGCCGACGCGTTTGATGAGTTCGGCCTGAAGGTCGCCGAAGTCGATCTTCACCACGTTGGCGTCCTCGTCGCCGGGCACCGTGAAGATGCGTGGACTGGAGAGCTTGAGCAGGTTGATCTTGACGATGCTGCCGTCCTCGGGCGTGTAGGTGACGGTGTTGCCTTCGGCCAGCCAGGTTCCGGGGAAGTTGTCGAGTCGGCGTTCGACGCCGTCCTCGAGCCAGTCGATGCTGACGATGGACAGGAACCCGAGCGGCGCATTGACCGCGTCGTCCTTCTCCTTGTGCCATGTCTCGAACTCGTTCGCGAATTCCTGATCGGTGAGGGTGTCGGCTGAAACCATGATGGTCCTTTCGGCGGAGATTGATGGGGATGGGTGATGGGCGGAACGAATGATGCGACTGCGCCGATCACCTGATCGGTTGGCCGGCGGGGTCCCCAACTACTCGTCCGTCGGCTGTTCCACACCATACCAAGCGAAATTCGTCGTCGGTTTACATCGATATATGTTTTCTTTATAGGCCACTATCGGATGGTGCTGTCATGCGCGAAGGAGCTAACGATAATCCCTGTAATTCACCTTCTGTTCAGACCGGTATTCGAACATATGACCGCGTATAAGAATTACCGATAATCCATGCGGATGTCGTCTGTGACGAGGCGCATATAGTGGGGCGCGTCGATCGGGTCACGCCGGTTCGGTCCATCATCGGTGCCAATGAAGTCGGGCACGTGCACGAACACACCTTGCGAAACGGCCATGTGAAAGTAACGGACGCGACAACATTCCGGTCTGGTGAACGCGGGCGGCTCCCGATGCCCTTGCGCGGGCGGGCCGGGGCGCCGAGAGGCTCAATGCTCCGTCCGCAGCGCGGGCCGTTTACACGGCGGGTAGAGGCGATAGGGTAACCTGTTCGTCGGCAGAATAAGGCGATGTGGCGGAGGTACGTTATGGCTGGAATCGTGTTGATCGGCGCTCAGTGGGGCGACGAGGGCAAGGGCAAGGCGACCGACCTGATCGGAACGAAGGTCGATTATGTCGCTCGTTTCAACGGTGGCAACAACGCGGGGCACAGCGTGGTCGTCGGCAACGAGTCCTACGCGCTGCACTTGCTGCCGTCCGGCATCATCAGCCCGAACGTTACCCCGGTGATCGGCAACGGCGTCGTCGTCGATCCTGAAGTCCTGTTCGAAGAGATCGACGGCCTGCAGTCGCGCGGCGTCGACTGCTCGCGCCTGCTCGTCTCCGAGGCGGCGCACGTCATCGCGCCGTACCACCGCGTGCTCGACAAGGTCACCGAACGCTTCCTCGGCAAGCACAAGATCGGCACCACCGGCCGCGGCATCGGCCCGGCCTACGCCGACAAGATCAACCGCGTCGGCATCCGTGTGCACGACCTGTTCAACGCCGACCACCTGCACGACAAGGTCGAGGCCAGCCTGCACCAGAAGAACCAGATCCTGGTCAAGCTGTACAACCGCCGCGCCATCGACGTCGACCAGACCACCGACGAACTGCTCGCGCTCGGCGAGCGTTTGAAGCCGTACGTCGCCAACACCGGGCTCATTCTGAACAAGGCGCTTGACGAGGGCAAGACCGTCCTGTTCGAGGGCGCGCAGGCCACCATGCTCGACGTGGACCACGGCACGTACCCGTTCGTCACGTCCTCCAACCCGACCGCGGGCGGCGCGTGCACCGGCACCGGCGTCGGCCCAACCAAGATCAACCGCGTGATCGGCGTCTCCAAGGCGTACGTGACCCGCGTGGGCGAAGGCCCGTTCCCGACCGAACTGTTCGACGAGTCCGGCGACTGGCTGCGCGCGCAGGGCCACGAGTACGGCGTGACGACCGGCCGTCCGCGCCGCTGCGGCTGGTTCGATGCGGTCGTCAACCGTTACGCGAGCCAGGTCAACGGCCTGACCGACATCGTCCTGACCAAGCTGGACGTGCTCACCGGCCTCAAGGAGATCCCGATCTGCGTCGCGTACGACGTGGACGGCGAGCGGTACGACGACATGCCGACCGACCAGGCCGCGTTCGCCGCCGCGAAGCCGATCTACGAGACGATGCCGGGCTGGAGCGAGGACATCTCCGCCGTCCACTCGTTCGAGGACCTGCCGGCGACCTGCCAGGCGTATGTCAAGCGTCTCGAGGAGCTGTCGAACTGCCGCATCTCCGCGATCGGCACCGGTCCGCAGCGCGATCACATCATCTCCGTGCACTCGCTGATTGACTGATTCGTATCTGATTGACGATATGACCGGCCGGCTCCGTTGATGGTGCGGCCGGTCGCATCGTTCGTAGTACTTGAGGATTGAGAGGAAGCCGTGACCGACGAGGAACTGCCGTCGCTTGAGATGCCGATTTTCAAGCCGGTCATGCCCGCAGACAAGGAGGGGGACAAGATCGAGGATCTGTCCCCGTCCGATCGACCGGACGAAGACAACTCTTCCTTATCATTTCGACCGAGCGAAGCGAGCGGAGAGATTTCTCCCGCCGTCACCACGTCCGACCCGGAAGCAAGATTTCTCGACTCCGGCCTGCGGCCTTCGCTCGACATGACAGAAGACGAAGGCGCCTCGCAGTCCGCTGTGGACGAGGCGGCGGACGACGCGTCCGCAATCTCCGCAGCCGCCGAATCCGCCCCCACGACCCAGGAATTCGCGTCGACCCGCGTCAACGCGTCCTCCGGCCATCCCATCGTTTCGATTCTCGGCAAGGGACAGCCCGCGCCCCCGCAGATCCCGCTCGCCCCGATGAAGCGCATGCAGGCCCGTTTCAATCCGCTTGCGGACGGCATGCTGTACCTCGTCGTCTTCCTCGGCGGGTTCGTCGGCACCGGCATGCGCTACGGGCTGAACCTGCTGCTGCCGAATCCGGCCGCGCCGAGCGGTTTCTTCCACGCGTTCCATCCGGCCACGTTCATCGCGAACATGTGCGCGTGCTTCATCTTCGCCGCGCTCAGCGCCTACATGTCGCAGGCGTCGTGGATCCGCAAGCGCGCCCGTGAGCTGACCAGCCGCGGCGTCGGCATGGGCATGTGCGGCGGCTTCTCGACCCTGTCCGCGATGGCCATCGAGGACCTGACCTCGATCCACAACACGCAAATCGGCGGCTTCCTCTTCTACACGCTCGTGAGTTTCGCGTGCGGTCTGCTCGTGGCGTGGATCGGTACGAAACTGGCGTTGCGCATGGCCGCCAAGCGTGCGGTCAGGGCGATACACGAGCAGATGGCATTGGGCGACGGCTCGCATATCGCGCGATCCAGCGCGCCGGGCGGCGACTACGGCCAGCCGACGGGAGACCTGCCTGATGGTGTAGGCCCGGTAAGGACTGCCGAAGGACATGCGTCCGCCGGCGATGCGCAGACGGCCGCGGGAGCGGGCGGTGAGGACGAGATCGCGTTCGTGCCGTCCTTCGAACCCGACCCGGTGACCGATGAGATCGCCATGGTCGCCGATCCGGTGCGAGGGGAGGCTCACGCACGATGACCCCGATAACGACTTTTCTGCTGGTCGCCGTTTGCGGCGGCGTCGGAGCGGTGACGCGCTTCGTGCTCAATACGTCCATCCAACGCATGTGGAACAACGCGTTCCCGCTGTCCACGTTCATCATCAACGTCATCGCCACGTTCTGCGCGGGCATCGCGGCGGCCGCCTACGCGTATCAGACCGTCGACCACGGTACGTATCTGCTGTTCGTCACCGGCTTCCTCGGCGGTTTCTCGACGTTCTCCACCGCTATCAACGAGATGGTGTCGCTGGCCCGCAAGGAGCGGTTCGGCATGGCGGCGCTGTACTGCGCGCTGACGATCATCGTGCCGCTGCTGTGCGTTGCCGCCGGCTGGTTCTGCATCGCGGCCTCGCAGGCGTGACATCCGTTCGGGCGTCCGTCGTCGGCTGTACCTGAGTGCCTGAATTCACGGTGCATCATCGGCGGCGAGGACGGTGCTGCACTATCAGCCAATATCGGCCAGACCGCGCCACGGATAGCGAACCGGTTCGATTCGATCGAGTAGAATATTCGTGGAGTGTACCGAGGCGGTCCCGAGGTCGGGGAACCGCGCGAGATTTCGATGCGGAAAGGCGGTGTGCCGTGGTAGGCATGCGTGACGTGGCCAAGAAGGCGGGGGTGTCCCTGAGCACGGTGTCGCTGGTGGTCAACGGCACCGGATACGTGTCCGACGACATGCGCGAGCGCGTCACCGAGGCGATGCAGTCGCTCAACTACATCCCCAACGAGCTGGCCCGCAACCTGTACCGCGACCGCACGAACATGATCGGCGTGATCGTGCCGACCATCCGTCACCCGTTCTTCGCCACGTTCACGTCCGTGCTGCAGCGTGAGTTCTCCAAACGCGGCCTGCGTACGATGCTGTGCTCGACCTCCGACTCCGACAAGGGCGAGTCCGAATACGTCGACATGCTGCGCAGGCACATGATGGACGGTCTGGTCATGGCCTCGCATACCGCGCATCCGTCCGACTACTGGACGTCGATCGGCCGACCGGTCGTCGCGTTCGACCGGTACCTCGGCCCGGGCATCCCGGCGGTCGGCTCGGACCACGAGCAGGGCGGGCGCATGATCGCCGAACAGCTCATCCGATCCGGCGCGAAGCACGTCGTGATGATTGGCGGGCCGCGCTCGCAGTTCCACGATCTCGCGGCGGGCGGTGCGGACACCGTGGGGGACGGCGTGCGGGACACGACCTTCCCGACTGTCCGGTACTACCTGACGCTGGAGCGCGAGCTGACCGCGGCCAGCGTGCGCTGCGACTACGTGGAGGTCGGTGAAGTCAGTGATTTCGAGGGGTATGCGGTGGCCGCGTGGCATGTGGTCGACTGGTTTGCGATGACCGACGACGCGCGGGACGACACGGCTGCCGGCGAGTCCGGCGATGGTGATCGGGAGAGGGGCCGTGCCCGCGGCGAAGGCGCGGTGGACGCGATCGTCAGTTCGGATCTGGGCGCGGCGTATGCGGTGCAGGCCGCGTTGCGTTGCGGTCTTCGCGTGCCGGACGACGTGCAGATCATCGCGTACGACGGTACGTATATGGCCGGTGCTGCGGGCATCCGGCTGACTGCGGTGCGTCAGGATTTCGATGCGATCGCTACGGCCGTCGCCGACCGCATGATCGGTCTGATCGAGCAGGAAAGCGGCGATGGGGCGGCTGATGCTGCCGGCATGGTCGGCGCTACGTCCGATCTGATCCCGCTGAGCCTGCACATCGGCGATACCACGCGCTGACCGTTTTCCTCCCGGGCTTACGGCCGGTTCCGGGGTGTAAACCGGCCGTATGCCCGGAAGGGTGTGCGGATTCTGGGCTGCGTCCCGGGCATACGGCCGTTTGCGGTGCGGGAAATGGCCGTAAGCCCGGGAAGGTGTGTGGTTTCCGGTTCGGTTCCCCGGGCTTACGGCCGGTTGTGACGTGGAAACCGGCCGTAAGCCCGGGAGGAGTGTATGCCTGAGTGGACTGTAAGCCCGGGCGGGGTGTATGCCCGGAGGGTGTGTTGGTTTCCGGCCCCGGGCTTACGGCCGTTTGCGGGGGCTGGAACGGCCGTAAGCCCGGGAGCGGAGGGGCGTTACAGGTAGGAATGCGCGGGAAGGTGTCCGGGAAGAAGCGGCGGCGTGTCGAACCTGTTCGAGTTTGACCGAGTCGAACCGGTTCGATACAATATAAGCCGTGCGGCGAGGACGGCGAGCGACGTGATGTGACTCCCAACCAAACCCCAGACAATCGCAAACAACGCAGTTATCAACGTAGTTATCAAAAAGGGGATAATTATGGCGAGCACAGCAGTCGTGCACGATCCGGCGGTATCCGCCGACGGTCACCGTCCAACCAAAGCAGAAGTCGTCCGTCTCGGCGTCGGCTTCACCGTCTCCGCGGTCGCCTGCGCCATCCCGTGGGTCGCGCTGAGCTCCATCATCCTGCCGGCCGTGCTCGAAGGCATCGATCCGGCCACCAAGGAACCGATGCTCGGCCTCATCAACGGCATCGGCTCGTTCGTCGCCCTGCTGGCGAACATCGTCTTCGGCACGTTCTCCGACCTGACCCGCTCGCGCTTCGGCAAGCGCACGCCGTGGATCATCGCCGGCGGCATCGTGACCGGCCTGTCGATCGGCGCGATCGCATTCGTCCATACGCATGTCCTGATCATCCTGCTGTGGAGCCTTGCCCAGCTCGGCTACAACATGATGCTCGCCCCGTACGTCGCCACTATGTCCGATCGCGTGCCCGACCAGTACCGCGGCGCCGTCGCCGGATTCTACGGTGCCGGCATCGTGGCCGGACAGACCATCGGTTCGTTCGTCGGTGCGCAGCTGCTCAGGAACGGCGACGCCGGCATCTTCACCGGCTGGATGATGGGCCTGGTCATCTTCGGCCTGTGCGGCATCGTCGTCGTGATCATCTAGCCACGTGAGAAGGCGAATCAGGACGAGGCCCGCGAGGCCGTCACCGCCAAGTCCGTGCTGCTCAGCTTCCGTCCGCCGAAGAACGCGCCGGACTTCTACTACGCGCTCGCCGGCCGCACCCTGATGATGGGCGGCTACTGGATGATCAACACCTACCAGCTGTTCATCGCGCAGGACTACGTCTTCGCCGGCGACCCCGACTCCAAGAACAAGGCCGCGTCCGTCATCGTCACGATGTCTCTCATCACGCTCGTCGTCTCGCTGGTCTCCGCCGTGTTCGCCGGCCCGCTTACCGACAAGCTCGGCATGCGCAAGCTGCCGGTCGCGCTCGCCAGCTGCCTGTTCGCCCTCGGTGCGCTCATGCCGTTGCTGTTCCGCTCCGAAATGGGCATGTACCTGTTCGCGGGCATCGCCGGTCTCGGCTACGGCACCTACAACGCGATCGACCAGGCGCTCAACGTGTCCGTACTGCCGAACCCGGAGGAGGCCGGCAAGGATCTGGGCATCCTGAACCTCGCCAACACGCTGTCCACCGTGATCGGCACCGCGATGACCTCGCTCATCGTCGTGATCGTCAAGTCCGTGCTCGGCGTGACCCAGACCCCGCCGGCCGCGTACTCGGTGGTGTTCATCGTCGCGATCGTGATCGTGCTGATCGCCGCCTGGCTCATCATGCGCATCAAGAACGTGAAGTAGTCCGTCGATCCTTCCTTTCCTCTCATCCATCCAGTAAGTGGGTGTTTGCCTACCGCGAAAAGGCCGAATTACGGCTTCCGTGGTAGGTGAACACCCACTTTTTCGCATACTTGGTCGGATTCGGACGATCCGGTGGGGAAGGTCGAACCGATCGGTTCCGATCATGCTGTATCCGCTGACCATTACCATATCTGCGTAGAGAGAATCACGTAGATACAGGGAGAGGTGGCCGAACCATGACCGACAGTCAGTCCAATCCGCAATCCGCAAGCCAGACGCCGCAACCGCCGCAAGAACCGCAGACCCCGCCGCAGCCCAAGCCGCTGCCCGGCCAGATCTACATCCGCCCCGGCATCGACGACCGCCCGGACCTCGACAAGGCGCTCACCCCCGAAGACAAGAAGGCCATCGCGCGTCTCGCCGTCCGCATCGAACGCGAAAAGCCCGACGACTCCGCCGCCCACGCCGAGACGCAGGCCGTGCGCATGTCCACCGCCGGCTCGCCCGCCGTCGCAACCGCTGTCGCGCCCACGCCGATCGCTGACGCGTCGTCCGCCTTCCTCGACATGCGCGACCCGATGGTCGCCGCCGATGGCACCAAGCCGAGCAAGCCGGCGGTCCACCGTCTCACCGCCGCCTTTACGCTCGCCGCGCTGCTGCGCACCCTGCCGTGGGCGATGCTCAACGTGGTTGCCCTGCCGGCCCTCATCGACCGTCTGTACGGCAGCCCGTTTGGCCACCGTGCCGCGACCGGTGCTGCGGCTGTGGAATCCGCCCACATCGCCGGCATCGCCCCGCTGCCATGGCTCGCTCTGATCGTCGCCCTCGGCTCGATCGTCGGTCTGCTGGCCAACGTGGTCATCGGCGTCCACTCCGACCACACGCGTACCGCGATCGGCCGCCGCACCCCATGGATCATCGCCGGAGGCCTGCTCAGCGCCCTGTTCGTGCTGCCGCTCGGCGCGCTCGGTTCCGCCGGCGCCCTGCTGTTCTTCTGGCTGCTGCTGCAGATCACCTACGCCATGCTCGCCGCGCCGCTCGCCGCCGCATTCGGCGAACGACTGCCCGACAAGTTCCGCGAACATGCGATGCGCTGGCGTGGCGTCGGCCTCATGGTCGGCCAGATGGTCGGCGTTGCGCTCGGCGCGGGCGGTCTCGCGCTCGACGGCGAGCTGCCGTTCGGTCTGACCTCGCTCACGTTCATCCTGTGCGCCGCCGTGACGCTGCTCGTGTGGCCGAAGGAAGGCTCGAGCGAGTCGATCGCGTCCGTCAAGTTCAACTCCCGTCCGGCGCTCGCCGCGATGTTCAAGCTGCCGGCCGGCGACGAGAACGCCGCGTTCCGCCGCGCGTACTTCGCCCGCATCTGCATGATGACCGGCGTCGGCCTGATGACCGTGTTCCAGTGGATGATCGTGCGGCACTACGTGCTCGCCGCTTGGCTGATGGATGCGCGTTCGGCCGCGACGTCCACGCCGGCGATCCTGCCGGTGTGCATTGCGATGATGATGATCGCGGTCGGCGCGTTCGTCGGCGCGGCGGTCGCGGCCGCTTGGTCCGAGCGACTCAGCGAGTGGTGCGAGGGGAAGAACGTGGACACGCGCGTCGTCGTGATCGTGGCGTGCGCGGTGTACGCGGCGGCGATCGTGCTCCCGCTCGTACTGGGCATTCTGCTGGCACCGGCGGTCATCAACGTGGGACTGTTCGTGTACGGTCTGCTGACCGGGTTCTCGTTCGGTCTGTACGACGTGTTCAACCAGGATATCGTCGCCGAGTCGATCCCCGATCCGCGCGACAACGCGCGCTATCTCGCCGTGCTCAACGTGGCGAACACGTACGGCACGGTGATCGCGTGCTGCCTTGGCGTGCTCGCCGTGATGTCGGCCGGTTACGTCGCGCTGCTGGTGGTTGCGATCGTCGCTGTGCTCGCTGCCGCCGCGCTCACGCCCAAGGCCGCGTGAGACCTGGTCACATAGTGAACATGCGCTGGTTCGTCGCGGCGGCCGCTCCTATCGTGTGGAACCAGTCGAGCACACAGCTCGGTGGTTTCGTTCGATACCGAAAGGAGGTTCGCCGCGATGACTGGATACACTGCAATGACCGTTGAGTCCAATAGCAACGCTCTGCTGTCCGCACGAATTATTATTCCGTCTTCGTTGGCGGACTGATTCGGCATACAGCTTGAAGCCCCGCCAACGAAGGCAGGGCGCAAGCGAGAAGTCGCGATCTTTGCAATAAGCCCTGCCTGAACGGCGGGGCTTTTTTGATACGCCCCACAAGGTCACCGGTCAAATCACAAGCAGCAAGCGAACGCAATCACATACGACGTAACGAACAACACACAGACTACAGGAGCATCACATGCCAGCAGTGGAATCCACGACGGGCAACGCCGTGGCCGGCAAGCTGAAATCCGCCGCACGCGACTCGGTCAAAACCGTCATCGCAGCCTCGATGGTCGGCACGGCCATCGAATTCTACGACTTCTACGCCTACGGCACCGCCGCGGCGAACTACTTCCCTCACATCTTCTTCTCCGACAAGACCAACCCGACCGTCGCCATGCTGGCGAGCTTCCTCACGTTCGCGATCGCGTTCATCGCCCGCCCGCTCGGCTCGCTCGTCTTCGGCCACTTCGGCGACCGACTCGGCCGCAAGGCCACGCTGGTGGTGTCCTTGATGACGATGGGCGTCGGCACGTTCCTGATCGGCTGCCTGCCGACGTACAAGACGGCCGGCGTGGGTGCGGTCGCGATGCTGTGCCTGCTGCGATTCGTGCAGGGCGTCGGCCTCGGCGGCGAATGGTCGGGCGCGGCGCTCGTCGCCACCGAGAACGCGCCGGAAGACAAGCGCGCGCTGTACGGCTCGTTCCCGGAGCTGGGTGCGCCGATCGGATTCTTCCTGTCGAACGGCACGTACTTCGTGCTCGAGTCGTTCAACGATTCCGATGCGATGCTCGCATGGGGCTGGCGTGTGCCGTTCCTGCTGAGCGCGGTGCTCGTGGTCGTCGGACTCGTTGTGCGCGTGCAGATGGAGGAGACGCCGATCTTCCGCATGGCCCAGGAGAAGCAGCAGGTCGTTAAGGCCCCGGTCGTGGAGGTGTTCAAGAAGTCGTGGAAGCAGGTGCTGCAGGCGACGTTCCTCGTGGCCGTCACGTACACGCTGTTCTACACGCTTGCCACCTGGTCGCTTGCGTGGGGTACGAAGACCGGTGCCGAGGGCGGCGGTGATCTCGGATTCACCAATCAGGAGTATCTGCTCATGCTGATGATCGCGATCTGCGTGTTCGCCGCGTTCATCGTGATCTCCTGCGTGAACGCCGACAAGTTCGGCCGTCGTCGCGTGATCGTGACCTCGTCGGTGCTGCTCGTCGTGTTCGCGCTGCTGTTCCCGTTCCTGCTCAACGGCCAGGTCGTCGGCCAGCGCAACTTCTTCGCCAACATGGTGTTCCTGTGCGTCGGCTTCGCGCTGATGGGTACTGCGTTTGGGCCGATCGGCGCGTTCCTGCCGGAACTGTTCGATGCGAACGTGCGTTACTCCGGCTCTGGCATCGGCTACAACCTCGCCGCGATCGTCGGCGCGGCGTTCGTGCCGACCATCGCCACGTGGCTGTCGTCCCACTGGGGCGTGCACTCCGTGGGCCTGTACCTCGGCGTGATGGCCGTGTGCTGCCTCGTCGCGGTGCTGTCCTGCAAGGAAACCAAGAACGTCGATTTTACCAAGTAAAAAGCGAGCGAAGCGAGCCTCGGCCTCCTCGGCCGAGGGAGCCGAGGCTCCGTATCATCGCCGCCTCCTCAATCTGCGCAAAAGTTACCACTCAAACCAATCATTCAATATTTGGACGTGACCATTCACGCCAACCCCTACCGGACTAGAACAGTGCGGCAGGAGACGATGACTTTCCCCTACGGGACACAATCCCAACGTCGAAAGCCTTACCAATCTCACCGATTGTCGGGCGACTTACCAACGCCCACAAGCAACATAAAGGAGTGCCTATCATGGCAGCAACTATCTGGTACGAAAAGGACGCCGATCTCTCCGTGTTCGATGGCAAGAAGGTCGCCATCCTCGGTTACGGCTCGCAGGGCCACGCTCACGCGCTGAACCTGCGTGACTCGGGTGTCGACGTGGTCGTCGGCCTGCGTCCTACCTCCAAGTCTGTGGAGTTCGCCAAGGAGCAGGGCCTCGAGGTCAAGCCGGTGCCGGAAGCGGTCGCCGAGGCCGACGTCGTGATGATCCTGCTGCCTGACCAGTACCAGGCCAAGGTCTACAAGGAGGACGTCGAGCCGAACCTGAAGCCGGGTGCCGCGCTGGCGTTCGCCCACGGTTTCAACATCCACTACGGCTACATTAAGCCGTCGGCCGATCACCCGGTGTTCATGGTTGCCCCGAAGGGCCCGGGCCACATCGTTCGTCGTGAGTACGCCGCTGGTCGTGGTGTCCCGGTCGTCGTGGCCGTCGAGCAGGATCCGGATGGCAAGACCTGGCCGCTGTGCCTCGCCTACGCCAAGGCTCTGGGCGCGCTGCGCGCCGGCGCCATCAAGACGACCTTCACCGAGGAGACCGAGACCGATCTGTTCGGCGAGCAGGACGTGCTGATGGGCGGCATCAACCACCTGTGCGACATGGGCTTCGACGTGCTGACCGAGGCCGGCTACCAGCCGGAGATCGCCTACTTCGAGGTGTTCCACGAGCTGAAGATGCTGGTCGACCTCGCCAACGAGGGTGGTCTGAACAAGGCCCGTTGGTCCTGCTCCGACACCGCCCAGTACGGTGACTACACCTCCACGGTCATTACCGAGGAGACCAAGAAGCGCATGGAGTACCAGCTCAAGCGCATTCAGGACGGCTCCTTCGCCAAGGAGTTCATGGATGATCAGGCCGCCGGCGCTCCGAAGTTCAAGAAGCTGCAGGAGGAGTACTCGCACCCGCACCTCGAGACCGTCGGCCCGAAGCTGCGCGCCATGTTCTCCTGGAACAACGGCCCGGCCAAGGATCAGGACGAGGCCGAGTCCTTCAACGGCAAGATCGCTCGTACCCAGGTTCAGTGACTTCCTGCCGCTAGGCACAAGTAGTCGATAATCAGCGACTCACATAGCAGCCGTCGACTCCCGTTCGTTCGGGAGCGGCGGCTGTTTGCGTTTGACGTTCGGCGCTCATCGTTGCAAACCGTCACTATGTTCGAGTGATTACGATGTCGCCGCGTACATAGTGACGTTTCGGGGTGCGGAACTGTCACTATGTACGAGTTGCTGTACCGATCGCTCGAACACAGTGACGGTATATTGCAGTCGTGACGTCGATGATGACGAGATGGTCGTGATGTCCACGTTTGGAACGTGACGTGGCTCACGTTGTGGACGATGACCGGATGGCGATGCGGTTATCGGTAGGATGGGGAGCAGTTCCGAGGACAAAATCCTCACGCTTGAGACCGTCCGGGCCAGCCGCCCGGACACCCAAACGCGCAGAATGATGTACACAACACATAATGCGCAACCACAACAACACCGTGTGCCGCGCCGCGTCCTCGTGTGCGGCGGCACGCAAGTACAAGGAGTGCTTACATGGCTGCACAAATCTGGTATGAGAACGATGGCGATCTGTCCGTGCTCGAAGGCAAGAAGGTCGCGATCATCGGTTACGGCTCGCAGGGCCACGCCCACGCGCTGAACCTGCGCGATTCCGGCGTCGACGTGGTCGTCGGCCTGCGTCCTACCTCCAAGTCGGTCGAGTTCGCCAAGGAGCAGGGCCTCGAAGTGAAGTCCGTTCCGGAGGCCGCCGCCGAGGCCGACGTCATCATGATCCTGGCTCCCGACCAGTACCAGCGCACCATCTGGGCCAACGACATCGAGCCCAACATCAAGCCGGGCGCGGCCGTCGCGTTCGCCCACGGTTTCAACATCCACTACGGCTACATCAAGCCGTCGGCCGATCACCCGGTGTTCATGGTCGCGCCGAAGGGCCCGGGCCACATCGTGCGTCGTGAGTACGCCGCCGGCCGTGGTGTCCCGGTGGTCGTGGCCGTCGAGCAGGATCCGCGCGGCGACGGCTGGGCGCTGACCCTGGCCTACGCGAAGGCTCTGGGCGCCCTGCGCGCCGGCGCCATCAAGACCACCTTCAAGGAGGAGACCGAGACCGATCTCTTCGGCGAGCAGAACGTCCTCATGGGCGGCGTGAACAAGCTCGTCGAGATGGGCTTCGAGGTCCTCACCGACGCCGGCTACCAGCCGGAGATCGCCTACTTCGAGGTCTGCCACGAGCTGAAGATGCTCGTCGACCTGATGAACGAGGGTGGTCTGAACAAGGCCCGTTGGTCCTGCTCCGACACCGCCCAGTACGGCGACTACACCAACACCGTCATTAACGAGGACTGCCGCAAGCGCATGGAGTACCACCTCAAGCGCATCCAGGACGGCTCCTTCGCCAAGGAGTTCATCGACGATCAGGATGCCGGCGCCCCGCACTTCAAGGAGCTGCAGGAGAAGTACTCCAACGAGCGCATCGAGACCGTCGGTCCGAAGCTGCGCGCCATGTTCTCCTGGAACAAGGATGGCGTGAAGGACGCCGACGAGGCCAACTCCTTCACCGGCAAGATCGCCCGCGCCCAGGTGCAGTGACCACTCGGCAGACAGATAAAGCCGCCGTTTCCGTCTCTTCGGAAGCGGCGGCTTCGTCGTATTCAGGCACGCCGGACAAACCGTAATGGTAGCGTTATCATCGATACCGGCCAACCAGCCCGAAGGAGCGCCGAACCCATGTTCATCCCACGGTATTACGAAAACCTCGACACCTCGCACGTCGGCACCGAGCCGAACCGCGCCTACTACATCCCCGCCTCGCGCCGCATGGACACCGTCGGCGAACGCCGTGCGGACTCCGACCGGTTCACGCTGCTCAACGGCGACTGGGACTTCAAGTACTACGCCAGCATCTACGATCTGGACGACGACGTGCGCAGCGCCCACGCGGCCGGCCTGCCCGCATTCTTCGACGACGGCTTCGACGGCGTCGGCACGGACGCCGACGCCGAGGTCTGGGAGCATCGCGCGGCCGTCAGCCACGGTCGCGAGGCCGCCGGCTTCACCGCGATCCCGGTGCCGAGCGTATGGCAGAACCACGGCTTCGACGGCCACCAGTACACGAACGTCAACTACCCGTTCCCGCTCGACCCGCCGTTCGTCCCGCACGATAACCCGTGCGGCGTCTACATCCACGAGTTCGACCACACGCCGAACCCCGACGCGCCGCGCACCTTCCTCGACTTCGAGGGCGTGGACTCGTGCTTCTACGTGTGGCTTAACGGCACGTTCATCGGCTATTCGCAGGTCTCGCACTCCACGAGCGAGTTCGACGTGACCGACGCGCTCGTCGACGGCATGAACATGCTCGCCGTGCTCGTGCTCAAGTGGTGCGACGGCAGCTATCAGGAGGATCAGGACAAGTTCCGCATGTCCGGCATCTTCCGCGACGTGTACCTGCTCGACCGTCCGGAGGACGCGATCCGCGACTACTTCGCGCATACGTCGATCTGGCGCAACGTCGATCCGGACAAACTGGACGATCTGACCGACGCCGAGTACGATGCGTCGCCGGTCGATCACGCGACCGTGGACGTCGACTTCGCGTTCTACGACAACGTGGACGTTCCGGTGACCGTGCAGCTGTTCGACACGGACGGCGAGCTGGTGGCCGAAACGCAGGCCGAGCCGATCGATCTTGCGAACGTTGGCGCAGATGAGAACGCTGGCACGACTGCGAACGATGGCGGCGATCTGTCTGACGACGAGGATGATTTGATCGGCGAGGCCGAGGACGTGCTGCTCGACAATGCCGACGCGGCCGACAAGGGATTGCTGGATGGCGATGGCGATGCTGCAGCCGATGATGACGTTGCCGATGCTGGTGATGCTGCAGAGGCCGACGACCTTGAGGAAGGCACCGTCGAATCCATCGACGAGATCGCCGATGAGTCCGAACCGTCCGACGCGGAATCCGCGCTGCACATCGCCATCGAAACCGGCACCGCGTCGCCGATGATCATCGACACGGACACCGCCGCCGGCGACAGCGCGTTCCTGCCGACCGCGCACGCGCGTCTCGTCGTCGACGAACCCAAACTGTGGACCGCCGAAACCCCGTACCTGTACACCATCGTCTACACCACCGCGAACGAGACGATCACCGATCACGTCGGCATCCGCGAGATCAGCGTCGACGGCAACGTCGTCAAGGTCAACGGCAAGCCGATCAAGATCCACGGCGTCAACCGCCACGACTCCGATCCCGTCACCGGGTACACTATCAGCGAGGCGCAGATCATGCGCGACCTGACGCTGATGAAGGAGCACAACGTCAACGCGATCCGCACCAGTCACTACCCGAACGCGCCGCACTTCTACGACCTGTACGACCGACTCGGCTTCTACGTGATCGGCGAGGCCGACGACGAAAGCCACGGCACCGACGTCGCGATTGCCGAGAACAACGACTGGGACGCGCAGGCCGCCCGCTGGCCGCGCATGATCGCGGACAACCCGGCGTTCACCGCGCCCACCGTCGACCGCGTGCAGCGTTGCGTCGAGCGTGACAAGAACCGGCCGAGCATCATCTTCTGGTCGATGGGCAACGAATGTGCATACGGTTGCACGTTCGAGGCCGCGCTCGCGTGGACTCAGGCGTTCGACCCGAGTCGACTCACGCACTACGAGTCCGCGCGCTACGTGACGGCCGATCGCGAGTACGATTTCAGCCATCTCGACATCCACAGCCGCATGTATCCGCCGCTGGAGGACATCGACCAGTACTTCTCCGAGGAAGGCCCGCGCACGCCGGACGGCAAGCACGACGGCACCTTCGGCGGAGACGATGGTGACAACGGTGTCAAGCCGTACTTCATGTGTGAGTTCTGCCATGCGATGGGCAATGGTCCGGGCGATCTCGAGGACTATTTCGACCGCATCCAGCGCTACGACGGCCTGGTCGGCGGCTGCATCTGGGAGTGGTGCGACCATGCGATCGACCGCGGCACGAATGCGGCCGGCAAGCGCGAGTACGCGTACGGCGGCGATTCGGGCGAGTATCCGCACGACGGCAACTTCTGCATGGACGGCCTCGTGTACCCCGACCGCACGCCGCACACCGGCCTGCTCGAGTTCAAGAACGTGTACCGCCCGGTGCGCGTTGCCGGATTCGATGCGGCCGCCGGCACGGTCACGCTGCACAACTACTACGACTTCCTCAACACCGCTGACGCGGGCCTGTTCCTCGACTTCACGCTCGTGGTCGACGGACGGCCGACCGTGAACGCCGTGTGGGAGGAGGATGCGGCCGCCGGCGACGCGTTCCGCGTGGAGCATCCGGGCAGCTACGCGCCCGCGATGCCCTCGATCGAGCCGCACGGCGAGACGACGGTGGAGCTGCCGACCGCGATCCGTGACGCGATCGCCAAGCTGGGCGAGTCGGCCGGCAAGGTGACGCTGCTTGTGCGCACGTATCGTCTGACCGACGACGGCGTGCTGCTCGCCGGCTTCCCGCTCGGGTTCGACGAGGTCGCGGTGCCGACTGCCGATCCGCGCAACCAGACCGTCGTCGCGCTGCTGGAGGCGGTGCGCGAGGATGAGGTCGCCGAGGATGATGTCGTTGGTGAGGAATCTGACGAGGAACTTGGCGAGGATTCCGATGAGGATTCCGACGGCTGCGCAGGCGACTGCGAATCCGAACAGTGCGCGTGCGGCGGCTGCGCATGTGCCAAGGCGATGCCGTCCGGAGCGGCCGAACTGGGGGAGTGCCGCCCGGCCTACGCGGCCGGCACCGTCATCCCGCCGCTGCTTACCGTGTCCGATACGTCCCGCACGGTCACCATCGAATCGCCGGACTTCCGGTACGAACTCGACAAGCGCACCGGTCTGTTCTCGTCGATGACGTTCGCGAACCGTTCGCTGCTCGACCGTCCGATGGAGGTCAGCATCTGGCGTGCACCCACCGACAACGATCGCAACATTCGTCACGAATGGGAACGTGCGCAGTACGATCGCGCGTATATTCGCGCATACGAGGTCGGTGTGCTGGTCGACGAGGATGACGTGATCGCGCCGCGGAATGATGCGGATTCGGTGTCCGACATGGATATGGTCGCGCCCGACGTCGCCGCGCAGTCCGAAGGCGAGCCGGAATTCGTGGCATCGTTTGGCGACGCGAACGATCGCAGCGCCGCAGCGCCGTCCGTCGATGCGGTGTCCGTCGCCGGCGACGTGACGATTCACGCGCGGCTCGGCTTGGTTGCGCCGATCATCCAGCGCATCGCCGACATCGACGCGACGTGGACGATCCACGTCAACGGTGCGGTCGAACTGACGATGGACGTGACACGCGACACCGCGTTCCCGTTCATGCCGCGCTTCGGCCTGCGCCTGTTCGTACCCAAGTCGATGCACGACGTGACGTACTGCGGTCTTGGCCCGGTCGAAAGCTACGTCGACAAGCGCCGCGCCAGCTGGCACGGCGTGTTCTCCGGCACGCCGGCCTCGTTGTTCGAGCCGTACATCAAGCCGCAGGAGAACGGCAACCACCACGACTGCGATTGGGCGTCCGTGGCTGGCGACGGCGTGACGCTCACGTTCTTCGGCGAGCAGACGTTCGACTTCCAGGCGCTGCCGTACACCGCCGAGGAACTGACGCGCAAGGCACACAACAGCGAACTGGAACAGGCGGATTCGACCGTGGTGAACGTGGACTACGCGCAGTCCGGCATCGGATCGAACAGCTGCGGCCCGGCCCTGGCCGAGCAGTACCGGCTCGACGCGGAGCAGTTCTCGTTCACGATCGGACTGTTGCCGTCCGCACGATGACCGGCCGGGCATAGAAAAAGCCCGTGCCCCGCGGAAATCCACGGGGCACGGGCTGATGCTTAAGCTCAGACTGTTATTGATCTGTCAGTCTGGAAGTTCCGGCGAGCCAAGCCCGCCGGAACAGGGTCACTCGGCGACGACCTTCACGAAGAAGGACGCGGTGATCTCCGGGTGCAGGGCAACCTTGGCCGGGAAGTCGCCGGTGGTCTTGATCGGCTCAACCTCGATGTTCTTCGGGTTGACGGCGGCCTTGTCGGACAGGGCGATCGCGATCTTGTCGGCGGAGATGCCACCGAAGAGCTTGCCGGACTCGGAAACCTTGGCGGCGATCTCGACGGTGGTGCCCTCGATGAGCTCCTTGGCGGCGACGGCCTCTTCGCGGGTGGCGACGGCCTTGGCCAGGCGAGCGCGCTTCATCGCCTCGACCTGAGCGGCAGCGCCCTTGGTCCACGCGAAGGCGAGGCCCTGCGGGAACAGGTAGTTGCGGGCGTAGCCGGACTTGACCTCGACGACGTCACCGGAGTGACCGAGGTTGGCAACGGTTGCAGTGAGGATAACCTTGGTATCAGCCATGTTCCTTTACCTCCTCAAATCAGCGGCCGGAAGTGGCGTACGGCAGCAGAGCCATCTCGCGGGCGTTCTTGATCGCCTTCGAGATCTCGCGCTGCTCCTGCACGGTCACGCCGGTGATACGACGGGAACGGATCTTGCCGCGATCGGAGATGAACTTGCGCAGCAGCGCAACGTCCTTGTAGTCGATCGTGGTGATCTTGGCAGCCTTCAGCGGGTTCGGCTTCTTCTTGAACGGCTTGACCGGCGGTTGCGGCCTCTTGCGTGACATGATGTTCTCCTTAAAACGTTAGGTTTGATGCGCTTCGTGAGTAGTGCCCGGTGGTGCGGGGCGATCGCAGGCGGAATCAGAATTCCGGCTCGTCGGAGCTGCCACCGAAATCGGTGCTGCCGCCGAACGTCGAGAATCCGCCGCTCGCGGAGGCATCCGACGACCACGGATCGGTCGCGGGGGCCTGCTGGGCGGGCTGTGCGGGAGCGGGGGTCGGGGCGCCGTTGTTGTACGCGGCACCGCCCTGGTATCCACCGTTGCCGCCGGCATATCCGGCACCGCCGGAATAGCCGTTGCCGGCACCGTACCCACCGGCGTTGCCGGCGTTCTGGCCACCGTTGAATCCGCCCTGCGCACGGCCGGCGAATCCGCCCTGGCCGTTGCTAGACATGCGGGTCACCTGAGCGGTGGCGTACCGCAGCGATGGGCCGATCTCGTCCACGGTCATCTCGACCACGGTGCGGTTCGTGCCGTCCTGTGCCTGATACGAGCGCTGGGACAGACGGCCCTGGGCGATCACGCGCATGCCCTTAGACAGGGTCTGGGCGCAATGGTCGGCCAGGTCACGCCAGGCGGAGCAGCGCATGAACAACGCCGGGCCGTCCTCAAACTGGCCGGACTGGCGGTTGTACGTGCGCGGCGTCGAGGCGATGGTAAAGCTCGCGACGGTTGCGCCGGAGCCAATGGTACGCAACTCGGGATCGGCCGTAAGATTGCCGACCACGGTGATGATCGTTTCGCCTGCCATGACGTTACCTTCTTACTTACTCACGGTTCAGCTATTGCTGAGGGAAGCTTTACTTGGCGTCCTTACGAAGGATCTTCGTACGGATCACGGATTCGTTGAGGTTCAGCACACGGTCGAGCTCGTCGCTGACGGCAGGCTCGCAGGTGTAGTTGACCACGACGTAGTTGCCTTCGGTCTTGCCGGCGATCTCGTAAGCGAGCTTGCGGCGTCCCCAAATATCGGTGTTCTCAACGGAACCACCTTCCTTGGTGACGAGTTCCAGATACTGCTCGGTCAGCTTCTTCAGACCGCGCTCATCCAGCTCGGGATCGGCAATGAACATCAGTTCGTACTTATGCGCAGACATCACCCACCTCCTTCGGACTATTCGGCCACGGACTTTCCGCGGCAGGAGTGTGTATACGCGTCATCCGCACCTGGGTGCGGGCAACCTGTATAGACTATCGTCACCGTAAGACAGTCGGATCGCGATCCACGAGCCGGGCGCGCGTCGCGCGGCACGTCGGATACAGTGCCGTTGTTATATTGGAAGACGGCTATTTTCGACCGTCCGGCTGCGGCCGTGCGGTGACTGACGATTGTGGAAGGCGGATCATGTCGGCGATTCTCGAAGGCACACCGGATAAGCGACTCGTGCTGGTGTCGGGTCGCGCGTACCCCGAACTGGCTCACGAAGTGGCGCGGTGCATGGGAATCGACGTCCTCGAAACCACGGCTTACGATTTCGCGAACGGCGAGATGTACGTGCGCTACACCGAGCCGGTGCGTGGCGCGGACGCGTTCGTGCTGCAGTGCCATACCGATCCGATCAACAAGTGGATCATGGAACAGCTCATCATGATCGATGCGATGAAGCGCGCGTCGGCACGCTCCGTCACCGTGGTCGCGCCGTTCCTCGGTTACTCGCGCCAGGACAAGAAGCACCTCGGCCGCGAGCCCATCACCGCCCGCCTGATCTTCGACCTGTTCCGTGCCGCCGGCGCCGACCGCATGATGACGATCGACCTGCACGCCGCGCAGGAGCAGGGCTTCTTCAACGGTCCGGTCGATCATCTGACCGCGACCCCGGTGCTGCTCGACTACGTGCGCAACAACGTGCCGATGGAGCACGCGACGATCGTCTCCCCGGACGCCGGCCGCATCAAGGTGTCCGAGCAGTGGGCTGCCAAGCTCGGCAACCTGCCGCTTGCGTTCATCCACAAGACGCGCGACACGACGCGTCCGAACCACGCGACCGCGCACGGCATCATCGGCGAGGTCGCCGGTCGCGACTGCGTGGTCGTCGACGACATGATCGACACCGCGGGCACGATCTGCGAGGCCGTGCGCACGCTGCGCAACGCCGGTGCGGCGTCCGTCACGCTGGTCGCCACGCACGGCCTGCTGTCCGGTCCGGCTATCGAGCGGCTGCGTGACTGTGGCGCGCGCGAGATCATCGTCACGAACACCGTGCCGGTGCCGGAGGAGAAGCGTCTGCCGAACATGACCGTGCTGTCGGTTGCGCCGCTGCTGGCTGCGGGCATCCGGTCCGTGTTCGAGTCGCGTTCGGTCATGCATCTGCTGGAGGGATTGCCGGCGGACATGCGGCCGCGCAATATTTATGCGTGATGATTGCGCGGGTTGCGTGACGATTGTGCGACCTGTACGGCATGAGTTGCGTCGGACTGCGTGAGCTGTGCGATTGCTGCTGGGCTGACTGGCATGGTCGATCCGACTTGCGGATTCGCTGATTATCGCTGATTGCTGACGAGGCTCCCCTGACTTTGGTCGGGGGAGTTTTTTCATATGCGAACGTGTGCGGCCGTGCGAACGTGCGCGACGATGCGAACGTGTGCGGTGGCGGGCGGCTGGGAGAAAACGCGTTCGATAGCCCCCATACGATAAACTGCTGGGGAAACGAACATCCTGTATGGAAGGTTGTGAGATATGGCGGAAAACGTGCAGTATCCGGATTTGGTGATCGTCGGCGCGGGCCTGTTCGGCCTGACGGTGGCGCAGCAGGCGGTCGAACGTGCCGGCGCGCGCGTGCACATCATCGACGTGCGCGACCACATCGGCGGCAACGCGTACTCGTATTTCGATGAGGAGACGGGCGCGGAGATCCACAAGTACGGCGCCCACCTGTTCCACACGTCCAACAAGCGCGTGTGGGAGTATGTGAACCGCTTCACCGAGTTCACGAACTACGTGCACCGCGTCTACGCGACGCACGACGGCGTGGTCTACCCGCTGCCGATCAACCTCGGCACGATCAACCAGTTCTTCGGCGCGTCCTACACGCCGGACGAGGCGCGCAAACTCATCGAGGAGCAGGCGGGCGAGCTGGCCGGCACCGACCCGCAGAACCTCAACGACAAGGGCATCCAGCTGATCGGCCGCCCGCTGTACGAGGCGTTCATCAAGAACTACACCGGCAAGCAGTGGCAGACCGACCCGGCCGACCTGCCAGCCGACATCATCAAGCGACTGCCGGTGCGCTTCAACTACGACAACCGCTACTTCAAGGACACGTGGGAGGGCCTGCCGAAGGATGGCTACACTGCGTGGATGGAGCGCATGATCGACGACCCGCGCATCACGGTCGAGCTGGGCGTGGACTTCTTCGACGAGTCGCAGCCGTACAACAAGAAGGCGCTGCTCGCCGCGGGCGTGCCGGTTGTGTACACCGGCCCGGTCGACCGCTACTTCGACTACGAGCTGGGCGATCTCAAGTGGCGTACGGTCGACTTCAAGGAAGTGCGCTACGACGAGGACGACCACTTCGGCTGCCCGGTGATGAACTACTCCGACGCGGACGTGCCGTACACCCGCGCGATCGAGTTCAAGAACTTCAACCCGGAACGTTACGATTCCCAGAACCACGAGAAGACCGTGGTGTGGGAGGAATACTCGCGCTTCGCGGAGCGCGGCGACGAGCCGTACTACCCGATCAACACCGACGAGGACAAGGCGCTGTACGCGAAGTACGCCGAGAAGGCCGCGGCCGAGCCGAAGGTCGTGTTCGGCGGCCGTCTGGGCACGTACAAGTACTACGACATGCACAACGTGATCGACACGGCGCTCACCGCGTTCGACGAGCAGGTGCTCCCGCTCATCGCGAAGTGACCCGCGTCGTCTCGTTCCTTGTGTCATTTCGACCGAGCGCCAGCGAGCGGAGAAATCTTACGGATGCAACAAACGCCTGAAGATTTCTCCGCTCGGCTTTGCCTCGGTCGAAATGACAGATAGGTAGTCGCCTCGGTTGAAACGACAGATAGGTAGGCTGTCTCGACTGCAATGACCAATAGGCAAGGACGCCTCGGCTGTGCCATACGCGAAGGCATGATGTAATAATCGAGTATCGGATCGAGAGGGGAGCATCATGCAGATTGACATCATCGCCGTCGGCAAGGTCAAGGAATCGTACCTGCGCGACGCCATCGCCGAGTACAGCAAGCGGTTAAGCCGCTACTGCAAGCTCGACATCATCGAAGTCGCCGACGAGAAGACCCCCGAACATGCGAGCGAGGGCGTCGAGCGGCAGATCAAAGCCAAGGAAGGCGAGCGGATCGCGCGTCATCTGCGCGACAATGCATACGTTATCGCCCTTGCGATCGATGGCAAGATGCTCACGTCGGAAGGTCTGGCGAACGAAATCAACCAGCTGGGACTGCGCGGCGTAAGTCACATCCAGCTCGTCATCGGCGGTTCGATCGGACTGGACGATGCGATCCTGCGTCGCGCGAACTACAAACTGAGTTTCTCGAAAATGACGTTCCCGCACCAGCTCATGCGGGTCATCCTGCTTGAGCAGATCTACCGCGCGTACAAGATCAACGCGCACGAGCCATACCACAAATAAGTACGGGCGGCGATTGCCCGTTACCGGTTGAGCGGCTGTCAATCGCGCGGGTGCAGTGCGCGGTATTGCAGCGAATAGCTGATGCGCGGGACGCGGGACGGTGTCGGCTGCTGGTCGGCTGCTGGTTCCGGTGAACCGGTTGCGCTGGCCGTGTCTGCCGATGCGGCTGAACCGGTTGATTCGACGGTGCCTGTCGCATCGGAACGCACGGTTCGGGCCAGCGAATCGGACGTATTCGCGGCAGCCGACGATAGGCGTGATGCGACGGAGCTGAACGGGGTGGTCCGCGGGGCGTTGACGCGAACGGAGCGTGCCGGCTGAGCGGCGACCGGTGCCGCGACAGTGGGCGGTGACGCCGCATCGGCGGGCTGTGCAACGATGATTGGGCGCATGCGGCCGGTGTTGGTGGGGAAGAAGCTCGGCGGGAGCGGCTGTGGGGGAGTGGCGGGGCCTTGCGGTTCTTCGGTTTCGGGTGTTGCGGAGGATTCGTCCGAGGCGTCCGAGAGGTCGAATCCTTCATCCTCGAGATCGGAAAGCGGGATCAGGCGGGTCTGCATCGATGTGTCGCGTATATCGTCCATGCGCCATCGCTGGTCTTCAGATTCGGCCATACTCGTCTCCCTACTTTCACGCGACTGCACCGAGCGTATCGCGTTGTTCGCTACCGGTCGGTAAGAAACGGCGTATGTACGCAACTTCGCCACCTTATATCCATGTGAATATCACATCCGACACGCCGACGTACAAGAAAAACGAACATTTGGTTTGTGAGATATTGTGCAAGCGAACATGGTCTGATATGGCATACATATCAACGGGTTGATATGCGGCGCGTTGGTGTCTGGCAAGTAAAACCGCACAATTATAAGGTTTTTCGCACATGTGATTGGCGGTATCGTAAGAGTTGTCGCACAAGACGACATCATAATCGCAGTGATCAGCCGAATGATTTACGTGTTATATATAACATGTTCATGTTCGGTTTGCGTAACGGGTATGCCATTCAAGCAAGGGGAATCATCATGGCAAACGATCAAGTGATCGTCGTGAACGAGTCGATGTTCGGGCAGGACGCGGCCGCGAAGACCGCCGAGGCCAACAAGGTGGCCAAGAAGTTCGGCATCGGCGACAAGGCGCTGGCTGCCGTCGAGGACTTCAAGCAGGCGCTGGCCGACAACAACGCGTGGGATCTGCCGTTCATGGGGTATGTGAACGAGGACGGCTACGGCTACGCGTATGTGTCCGACCGCGCGGTTTCGCCCGCGACCGGCTGGGATGCGCACAAGGCGTTCAAGGAGCTGCCCGAGGACGTGCAGACCGCGTTCGCGATCCGCATGCTGTTCACGCACCGCGACGTGGACCGCTACGGCGCGGATATGTTCCTGCACTACGAGCGCGGTTTCGCGGTGCGCTTCGAGGGTCCGGGCTCGAACAACTACTGATTGGTGGCTGGTCGGCTGCCGTTGGTCGGGTGGTTCTCGTTGGCCGTGTGATCTGACGGCCGTGGCTGCCGGCGGCGTGCGGTGTGGCTGACGATCTGGCTGACGGTATGGTCTTCGAGGTGTCTTGCGACACGCCGAAGACCATTTTTGTATGATGGTGGAGGTTGGCGGTTATATGGCCTTATAATCGTTGGAAAAACGCGGTTTTTATGGCTGCTGGCGGCTGATGTCGGGGTAGTTCGGCGAGTTCGAATCTCGTATCCTCCGCCAAATCGATTTGTCGATTTCGAATATCGTGCTAGTATATCCAAATTGTGTGCTGACGCGTTCGCGCGGAAGTGACACGAATGGAGGATTCGCCTAGTGGTCTATGGCGCACGCTTGGAAAGCGTGTTGGTGTAACAGCCTCACGAGTTCGAATCTCGTATCCTCCGCCATCAGGGTTTTCGGATCGATCCGAAAACCCTTTTTTCGTTTCCGACGGATCCCGAAGTAGCGGTCTCCGGTTCGGGACGCGTCGGTAAGCGTCCGTTTCCTACCAGAACAATAAGGATAGTAAGGATAAACGGTCGCGTATTGGGTCGGAGGCGTCTGTTTTCCGCTAGGGCGCGAGGATGCTGGAAGCAAACGGACTCGTGCTGGGGCAGAAACGTCCGATTCCGGATAGGACGGGAGTCGTTCTGGTCGTCGGTCGGCGCCAAGCGCATCCACGACTGTCTGCGCGCGGTGGCCGTCGGGTTCGTGCTGATCGGCATCACCACGGCGGGACTCGGTTTCGCGCCGACGCTGCTCGTGTTCCTGATCATCGATTTCCTGACCGGACTGGCCACGCCGCTGGCCGCGTCGCCGGCGTTCACGATGCTGCAGCAGGAGTCGGCGGAGGATATGCAGGGGCGCGTGTTCGGACTGTTGAAAGCGTTCTCGCCCTTCGGCACGCCGTTGGGCATGCTGGTGTTCGGACCGCTGGCCGACATGATCGACGTGCGGCTCATCTTCATCATCGGCGGCGCGCTCACCATTCCGCTGGGATGCTGGCTGGGCCACGTCGGCGCCGTCACATGGCGGGCGGATGCGGGGGGCGGTGACGAAGACCGGTGATGTCCGGCCCGGTGACGTAGCTGACGGATATTCGGTGTGCTCCTTGTTGTTCCGGTCAACGGCAGGAGCACACGTCAAGCGCCGGTACTTACGCATCACCGGCGAATGAGTCATCTCAGATTCCGCATTTCGAGTTGCCTAGTTTGATCTGCGTTACACTGGACAAACAAATGATTCGGGGGAGGCGACATGAACGCTACGGAACTTTCCGCCGTGCTTGAGCGCGGCGAGAACATCTCAGTCGAGTTCAAGCGCTGTGGCGTCCAGCCGGAGACGGATACATTCGAGACGGTATGTTCGTTCAACAATCGATTCGGTGGCTCGATTTACCTTGGGGTGCTGAATGACGGTACTGTTGAAGGTGTCGATCGTGAACAGGCTGTCGCCATCGAACGTAATCTCGTGAACGTGATTGGCAATCCCAAACTGTTCAACGTTGCGCCGGCTATCGAGACTGAACGCATCGAATATGCCGGCAAACTCGTGATCCGCGTCTGGGTTCCGGCCGGTCCCGCGGTCGTCAGTTTCAAACACGTGATCTATGATCGTGTGGCCGACGTGGATCGGCGCATCACCAGCGAGACGCAGATTGCGCAGATGCACATCCGCAAGCAGAACCATTTCAGTGAACAGCGCGTATACCGGTATTTGAAGCCGTCAGATTTCCGATTCGATCTGCTGCCGCGCGTGCGCAAACTGGCCGCGCTGAAGACGCCCGGCCACCCGTGGGCCGAGATGGACGATATGGAGCTGATGCGCAGCGCTGACCTGTACGGCGTGAACTACGACACCGGCGAGGAGGGCTTCAACCTCGCCGCTGTTATGCTGCTCGGCAAGGATGAGGTTATCTCGCGCATCGCGCCTGCCTACAAGACCGACGTGATCGTGCGCCGCCAGAATTTGGACCGTTACGACGACCGGCTTATCGTGACTACGAACCTAATCGAGGCGCAATCGCAGATCTCCGAGTTCGCGAAACGATATCTGCCCGACCGGTTCATGTTGGAGGGCGACCAGACCGTCAGTCCTCGGGATATCATCATCCGCGAGTTGGTCTCGAACCTGATGATCCACCGCGAGTTCGTCAGCCCGTACCCGGCCAAGTTCCTCATCCTCAACGACGGCATCCACACGGAGAACGCCTCCAAGGCGATTTTTCAGGGGCAGCTTGCCATCACGAGTTTCAAGCCGGTGTCCAAGAATCCATTCATTGCGAAGTTCTTCCGCAACATCGGCCTTGCCGACGAGCTTGGCAGTGGCATGCGCAACCTGTACAAGTACTCGAAGCCATATTCCGGCAAGGACCCTGTGCTCGACGACGGCGACGTGTTCGAGGCGTTCGTCCCCGTGCGCTGGGTGGAAGGCGATGTTGTCGGGGATGGTTTACCTGCTCATGATGAGGTTGGGCGCGAACCGGATGAAACTGATGAGCAGGCAACTGACCCAGATGAGACTGTAAATGGGACTGTAAATGGGACTGTAAATGGGACTGTAAATGGGACTGTAAATGGGCTGAAGGAACGGGAACAGCGTCTTCTGGACCTGATTCGGGACAATCCGTCGCTCACTTACCGGCAAGCAGCATCCGCGCTGGGTGTGTCTTATAACACGGTGTGGCGAGCTTTCCAGACGATGAGGAAAAACGGGCTCATCATTCGCACAGGCTCTGACAAGCGCGGCACATGGCGCATTCTCTTCCGTAGTGATGCGTTTGACGAGTGATGGAATCGTATGTAGAGCGTCTTAACGAGCTGAGCCGTTTGATCTTGTGCGGCATCGTTGTAGGATCTGGCGTCCTATCGACCGATTCTCGTTGGGACAAAAAGAGACCGACTTTCCTGAGTCTTCGTTACGACGAGACTTCATGTCACCAAGAATCGTTGTTACCATTAAAAGTTGTGACGTGTATTCGAGAAGGGGCGAATATGGCAACACTGGATACTGATGAGCTGGCAAAGAAGACGATGGAAACCATCACGGTGCTTGCAAAACTTCCAGTGGTGCGTGTGGATAGGGATGCTTTTCTGCGCAAGCAGTTTGCGAAGTCTCCTTATCTTGATCAGATACTCGAAAATGGTCCGCAGAGCGTGTATACGCCTGATTCTCTGAGAAGAAAAGCAGACAAGGTCATCGCGGCCAGCACCAATAGTACGTCGTTAACCTCATTCATTGCCGGGCTTCCAAGCAATCCAGTCACCATGGTTGCTGCCGGCGGCGGTGACATTGTGCAGTATTTCGGTTTTGCTCTTAACATGGCGCAAAAATTGGCGTATCTCTTCGGAGACGATGATCTGTTTTCGAATGATATCGATGAGTTGTCCGAGACTACGCAGGCTCGTGTGATTGCATATCTGGGTGCCATGCTTGGAGTTAGCGGCTCTGCTGCGCTGATTCTCGCTGTTTCTAAAAGAGCAAGTGCAAATATCGGGAAGAAAGTCGCCGGAATGGCTTTGACGAAGACCTTCTGGTACCTTCCCATGAAAAAGGTCGCTGCCCTTATCGGAAGCAAAATCACCAAGCAGACCATTCAGTCCGCAGTGACACATGCTGTTCCGGTTATTGGCGGCTTTGTGTCTGGCAGCATCACCTATTTCACGTTCAAGCCGATGGGCAAACGTTTCGCAGACATGCTCGTTCGTAGAGCTAAGGGTGAATTGACCGATGAGGATGATCTTGAGCTCAATCCTGAGTTCAAGGAACGCCTGCAGCAGGAAGATCCCGATTGTCGCTTCGAAGATGGTAAGTCCGTATCTGTGTTGGGGATAACAGTGGATGAACAAGATCTTACGGATTCGGAGCCTAGTCCAGAGACAGCTGAATAAGATTTTGAGGTTGCCTGTTCGACGACGATCATGAAGCGTAAAGCCGCCTCCCAAACATGTCGGGAGGCGACTTTTACGAACTGGGCAACGTCCAGCTTTATCGCGAAACAGTCTACCGTAAATCTGCTTTCTGGGGCAACTTGTCTGTGGTTTGCAACCGGGGCCGTTTTGTGGATAATCCCTTGTGTCGTGCAGAGATCATGGATGATCGATAACGGCTACTTGCGCAATCGATGCATTTTCGCGTCGCGGGCGCGCGGGCTTGGGCCTGTAGACAGTACTGGCAGCTTGCCGGGCGCAGGATGCCTTGCGTTTCGGCAAGCCGCCAATGCGGGGAAGGCTTCGGGCGTCAGCGCTCGATGCCGTATTCGGCGTACATGTAGGCGTCGTACTGGTCGTCGCTGTGATGCGCGTTGCTGTGATGCATGTTCTGGTGATTGTTCTGTGCTTGCATGATCATTCCTTTGCTCAACCTCTATCCATAACAACATCCGGTTTACCGCATCCGTGTTTCCGAATGATGTGTGGCAGGCCACGCGCAGGTGAACTTGCCTCGGCGCGCAGTTGAACGCCGGCGCCGAAGATCGAGGGAATGAGGCGTCCGCGCCCTCGTGCCGTCCTCGTTCGCGGTCCGGGCTGGCTCGATTGGATCCCGACCAAGCCGGCTGCGTCCGACCGCATCCCATACGAAACCGTCCACACAAACGGCCGTGCCCTCCTCCCAACGGGAAGAGGGCACTTGACTTGGTCTGCCGCCGGTCACTGCCGGAGCTGGATCACTTGCTGATCGTGCACGCGGCGGTGTCGGTGGTGATGCCGGAGTCGGTCCAGCCCATCGGCGTCTGGTCGATGGTCAGATCGGAAACGGCCTTCGTGGACGTGGTCACGTCGAACGAGTAGGTGACGGTCTCGCCGGGGTTCAGCGTGGCGAGGGAGACGTACACCGTTTTGCCGTTGAGCGATTCCTGCTGGCTGTCGGTCACCGAACCTTCGCCCGAGGTCTGCAGGTTCGTCAGCGTGCCGCCGGCCGGCGCGTAGATCAGCATCTTCTCCACGCCCTTGCCGTGCTGGTCCGCGTTCATACCGCGGATGTAGTCGGGCAGCGACCAGACGAGGCTGCTGTCGATCGTGTTCGTCAGCGTGTACTCCACGTGGTAGGTCTGCGATCCGTCGCCGTTGCACGACGCGCGCGTGATCTTCGACGTGCGGTGGATGTACCAGCCCATCTTCGACGGGCTCTGCTCGTTCACGTACACGCCGACCGCCGGATGCTCCTCGCTGCTCGGGGTGGACGCGGTGAATCCGGCGTTGCTGATGGACTGTTGCACGGTTTCGTCGAACGAGTACATGGAGAAGTGGCGGCCGGAAGCCATCGTGCCCATCATCTGCGCGACCTTGGTGAGCTTGATCAGGTCGAGGTTCGAGAACATGTTGCCGATCGTCTGCTCGGCCACCTGTTCGAAGTACCAGTCTGTCTCCGAGATCGGATAGTCGATGTACACCGTGTTCAGCAGGAACTCGGCAGTGTTGTCGCCGGTGAGCACGCGGCCGTCGGACAAGGTGATGTCGCCGTTGATCTTGACCAGTTCCTGCAGGAACACCGGGTCGATCATCATCACGCCGTCCAGCTGGGTCGCGCTGCCCCACGGCGTGCGCTGCCAGATCGCCTGCATGCCTTCGGCGACGCGGGACGTGTCCGGGTAGACGGCCAGATCCTGCATCGCGAACGACATGTGCAGCGGTCCCCATGTGTTGAAGATGCGGTACTCGTCGTTGGTCGGATCGCCCTTGCCGTACGAGATGTACTCGGTGTTCGCGCGGAAGTCGCCGACGCTGATCTTGCCGTTGTCGGTGGTCACCACGCCTACGGAGCCGACCAGGCCGCCGGACGAGCGCTCCTCGGACGTGGTCATGGCCATCAGCGCGTAAGTGCGCGGCTCGTCCGCACCCAGGAAGTCGGGGAGGATCTGGAAGGTGCTGGCCAGCTGGTCGACCTTGTCGGCCATCTTGACGAGCTGCGTGTTGCCCGAATCGTAGGCGCTTCTGATCTGGGCGATATGTGCCTCGGGCAGCTGCTGGTACTTCTTCACCTGCTGCTGCAGCGACTTGCTTGCGGACGTGATGCTCTTCTGTGCGTCCAGGATCGGCTGGATGTTCAGCTGGCCGTCGCCGGTGCTGAGGTTCGCGCTCTTCAGCGTGGTCAGCACGCTCATGAACTGCGGCACCGAATCGTTGACCAGCGTGTCCACCACCGCGGTCATGCCTTGCACGGTGGTGATGTCGTCGCCGTATGTCGGGATGTTCGAGGCCAGATTCCACAGTGCGCCGTGGGTGATGACGTTGGCGGCCGAGGTCTCGGCCTGGGCCTGGGTGACCTTCTGGTTGACCTCGTCGATGTTGTTGAGGTTGCTCAGGTCGGCGATGTTGCCGAGCAGCTGGATCGCCTGCTCCTCGTGGGCCTTGACCTGCTGGGCCTCGGTGTACAGCTTCCAGCCGCAGGCGCCGGCCGCAAGAACCGGCAGCAACACCACCAGCAGCACCACCCACGGCCAGACATGCCGAGTACGCACTTCCGTCGTAGTGTGTTTCGCCCTGTGTTTGCTCATGAGTGTCCCTGCTTCCGAATCGCACGGTCATATTCGTTCTCTCGCGTCGCGCGCGTGCCGATCGCATGATCGAGGCTGCCGGGCCGACGCATCAAACGACTATTATGCCTCGGCGGTCGGAACAGCGGCGTCGAGCCGCCGCCTTCTGCACATACCGCACATACCTGCGTGGTCGTTCGGGATCGCGGAGGCATGTTTCATGTGGAACTGTTTCACGTGAAACGATGTGCGGTTATCTTTGCGGATCGCCTTCGGTCCATGCGGCGATGCGGTCAGCGTCGGCTTGTCGGATGAACTGAAACCGCAGTTCGTCGGACCCGGTGGTGACGAACAGCGGCATCAGTAGCGTTTCAACGCCGCGCGATTCGCGCCACAACGCCGATTTTCGGATGATCGACTGTACGCGCGATCGACGGGTGACCAGCGTGAGTCGTGTCAGTCCGGTCGCGCCGGTCACCGCGATGCGGTGGGAACAGAGAGCGGCGGATGCCGGGACATGATGGCCGCCGCCCATATCTGCTGCGCTTGTATCGTCGGGCGAGGTGCCGCGTCCGTCTTCCGACGGGGCCGGCGCGTCCGCGGTGCCCATCGTGCCCATTGCGTTCGGCGCATCCAACAGCGCATAGCCGTCGACCTGTGAGCGCAGCCATCGACTGGCGGCCCACCGCGCAAACATCAACGCCACCGCAATCACCGCCAGCCAGGCCCACCATCGCCCAACCCAATCCATCGCCAACATTATCGCGATCGTCGCGGCGATCGCAGCCAGACCGGACACGATCGGCAGCGTCACGTAATATCTGGTCAATCCGCGGCCCGTATGCCGGATCGGACGATCAGCGGCGTCGCGCACGTCCCACTCCGGCAGCATCGCGCGCAGGATCGCGGTCACCCGGCGCGTGCTCACGACCGGCAGTATGTTCGACGAATCGTTGTTCTCCTTCGCGTCGTCACTGCTGCCGGCCGCCGCGGAACTCAGGCCGAGTGTGACCGAACACAGTCCAAACGGCTGGCGCAACAGCGACTGCCGGACGGCGATCGTCTGGATGCGGCTGACCGGCAGTGTGACGGTGCGGCGCGTGAACAGGCCGCGCACGACGACCAGATCGTCGCCGCGACGCCACACCTCGAACCCGTAGAACCGCAACAGAGCGGACGCGATGCTGACGATCATGAGCGCGATCACGCACGCCAGTATCAGCAGGATGATCGAGAGGATGCCCTGCGCGACGATCGCATCGACCGACTGCGTGGCCGTGCGCATCCACGCGCGAGGGATGAGATCGCTGACCCGGTCGAAGGCCGCGTAGACCGCCAGCGCGGCGGCAAGGAAGCCGAGATCGGTGACGGCGAACAGGAGTATGTCGCGGATGGAAGCGCGGAAAACCGGGCGATTGGCGGTTGACTGCGGGGTTGCGGTTGACGATATCGGTGCGGGGGCTGCGGCCGGGCTGGTTGACTGTGTGATGCGGGGTTGCGGGGGAGAGATCTCTCCGCTCGCTGCGCTCGGTCGAGATGACAGATTGGTGGTGTTCGGCTGGGATGACAAAGAGGGGGCGCTTGACTGGGATGCGCCGTCTAGCTGAGACGACAAGTCGACGACGTTCGGCGAGGACGGCCGAAGATCGTCGGTACCGCGGTTCGCGCCATCCGCGCTGGTCGGACGCGTGACCGCGGAATCGGCATCGCGCGCGGCGCAGCTGGCGGCGCGCAGCTTCTCCAGTTCGAGTTGCAGCGCGACCGGCACCGCGTCGAGCGTGATGTCGGCGTCCGATCCGGCGGCCGTGATCGTCAATCGCACCACGCCGAACGGCTGAAAGTATACCGGCGACGCGCTGTTGATCGCATGAATCGCACCGTATCCGATCGTGCGGTGTTTGCGCGAGAACAGTCCCGTGCGAAACTCCAGCGAATCCGCACCCAGACGGTAGCGCGTGGTCAGCCATTGCATGGCCGGCGGCACGACCGCGAGCGTCAGGATGAGCGCGGCGGCGCCGACGAGGATCCACTGCGACCATCCGTCACGGATGATGCGGTAGCCGACGATGGCAAGAAGGATGCCGATCGTCGATTTGAGCGATCGGATCACGCCGACGATCAGCGCGGCCGGATGCAGCATGCGCCAGTCGTCGCCGCGATGCCGATCATCGGGGTCGTGCGTATCGCGGCTGCCGGAATCATGTCGGTACTGATCGCGCTGGTCGTTCCGCTGGGTGGCCGGCAGCGCGTCGTCCTGAGCCGTCACCGTGCCGTCCGGCGGTTGCAGCTGTGCGGTGTTCGTCTCGCCCATCACAGGTCCTCCTTCGCGACGGCGACTCGTTCGGTGATCAGCGTCGTCACGTGTTCGGCCTCGGCCGAATCCAGCGAGGCGATCTCGTGTGCGGTCGCGGCCGTGTGGATCACGATCGTCGTCAGATCGAACTTGCGCAGCAACGGTCCCTGCTTCGTATCCACGTGCTGCACGCGGTTGTACGGTACCGTGACGGTCGAGCGGAACAGCCATCCCGTGCGGACGCGCAGGAACCGGTCGCCGATCATGAACCGGTGGAACGCGTATTTATAGCGCGTCTGCAACGGCTGCGACGCGAAATCGAGTACGTTGACCGCGGCGATCAAGGCGATGATGACCGGCTGCCAACGCCACCAACCGTTCATCCAGCAGATCACGGCCGCGGCTGCGCATCCGGCAAGCCAGAGGGCGCATTGCAGCGCTTCGCCCGCCAGCCACATGCGTTGGATGCGTTCCGGATACGGCTGCCATGCGGCGGATGTGCGGGGTTCCGTGTCGGGCGGGCTGATTGGACTGGCCGGGCTTGTTGCGGCGACGGCTTCGGTCGGATTGGGCGCCCCGGCCGCGCCGGCCGGTTCGGCGTGAGACGTGTCGGTCTGCGAGTCGTTCATGGTGGTCCCCTTCGTTGGCGTACGTATCACTGTATGCGATGGGGCGCATCGCCGGCGCGACCGGTACGCGCGTGTTGGCCGGCGGCGGCGTGGGCTGAGCGAATCGGCCGATTTCTCGTCAATATCTGTGGGCATAGTCACGAATCGTTCAGCAAACACGGTTAGGCTGAGCCGCATGAGCATCAACGAACCTCAACCGCAGGACGACCTGCCGGCAAGCACGCAATCCGAAACGCCATCGCAGGCGTCGACGGAACCGACCTCATCTTCCACGACGGCGACGTCCGAACATTCGGCCGATACCTCGCAGACCCAACCCGCATCGCCATCGTCTTCGGCCGCATCGTCGCCTGAGCAACTGGCCGATATCTCGCAACCCCAGCCGGCATCGCAGCCTCTGGCTCCGGAACAACCGGCCCAATCCACTCCGCAACAGCCGCAACCCGGCCAATATTATCCGCCGCAACCGCTGCCGCAGGGCGCGTATCCGCAGTATCAGGCGGGCGTGTACCAGCAAGCTCCGCAATCGCAGTATCAGCCGCAGTCATTCCCGTATCCACCCCAGCCATCGCCGTACCAGCAGTACCAGCCGTATCAGCAGAACGGTCAGTATCCGCCGCGGCCGGGTCAGCCGCAATATCAGCCGCAATACCAGCCGTACCCCTACGCGCCCTACCCGCAGGCCACGCCCGAGCAGATCCGCCGCCGCACCCTGCGCAAGGCCGTCGGTCGCCCGGCCGGCCTGATCCTCGCCTATCAGGCGGTCTTCACCGGTGCGAGCATCGTCGCCGGCATGATCATGGGCGTGATCGCCACGATCGAACGCGTTGCCGGATCGCGCCTCGCGAACACGCCGTCTGCCGAGAACTTCCGGCAGATCGAGCAGGAACTCGCGCAGAATAGCGTGCAGTGGGTCGGCGTGCTGAGCCTGATCTCGGTCGCGGTCGGCTTCCTGTTCATGCTGCTCATGCGCCACCGCACGATCCTCACGCGTGCGTTCTGGCTTGGCGATCCGACCGCCCCGGCCGGCCTCAACCCGAACGAACCCCGCGCGCACATGCGTCCCGCATGGTTCGCCGCGTTCGTCGCCCTCATCATTGGCATTCAGGGCGTGCTGCAACTCATCCAGATCGCGTTCGCCGCGCTCGGCATCACCCTCGCCTCGCCCACGTCCGACAGCATCGACGAGTCGGCCGTCACCATCAGCATGTGGCTGTACATCGGCCTGATCGGCCCGATCGTGGAGGAGACGGTGTTCCGCGGCGTGCTCATGCGCGAGCTTCAGCCGCTCGGCCGGAACTTCGCGATCGTCACGTCGTCGCTCATGTTTGCGCTGTTCCACGACGACGTGGTGCAGGGCACGTTTGCGTTCTTCTGCGGTCTCGTGTTCGCGTTCGTGGCGATGGAATACTCGCTGATCTGGTCGATCGCGCTGCACATTTTCAACAACGCGATCCTCGGCGGCGTGCTGTCCGAGTTCGCGGCGAGCTTCGGCGACACGGGCAACATGGTGTACGGCGTGGCGCTGCTGGTCGTCGGCATTGGCGGCCTGATCTATGTGCTCGTGAAATACGGGTGGGGACTGCGCGAGTACCGGCGCGTGAACCGGTCCGCGCCCGGCACGTACTGGGGCTGGACGTCGGGCTGGTTCTTGACGTTCGTGATCCTCAACGGGCTGTTCGCGCTCGTCTCGTTCGCGGTGGCGATGGCGTAGCCGCGTTGGAATGCGGTGCATGATACGGGCCGGTGCCGGTTGGTGCCGGCCCGCTTGCGTTGCGAGGCCGGTTACGCAGGCTCATGCCGATCGATGGCCGGCTGTGCCGCGTGTACGTTGCGGCCGTGTTTTACAGTGGAAACTAACCGTTTTGATATCCCTGCCGATTGCGACCGTTGGAGAGAACCATGACTGATTTCGAGCCGTTCTATGACGTCAACCTGAGCTACGACGACAACTATGCGAAAGGTCCGTTCGGCGCGTTCGCCGCGGCGCTGGCCGATGGCGGCGCCGGTGATTCGGCCAACGATGCCGAGGCCCAGGCCGCCGCCGGCACCGTCGACTTCCTCGGCCATCAGGTGAACCTGCCGTTCGGCATCCCGGCCGGCCCGCTGCTCAACTCGCGGTTCACCACGGCCGCGTTCCGCATGGGCTTCGACCTCGCCACCTACAAGACCGTGCGCTCGCGCGCGTGGGGCTGCAACCCGTTCCCGAACGTGCTCGCCGTGCATCCGAAGGCCGCCGACGGCTCGCTCACGCCGGGCAGCGCCGAACTCGACGAGGGCGTGCTCGCCGACACCCGTTATGAGCAGCCGATCTCCATCTCCAACTCGTTCGGCGTGCCCTCGCGCGACCCGGACGAATGGCAGCCCGATATGCGCCGCGCCATCGAAGCCGCCGGCCCGGGCCAGCTGCTCATCCCGAGCTTCCAGGGCTCGCGTGTGGAGGGCATGACCACCGACGACTACATCGCCGACCACGTCGCCACCGCGCGGCTCGTCACCGAAACCGGCGCCGACTTGATGGTCATGAACACGAGCTGCCCGAACGAGGGCCACAACCGACTGCTGTGCCACGATCCGGCGCTGGTCGGGCGCATCACCGAGGCCGTGAAGAACGAGATCGGCGACCGTGCGCTCGCGATCAAGCTCGCATACATCCCGCCGACAGAGGTGACCGGCGGCTGGGGGCCGGAGCGCACCATCGTCGACGATTCCGCGCTCGAGTTCATGGTGCGTGAGACGGCCGCGCGCGGATCGGTGCAGGCGTTTTCCGCGATCAACACGATTTCCGCGCGACTGGTCGATGCCGACGGCCGGCAGGCGCTGCCGGGCGCGGGCCGCGATCGCAGCGGCGTGTGCGGCCGTGCGATCCGCCACGCAGGGCTTGATATGGTGGCGCGTTTGGCCGCGATCCGCGAGAAGCTCGGGCTGGACTACACGATCATCGGTCTCGGCGGCGTGGTCGCACCCGAGGATTACGCCGCGTACCGCGCGGCCGGCGCCGATGCGGTGATGAGCGCCACCGGTGCCATGTGGGACGCCGATCTCGCCCGCAGGATCAAGGCCGCCCGCTGATCTCCGCGAGTCCATAGCGGAGACCGTGACGGCCCTGTGCCTTTCGCTGGCAGAGTGCTGATCAAGCGTTTTCTGCCACTCAGGAAGACGTGTGGCGGTTGTCGCTCACCGAGACTGCCTCGGTGAGCGACAACCGCCACACGATATCAGCGCTATATAGGGTTTTATAGGGTTTTATAGGGTTTGGGATGGGGCTATCCCTGCACGACGGCGAACACGGTCTGCGTGCCGTCCGGGGCGGTGATGACGGCCGTGTCGGACGGGGTCAGGCCGGTCGGCAATGTCGCGTAGAAGTCGATTGTGCCGGAACCGTTGAACGAGAACGCCTCACGCCACTGTTCGGGCGTGATCTCGGGCAGCGGACGGTGCGCGATCATCCGGTGCTCCTCGCGGTCCAGCGAGAATCCGCTGTCCGGCCGCGCCCACAGCGACCACGGAACCAGCGCGCCGTCCGCGATCCGCTCGCGACCATCATCGGTGCCGTCATCCGCGATGCCGTCGTTCGCGCCATCCGAACCCACGATCCGTCCGCCGGTCGTCCGATCGCCGTCCGCCAGCCGCGTCCAGATCACCTGGTCGGCATACACGTTCCCATCGTCACCGTCACGGTCACCGTACGCCCGGATCGTATACACGCCCGGCTCATCCAGCAGTCCGTCCACCGTGAACACGCCGTTGCCGAGCGGCCGTGCGTCGTGGCGCACCGCCGCATCGCCGTCGTGCGCGACCGACAGCCACACGCGGTCGAGGTTCGAGTACACGCGCACCGTGCTCGGCCCCTCCTCGCGCGCCACGTACCGCCGCGACGCGATGTACACGAACGGGTCAAGCCGGTTCCAGTTCGCCTTGTGCAGGTAGAACGCGTCCTTCTTCACGTGCCGGTCCCACGTCACGAGGCCCTTATTGTTGATCTCGAACCGTCCCGCCTCGCTCGGCCGGTGATCCACGCCGAAATCGAACATGTTCCACAGCGACGTCGACCACAGCCAGTCGTGCGCGTTGATGTACGCCAGCGCCTCCTCATGCTGCAGCGACTGGTATTCCTCGGGCTGCCAGTAACTGTTCGGCCGCGTCTTGTGCGCGTTCGGATGCAATTCGTGCTGGTCGACGCTCGCGCCCGTGCCGTACTCCGACAGGCCCAGCGGACGGTGTTCGATCGAGCGTTTCTGCTCGATGAGCGCGCCGAAGCCGGGCTGCGAATACCAGCCGGGGTACATGTTCCACGAGATGATGTCGCTCGCCCAGTCGCCGCGCGAACTGGCCGTTTCGTCCTGGTCGGCGGCCTGCGTGGTGTAGCGGGTCGGGTCCTCGGCGTGCGCGAGATCGTCGAGTTCGCGCGACAGTTGCGGCATCGCGATCCACTGGTTCGCGGTGTTGTGGTTGCCGACCTCGTTCTGCAGGCCCCAGAAGCAGATCGACGGGCGGTTGCCCTGCTGGCGGATCAGCTCGGTCAGCTGCTCCTTGGTCACGTCCGCGAAACGCTCGTCCTCGCCGACCCAGTCGATGAACGGGATCTCCGCCCACACGACCACGCCGTTCGCGTCGCACAGGTCGTAGAAGTAGTTCGCGTGCGGGTAGTGTGCGAGACGCAGGTAGTTCACGCCCATCTGCATGATGAGCGTGAAGTCCTCGAGGTGCTGCGCGTCGTGCAGCGCGTTGCCGAGCCCCTCGCGGTCCTGATGCCGCGTGACGCCGCGCAGCGGGTGCGAGCGGCCGTTGATGAAGAAGCCGTGGTCCCGGCTCACGTGGAACCAGCGGTAGCCGACCTTGTCGGTGACCGAATCGAGCGGTGCGGTGGTCGCGGCGGCGTCGGTGGCCGTTTGCGGTTCCGTACGGTGCGCCGACGAATCGTAGTCGATCAGTTCCATGCGAACGTCGTACTGATACGCGACGTCGTCGTTCGCCGCGCCGCGCGAGTAGTCGATCGGCTGCCACAGATGCGGATCGGCGACTTCCAGCGTGACCTTGACGTGACGGCGTTCGTGCGGTGCGAGCGTGACATCGATGACATCGCTGGCGACAGTGACATCGTGCGCATCATCGGACGCATCTGTTGCACTCGCGGACGCAGCCGTCGCATTCGTCCCGCAGTCCGTTGCGTTGCCCGGCGCGACGATCGTCGTGCCGGGCGAGCACGCGGCGTTCGCGATCGGCATCGTTGACGATGTCCGCATGGACTTCGGTCAGGCCGAGATGATCGGGCCGGTCGACCGACCCGCTGCGGCCGGCGTTCGGCGTGACGATGCGCAGTCCGGACGAGCCGCGGTCGTCGAGCGCAAGATGCACGTCGGCGGTCTGCACGAGCCGTGCCGGACGGTAGATGCCGCCGTAGAAATTGAAGTCGGCGAACAGCGGGGCGACGCGCAGGTCGCGACGGTTGTCGACGCGCACGGCGATCACGTTATCGCCAGCATGCAGCGCGTCGGTCAGGTAGAACCGGAACATCGCGTACCCGCCGAGATGCGCCGGATCGCCGGTGTCGCGCGCGACGTCCCGCGGATCGGAGCCGAGCGGGGCGAGCGCGTGGCCGTTCACGTACAGCGACGTGACCGAGTTCACGCCGTCGAACTCGAGATACGTGCGCCTGCCGGGGGAGACGATGATGGTTCCGGGCTTGGCGGTCGCGGCCTTGTGGACGTTCGTGTCGTTGTCGGCGACGACGTGCAGATGTGCGCGATACCAGCCGACCGTGCGGTTCATGTTGCCGCGCACGCCGTCGTTCGTGTCACGCGCGTTCCAGGTGTGCGGCAGCGTGACCGGCTCCCAGCCGGCTGCTTCCGAATCGTCGCAGTCGGGTGCGGCTGCGGCGGACGGCTCGAGAATATCCTCATCCCCGTGCCCGCAGGCGAACCGCCAGCCGAGATCGGCGAGGTCGACGACCGTACGCTCGGGTCCGTGATTGAGCGCCGCGGTGCCTCCGGCATCGCGGACATGATAGCGGCTGGTTTCGGTCTGCGCGAGCGGGATGATACGTGGATGCGTCATTGGATTGCCCCCGGTATATGTATCGATAATCCACATCGATTCTACGCCGGAAGCGGATACAAAAAGGCCCCCTCGCCGATAGGCGAGGAAGCCTACATGCCATCTTGGTCCCCTCGGTTGAGGGGCTGTCAGCAAAGCTGACTGGGAGCGTCAAGACAGGGAAATCACTTCTGCGAAGCGGCGAGACGCTCGCGCGCTTCGACGATTTCCTTCTCCGCCACGATCCTGCAATTATGGACGGCCTGCGGCCGGCTCAATGCCGGCTCAGCCGCTGTCGCGTCTTCGCACGTGGCTGCGGACAGTTCACTGAACTGTCCTGACGGAAATCACTTCGCCGCGTTCGCGAGACGCTCGCGCGCCTCCTTGATTTCCTTCTCAGCCACGTCCGCACCGGTCCAGTAGTCGCCCGGCTTGACTTCCTTGCCCGGCTCGAGGGCCTTGTACTGCTCGAAGAAGTGCTTGATCTCGGCGAGGTGATACTCGTTGACGTCCTTGACGTCCTTGACGCCGTCGTAACGAACGTCGGCCGGCACGCACAGCACCTTGTCGTCGCCGCCCTCTTCGTCCTCCATGTGGTACAGACCGACGGCGCGGCACTCGATGACGCAGCCCGGGAACACGGAGTTGGTCACCATCACGAGCGCGTCCAGCGGATCGCCGTCCTCGCCCAGCGTGCCCTCGATGTAGCCGTAGTCATCCGGGTAACCCATAGCGGTGAACAGCTCGCGGTCGAGGAAGACGCGGCCGGTCTCCTGGTCCACTTCGTACTTGTTCTTGGAACCGCGCGGAATCTCGACCACGACGTTGAAGGTTTCTGCCATGTTGTTCTCCTTGAGAATCGACAGTTGTATTGACATGCACCACAATACCGCGTTCCGTGTATTGCGAAAACGGCCGGCTGATCGCCATGAGCGACGGTGTTTTGGAGGGAAACGGGCGCTGGGGATGCAAAGAGAGTCCGGTTTCTGATAGAACGTGCGGTTCCCTGGCGGGAAACGGACACTGAAGATGTGAAAAGCGTCCGTTTCCCGCCAAGATCTGTTGGATTCTAGTGGGAAACGGACGCCGTTGCTGCCGGGGGAGGCATGCCGGTTGCGGATGCTCCGGGGATGGCTACCTAACCGGTTTCGCAGGTTTCGCGGGCGGGAATAATCCCCTGGAGCCGACTCACCGCCGAATTAGCGCACGACGGTGAAGACGTGCGCGACGTCGGCCCACGGGGCCAGCGAGACGAAGTTGTCCCAGTGCCACTCGAACTCGCGGCCGGTCAGCTCGTCGCGCAGATGCGCGCCCTTCGCCGGATCGACGCCGAAGTCGGTCATCTCGAAGTGCACCTCGTCCTGATGCGCGTTGTGGCCGTCGAGGTTCACCACGACGATCAGCGTCTCCGCCTTGCCGGTGCCGGTCAGCTCGGCCGGCGTGTGGCGCGCGAACGCGAGGATGTTCTCGTCGTGCGTGCGCAGCAGGCTCAGGTTGTGGTAGCTGAACGCGGCGGCGTGCTCGCGGCGGATGCGGTTGAGCGAGGTCAACAACTCGGCGATGCCGTACTTGTCGGCCTGCGCCCAGTCGCGCACCTTGACCTCGTACTTCTCGTTGTCGATCTGCTCCTCGAAGCCCGGACGCTGCTTGTTCTCGATCAGCTCGAAGCCGTTGTAGATGCCCCAGCTCGGCGAGCCCATCGCGGCGAGCACCGCGCGCACCGCGTGGCCGGCGATGCCGTTGTCGCGCACGTAGGCGGTGAGGATGTCCGGCGTGGTCGGCCAGAACGTGTTGTGCTGGTAGTAGCCGTCGTCGCCGTTCGTCTCGAGCAGGTACTCGGACAGCTCCTCCTTGGTGTTGCGCCACGGGAAGTAGCAGTGCGACTGCGTGAAGCCGACGTAGCTCAGCGCGCGCATCATGCCCGGGCGGGTGAACGCCTCGGCCAGGAACAGCACCTCCGGGTGCTTCTTGGTCACGGCCGCGATCACGTCCTGCCAGAAGCGGACCGGCTTGGTGTGCGGGTTGTCGACGCGGAAGATCGTCACGCCCGCGGCGATCCACAGATCCATGATCCGCTCGACTTCTTTCTCGATGCCTTCCATGTCGGCGTTGAAGTCGATCGGGTAGATGTCCTGATACTTCTTCGGCGGGTTCTCGGCGAACGCGATCGTGCCGTCAGGCTTGGTGCGGAACCAGTTCGGATGCGCCTTGACCCACGGGTGGTCGGGCGAGCACTGCAGCGCGAAGTCGAGCGCGATCTCGAGGCCGAGCTCATGGGCCTTCGCGCACAGCGCCTTGAAGTCGTCCATCGTGCCGAGCAGCGGGTCGACGGTGTCGTGACCGCCGAGCTCCGAGCCGATGCCAAACGGCGAACCCGGGTCGTCCGGGCCGGCGATCAGCGAGTTGTTGCGGCCCTTGCGGTTGGTTTCGCCGATCGGGAAGATCGGTGGCAGGTACACGATGTCGAAGCCTTCGGCCTTCGCGCGTTCGAGGCCGGACACGGAAGTCTTCAGCGTGCCCTGCACGATCTTGCCGGTCGTCTGGTCGACGTACGCGCCTTCGGAGCGGGGGAAGAACTGGTACCATGCGGCGAAGCTGGAGGCCGGACGCTCGACCTTGAAGCGCTGAGGCGCGCTCGGCGAGATGCCGTCGCGCAGCGGGTTGGACTCGTGCAGCGCCTCGATCTGAGCGTTGTCGGCGGCGGCGAGACGGTCGGCGGGCGCAAGCGTGCGGTCGGCCGCGGTCTTGGCAGCCTCCTTGAGCAGCTTGCGCTGTTCGGCGTCGAGGCGCGCGTCCTTGGTCACGGCCCAGCGGGCGAGCAGTTCGGCGCCGGAATCGAGCGCGTTCTCCACATCGTCGTTCACTTCGACCTTGATGCGGGCGTCACGCAGCCACGAGGCGTACGTGTCCTCCCAGCCTTCGATCGTGACGGTCCATTCGCCCAGCTGGCGCTTGACCGCGGCGAAGTCGGGATCCCACGGCTTGACATCGGAACGCTCGCCGCAGGTCAGCTCGACTTCCCAGCGGTCGAGGCCAGGGTTGGTGCAGGTCATCGGCACGCGGGCCATCTCCTTGCCGCGCGGCCCACGCACGACGGCGGTTGCGCCGACCTTGGTGCGTCCCTCAATGAACACCTGCGCGGTGACCTTGAACGCCTCGCCCAGTTCGACGCGCGCCGGGAAGATGCCGCGCTCCTCGGCGGGGGTGATGTCCATGACGTTGATGCGGCCGAACTGGCCCGGCTCGGTCACCGGGATCGACTGCGCCGGGGTCTCGCCCACGAGGCCCGGGATGGCCGCCTTCTGTGCGGCGGTCTTGGTGGTGGATTTGCGCGTCGTCCTGCGCGTGGTGGTCTTGGCGGCGGCGGTCTTGCCGCTGGCGGTGCGCCGCGTGGTCTTGCGTGCGGGCTTACCCGCCTTGTCTGCGTCGACCTGTTCGGTCTTGGTTTCGGCCGTGGGATTGCTCGTTACTTCAGTCATATTCAATCTCATTCTCTATAACAAGTGGCCGTAGTGATGTACTGCCATACCTGACATTGTATGACCGGCATGGAACCGCGCAATATCGCGGTTTTGCGTTCTGGATAATCGGTTGCGCGACGGTTGCGAACGGATTACGTAACGTTGACAACTACGTATTATTGAGATAGATATACTCGAAATATGATCAATATGACTGACGTATGCTGACATCTACGGTGATGTCAGCATACGTTTGTGATGGCTGATCGATGACTGATGTATATATCTTTTCGACCGAGCGCAGCACATTCCCGTATTTCGACCGAGGCGAGGTTTACTCCCGTCATTTCGACCGAGGCGAAGCCGAGTGGAGAAATCTTCCGAAGGCGTTGTCCGGTAAAAGATTTCTCCGCTCGCTGCGCTCGGTCGAAATGACAAAATATGCGCTCGGTCGAAATGACACGGTGGGTGGTGCGCTCGGTCGGGATGTCCGTCGATCACACGCTCACGGTGGTGAGCGTCGGCGTCTCGGTGCTCGACTTGATCTGCCTGAAGCCGATGAACGCGATCGCCAGCGACGCCAATGCCAACGTGGTCACCACGAGGAAGCCGCCGTGCGATCCCATCCGGTCGATAAACTGGCCGGCGATCGCCGAACCGACCGAACCGCCGATCGAATTCATCGCGCCCATCCACGCCATGCCCTCGGTGAACCGCGTCGGCGGCACCAAGTGCAGCATCAGCTGGTTGCCGTTCACCCACGTCGGCGCCTGGCACACGCCGATCAGCAGGTAGATGATCATGATCACCCACAGGTGACGCGCGAACATGAAGCAGCCGATGCCGAGGTTGACGACGGTCAGACAGAAGTAGAAGCGCTTCCACAGCGGGATCGTCCAGTTCTTCGCGCCGTAGACGAGCGCGCCGACCAGCGAGCTGATCGAGAAGCACGCGAACACGAACCCGGTGTACTGCTTGAGGTTCGACTCGGTGGCGAACGCGACGATCGAAATGCCGGCCGCCGACTGGAACGCGCCCAGACCGAACCACGTCACGCACACCGCGATCAGGCCCGGTCCCCAGATCGACTCCTTGTGTCCGGCGAGCGCGTCGGCCTGCGCCTGTTCGACCGCCGCACGCACCTCGGCGTCCGACAGTCCCTGCGCGACCGCGCGGTTGCGGGCCGCCTCCACGACCGCTTCCGCCTGCACGGCCTTCGCGCGCGCCGCCTCGCGCTCGCGGTACTGCTTGCGGGTCATGCCGGCCTCGCGCGCGAGCACGGTCTGCGACTTCGGTTCGGTCGTCAGCTCCGTCAAGAACATCAGCGCGCCGACGAGCACGCACACGCCGGTCACCGAGAACGCGAGCAGGCCGGAGATCACGGCCAGCGTCGAGGCGAGCGGATTGCCGATCACCCACATGCACTCGTCGAACACGCCCGACAGGCTCAGCGCGCGGTTCGTGCGCTCGCGGTCGCCCTTGAGCAGCGTCGTCCAACGTTGGCGGCTCATCGCGCCCCACGGCGGGATCGCGGCCATGAACGGTACGATGCAGTACAGGATCCATTCGGGCACGCGGTTGGTGATGCACGTCACGAGCGCGGTCGACGCGATCATCCACACGATGATCGTCGGGATCGACACCTGCCGCTGGCCGAACTTGTCGACCAGTTTGCCGAGCACGGGGGAGAAGACCGCCAGCGCGATCGCCTGCACGGCCGTGAGCGCGCCGGCCAGCGAATAGTTGCCGTAGTACTGCTGCACGGAGATCGTGATCGTCATGCCGACCATCGGGAACGGCATGCATGCGATGACCGAACCGACCGCGAACCGGGCGGTATGGGGTATGCGGAGCAGCTCCGCGTACCCGCCGAAGAGTTTATGGTTAACGTCCTTGATCGCGCTCACGATCTGGTTCGGATGGTGATTGGCGGTTGCCATAGCCGCTCCTTTCTGCTCACGGGTGGGTAGTGGGGCCGGTCGTCGTTTTGCGTCGCGGCGGCCGGTCGTGGTCGATTGTCGTCGGCCGTGGATGTGCGGGCGCACGCCGGCGCAGCGTTGATTACCGCTTGGTAGATTGAAAGGACTCGGCTTCCCCGTCTCCCCCGCGGCAGGTCACTGCGTCATGTTGCCGTGCCTTGGGTCAGCCGTGCGAATGCATGCGTTTTGCTGTTCACTTATGCAGTCATGGATACTCTAGAAGTTCGCCTGCCGCGACACGCGGCGTCCCCGATCATTCATGTTGAATAATTGATGGAGAACCGCACTCGCGCTGCGACCGCGCGTCCCGCGAACCGCCGCGCCGCAGTCAGCCAGCCAACCCGAAGGAGCCGCACGATGACCGCAACCACCATCCACTTCGTCCGTCACGGCAAGGTCTACAATCCCGGCCATCTGCTGTACGAACGCCTGCCCGGCTTCCACCTGTCCGACCGCGGCCGGCGCATGGCCGAGGCGACCGCGCACTATCTCGCCACCAACCCGCAGACCAACACGATTGCCGCGGTCTATTCGTCGCCGCTCGAGCGCACGCGCGAAACCGCCGGCGCGATCATCGACGAGCTCAACGTCGTGCGCGCCGACCGCGGCCAGTCCCCGCTCGAACTGCACACAGACCCGCGCGTGATCGAGGCGGGCAACGAATTCCGAGGAAAGCGCATCGGCCACGGCGAGGGCGCGCTGTGGAAGAACGGCAACTGGAAACTCGTGCTCAACCTGTACCGGCCGAGCTGGGGCGAGTCGTACCGTTCGATCGCCGCACGCGTGGGCGAGTTCGCGCGCGAGAAGGTGCGTGAGCATCCCGGCGAGCAGATCGTCGTCGTCAGCCACGAATCGCCGATCTGGTCGTACCGGCACCTGCTCGAGACCGGGCATCCCGAACACTGGATGTTCCTGCGGCACACCGCGCTTGCGTCCGTCACGTCGATCACCTACGACTGCGAGAGCGGCGATGTGATGTCGATCACGTACGTCGACCCCGCAGCCGACGTGCAGTAGCGCGATAATGAGGATGATGACTGTTGCACGCCCCTCGAATTACAGGGCGGGCATTTCCCTCCCCTGATGGGGAAGGGTGGCAGCCGAAGGCTGACGGGTTGGGGTCGCACCCGCCGATTGGCACGATACCGTGCATATGCAAAGGAGCGAATATGACTGTTTCCCTTGATTCCGCCGCGGTCGCGCGCGTCGCCGCGCTGCCTGCCGTGCGCGAGGCGGCCGAGGCCGGGGCGCAACTGGTCGCGCTGTGGCCGCTGACCGACGCCAAGCAGATGGACAACGACGCGAAATACGCGGAGAACCTGCAGGTGCGGCTTACGCGCATGATCGCACGGATCGTGACCGGTGAGGACGTGACCGTGCCCGACGCCGAGTTCGTGTACGAAGGCGCGGACGAGATTCCCGGACGCCCGCAGTCGATCGTGGACGCGCTGCTCGCCGCGAACGACGCGTACGACACGATGATCGACTACCGCGACGCGCACGATCCCGACGTGCTGTTCGACGCGGTTCGCGCGATGGGCGTCGATTGGCCGGAGACGACGGTGGATGCAGTGCGCGATGCGTTGCCGATGATCGAGCGGGCGATCGCGGGTGAGCATGCTGGTGCTGGTGCTGGTGCTGGTGCTGGTGCTGGTGCGGCTAGTGTGTCGGAATCGAGCGCCGATGCCGGCAAGGCTGGTGATGGCGCGTCCGACGCCGATGCCTCCGGCGGAGTGGCCGATGCGGGAACGTCCGGCGTGCTGGTCGACGGACTGGCGACGCGATTCGCCGAATCGCTGGTGATCTGCGACGGTCTGCTGTCGATTGTCGAGCGGACGGCCGGTGATGCGGCCGGGGACACCGGTGATGCAGTGGCCGCGCAGCTGCCGATCATCCTGTTCGTCAACGAACTGCGCGAACAGACCGCAGTGCCGCGACTGTACCTGAGCGACGACCAGTATCGCGCACTGCTCGACGCGCGCGCCGGTGCGGCGGATGACGGGACGTTGGACGCGACGGCCGGCGTGATCGCGCCGATCGCCGCCGCCGAGTGGAAACGCCACTACGACGACGTGACGTGGGATCCGGAGGAGGCCAAGCGCCGCGCCAAGGAGGAGGACGAGCGCAAGAACAAGGAGGCGCTCGCCGCCAAGTTCGCCCATATTAAGGACGACCCCACCAAGCCCGAAGTGGAGCTGTAGGCCGCTGATAATACGACGGTGCCCCGCACAGGAATCGTGCGGGGCACCGTCGTATAGGGCGATCGACCGGTTGCCGTCACTCGCCTTCGGAGTTGTCGTAGACGGTGTCGTCCTCACCGAGCGTGAGCCATTCGATCAGCGAGATCACGCCGAGCAGCACGGCCGTCTCGACGATCACGACCACGGTGGCCGAGAAGATCAACGGCGTGCGGAACGAGTTGAACGCGGCCTGCAGCCAGATGCCGAGACCGTTCATCGCGCCGAGGTATTCGGCGGTCGCCGCCGTGCCGAAGATGTACGCGGCGGCGATGCGCACGCCGCCGAAGATCTGACGGGCGGCCACACGCATCTTCACATGCCATAGCGCCCATGCGCGGGTCGCGCCGCAGGTGAGCGCCACATCCTCATAGAACTGCGGCACCGCGGCCAGTCCGCGCGCGGTCTGCACGGCGATCGGGAACACGCCGAACACGGCGACGATCACGATCTTGCCGAGCGGCTCGAACCCGAACCAGATCATGAACAGCGGCGCGACGGTGATGAGCGGGATCGTCTGCGCGGCGACCAGCAGCGGATAGACCGCGCGGTGCAGCGTCTTCGACAGGTACAGTCCGATGCCGATGACGATGCCGGCGACGATCGCGACCGCGAAACCGACCAGTCCCTCGTACGTCGTGATCGCGGCGGCCGTCATCAGATCGGGCCAGGTGCGGATCATCGACGCGACGATCTGACTGGGCGCGGCGAGCACGCGCTCGGAGACATGCCCGAGCCGCACCGCCAGCTCCCAGACGATCAGCAGACCGCCAACCGTGATGGCCGGCGGAGCGATGACGCCGAGCCAATGCCTGAGATTACGCATTCGATTCCTCTTGCTTGCCATTGTCGTAAGAGCAGGTCTGCCTCGTGATCGTCGAACTTGGGACTGGCCGGCGGACCTTACCGCTTGCGGGCGCCTCAGGCCACGTATTCGTTGGTGGCGAGGTCCTTGGCCTGCGGGGCTTCGGACGGGTCGTTGTCGTCCGCGTCCTTGTAGGTGCCGGCCTTGTACTGGAAGTCGAGGTACGGCTGGGCCTCGTCGAAGTTCACGGTACCGGGCATCGACTTCGGGTCATCGGTGGTCCAGATGTTCTGGTCGACGATCAGCTTCATGGACGCCTTGGCGAGCTTCGGATCGATCTGGGCCTCCTTGGCCGTGTCGACCAGGATGTCGGCGGCGTCGTCCGGGTGGGCCAGTGCGTAGTCGTAGCCCTTCTTGGTGGCGGCGAGGAACTTCTTGAGCGCGTCGGCGTTCTTGGAATCCTTGAGCCAGGAATCCTTCACCGCGAAGCCGAGCTGGTCCGGGTTGCCCGGAACGCCCCAGTCGGAGGCGACGAAGCAGTTGAGGGCCGGGCCGTTGAGCTCGCTCTCCACGCCCTCCCAGGTCGCGTAGAATCCGGCGAAGTCACCCTTGCCGCTGGTCAGCGTCTCGAACGTGTTCGTGCCGGCCGTCGCGGTCTTGAACTCGCCCGTGCCGCCCGCGTACTTGATCATCTGCGAGACGACGGCGCTCTGCTCGGCCGAACCGAAGCTCACGAACGTCTTGCCGGATAGGTCCTTCGGGGTCTTGATGTCGGTGCGCGAGGCGAGCGCGCACCAGCGGGCCACCTGCTTCTGCGTCAGGTCGAACACGAACTTGAGGCTGGAGCCCTGCGCGTTGAACGCGGCCACGTTGCTCAGCGTGGTGAAGCCGACGTTCGCGACGCCGTTCTCCACGCTGGATTCCGCGCCGGCCTGCGCGGTCGGCAGGATCTTCACGTTCACGCCGGCGTCCTTGTAGTAGCCGAGCTTCTGCGCCACGTACAGGCCGATGTGGTTCGTGTTCGGCGTCCAGTCAAGCATGAACGAGACGGTCGGCGTCTCGGCGGAGCCGCCGTTCTTGGTAGTATTGGAGGCGTCGTTCGAGCTGCCGCACGCCGCCATCGTGAATCCGAGCGCCACGGCCGCGGCTGCCGCCACGATCGAACGCATGCCCTTCTTGATCTCAATCCTCATCTTGTCACCTTGCCTTTCGCGCGGCGTTCCGCGCTTTCGTTGCGGTCTGGCGCGCGCCGCGGGAAGGTGAGGAGCCCGCGCGAGACATCAGACCGTCGCATCGACGTCACCGGGCCGCCATGTTTGATGAACACGAGAAACGACCCCGGAAATGGGTTATACGGACGATGCTGTTTTCGTATGATGCAGGCGCGATTGCTGCCACCAATCGCGCGAACGACCCCAAGTATAGGCGAGGTGCTCGATCGGCCCGGCCGGTGCTGGGATGCGTTGGATTTTGTTCCGTGACCGCTTGCCGTTGGTGAACGGGACCGCTGGTATTTGGGATGGTTGGCTTGTGCCGATGGCGGTCGGATGGGGCTGTTGATCGGTGTCGGTGGTCGGTTTGAACGACGATTGCCGATGCGTTGGCGCGGGATGCTTACTGTATGGCTGATATCGGTTGACCGTTCGTGAAGAGTTTGTGAGAGCGCTCACATTTTTCGTGTCGAATGTTGGTTCGAGTTGCGCAAATGTGATGTTTTGTGATAGTTTTATTCCAGTTACCGATAATCTCCCGATGAGGTGAGTGAATCGGTTAATATAAGTCAAGACATACGATGGCGTACGATTAAGGAGCAACACCATGAACAACGAACCGAACAACCGCGATGCACGTGACGACGAGTCCCAGGACTGGAGCGCACTGTTCGCCGGACTGTCTGCCTGAGTTCCGTATGAACACGGGGCGCGCAGGGAACACGAGGGCCGCACATCCACCGTCGGATGTGCGGCCCTCGTCATAGTTGATGCTTGTCAGTCCCACCCCTGCCAGCGGCGGAACAAGGCCAGCTTTGCGAACAGGTCTCCGAACAGCAGCCGGTTGTCGACCTGCGTGATCACGTGGATGCCGCGCCCGGCCAGCGCATCCGCCTCGCTCACCGGCTCCACGCCGACCGGCCGATCGTCGTCGTCCAGCGTCGGACGCGCGATCGTGATCCACTGGCTTGACGCCGGTTCCCGATCCCACGGCGTCAGCAGGGCGGTCAGGCTCACCAGCGGCGAGTCGCCGAGGCAGTACGCGCCGGTCGGCCGCGTCCAATACCGCTCGCCGTGCAGCCGGATGTTGTCGATCTCGCCGCACAGATACCTGCCCAGTTCACCGCACGGCAGTACGTGCGCGGCCAACTCCGCGGTCGAGACGAGGCACTGCCGGTACGCGTTGCGCGGCACCTGCCACAGCGGGAACGCGCAGTTCGTGAGCAGCATCCGAGCCGCGATCGGGTCGATCTGCGCGTTGTATTCCTTGGCGAGCCGGCCCAGCGGCGCCTCGCCGTACCCCGGATACTCCTGTCCGCCGATCCACACGACCGTCATGCGCTCGGCGATGCGCGGTTCGGTCAGATACGCGCTGATCAGATCGGTCACGCCGCCGCCGGCCACGTAGAACAGCGGCAGATCGGTGTCGTCGCGCATCGCCTCGCGGATGATCGCGTCGCGCGCGGCGCTCGGCCGCGGCGTGTGGTCGTCGGCCAGCGGCAGCTCGGAACCAGCGACGAGCGCATCGTCATAACCGGTTAAGCCCAGCAATCCGAACAGTTTGCGCACGCGGGCCGTGCCGTGCGCGACCGTGTCGCCGGATGGGTCGATGAAGTCGCCGTTGCACAGGTGCGAGACGACGATCAGCCGGATGTCAACCGTCTCGCACAGCACATGGTGCGTCAGCTGGAACAGATCGTCCGGATCGCCGGCGAAATCATTATCGATGATCACGCGGCAGGCCTTGGGGCGTTGCGTCGTGCCGCCGTCCGTGCCGGTCTCGCCGCCCAGCCACGGACTCGTATTCAATGCCCACGTCTTCGTTGGCCGTTCGTCTGCCATAATGATCGCTCCTTTATGCAACACGTTTCCCGTATCCGTTTTGTACAACGATGTAACTACGAGTATAGTGGTAATCCAGTTGACTACGCGGAATGTGTGAAACATTTGCGTTCCAACTTGTGGCGATGACGCCGTGACCTTGACATTGAACGGACGAGATTGGAGAGTAAATGGTAACTCGGTCTTCCACCAGTGATCATGTCGTTACGATGCGTGATGTCGCCAAAGTGGCTGGCGTGTCGATTAAGACGGTTTCGAACGTCGTCAATAACTATGAGTTCGTTTCCGATGCGACGCGAACGAAAGTGCATAAAGCCATCGACGACCTCGGTTATGTGGTGAACGTGTCTGCCCGCAACCTGCGCCGCGGCCGCACCGGTATCATCGGACTGGCGATTCCCGATCTGCAGATGCCGTATTTCGCGCAGCTGTCGTCGCTGGTGATCGAGGAGGCGAAGAAGGTCGGTCTGCGCGTGATCGTGGAGCCGACGCTGTACTCGCGCGAGGGCGAATTCGATGCGCTGCTCGGCTCGCAGCAGACCATGATGGACGGTTTGATCTACAGCCCGCTGGAACTTGGGCTTGATGATGTGCAGGATCTGACTCTCGACTATCCGATGGTGCTGATCGGAGAACGGATTTTCACGGAACGATTTGACCACATCGCCACGGAGAACGTGGAGGGCGCCAAGCGCGCCACCCAGTATCTGCTGCAGACGGGTTGCCGTCGTGTCGCCGTGATCGGAACTCATCCCGGGGAGACGATTGGATCGGCTGGGTTGAGATTGCGCGGATATCGGGAGGCCTTGGAAGAGGCCGGTGTGGAATATGACGCAAGGCTTGAGTCGCCGTCGCTGATGTGGCACCGAAACAATGGCGTCGAGGCAATGGATAAGCTGCTGGACTCCGGCGTGCGGCCGGACGGCGTCGTGGCGCTTAACGACATGCTCGCCTCCGGCGCGATGCATGCGATCCAGATGCGTGGACTGCGCATCCCCGAGGATATTTCGGTGGTCGGCTTCGACAATTCCGATGATTCGCAGTATCTGTCGCCGGCGCTGACCTCGATCGCACCTGGGCTTGAGGCGGTGGCGCGGCTGTCGGTACGCGTGCTCAACGAGCGCATCGCCGGTCAGAACCCGCTCGGCAATCCAACCGACGCTCCGGTCTTCCGCAAGGTCTCCTCCAGCCTGGTCGTCCGCCAGTCCACCCGCTCGCTCTAGCTTGTCGCTGTTTGGCGAGCCAGTTCCGCCGCCCGATCTTCGATATCCTCCATGAACAGCTCTTGTGATCCGGCTGACCCACCGCCGAAATACTGGTGCACGATGTTGTCGATATCCATCCAGTTCCTGAGATGCAACGCATTGAATAGTACTGCGGCGTCGTCCAGATCCTTCTGGCTGCGTCGGTCACTCATGGCTTTCATGGCGAGCAGATACCGTTGTGAGGCGAATCGGATGGTGAAACCGGCGCGGTCGAAATATGTCACTGGAGCATCGTCTGCATGGATTGGCAGCACATCTCGAACCTGCATGTTCAACCATTGGCGGTCTACGCCGGCATGATGCGATGCGATGGATTCCGCCAACTCCTTTATCTGGCGGTAAGGTTGGAAGACCGAATCCACGTCATGGGTCGCTCGCAGATCAGGGTGGTGGAACATCATCGCGCATCCGCCGTATATCGTCATGGTCCCCGAAATGCCGTGCGCCACGCAGGATTCCGCCAGCTCGTCGATCAGGGACATGAGTTCGCCGCGGGTCATTTCCATTGAAGTTCTCCTTGCGGTAGATAGACGTTGTATGCGAGGAAGTCCGGGTCGGGTTGTGTGGCGGAGCGGTAGATCTTGCGCAGGGGAGTCCATTGAACGGGGAGCCTCAGGTCTGATTCGGCGAGTCCGTGCGCGTTGGGCCAGTGCTGTTGGCGGTAGAGGCCGGCCATAAAGGCTCGCCATTCCTTGTTCGGCAAACGTTTGAGCACGGTTGAAAGATCTTCGAGTGCGTGTGCGGGACTGGCTGAGGAAGATTCCAACAACTCCCTCATGCTGGCCGATATCGGCGGCCAGGAGTCGGCATTGTCTCGACCGGCATAGGAATTGATCGTCTTGATAAGGTCTTCCATGCGCAGCCCGCACATGTCGAGCGTGACCTGTTCCAATGGGCTGAGCGTGATCTGGTAGCCCAGATGCTCCGCAGCGGTCGTGATCTTGCCGAACGCCGGGTCGATGCGTCCGTTCAAGGCGCGTGAGATCAGTGATTCGCTGAGTCCGGTGGCGTGAGCCAATTGCGCCGCGTTCATGCCGCTGCGTTGCATGAGCTGTCGAAGAATCTCAGATGATTGCATATATGCAAGAATATCGCGAATGGGGAATTTTTTCCTTTCCTTCCCACGTCCCGCTTGCGCGGCAGAATAAGGGATTATGACTGAAGCTGAAACCAATTCCGCAACCACTGACAACACGAAGGACGGCAAGCCCGCCCTGCCGAAGGACGTGCGCGTGCGCTTCTGCCCGTCTCCGACCGGCACGCCGCACGTCGGCATGGTCCGCACCGCCCTGTTCAACTGGGCCGAAGCCCGCGCCACCGGCGGCAAGCTGATCTTCCGCATCGAGGACACCGACGCGGCCCGTGACTCCGAGGAAAGCTACAACCAGATCCTCGAGGCCCTGCGCTGGCTCGGCATCGACTGGGACGAGGGCATCGACGTCGGCGGCCCCCACGGCCCGTACCGCCAGTCCGAGCGCGGCGACATCTACCGTGACGTGGCCGCCAAGCTGCTCGAGGCCGGCTACGCGTACGAGTCCTTCTCCACGCCCGAGGAGATCGAGGCGCGCAACGTCGCCGCCGGCCGTCCGAAGGAGTTCGGCTACGACGGCTACGACCGCAACCTGACCGAGGAACAGAAGGACGCGTTCCGCGCCGAGGGCCGCAAGCCCGCGCTGCGTCTGCGCATGCCCGACGAGGACATCGCGTTCGACGACCTGATCCGCGGCACCATCGAGTTCAAGGCCGGTTCCGTGCCGGACTACGTGATCGTGCGTCCGAACGGCGACCCGCTGTACACGCTCACCAACCCGGTCGACGACGCGATGATGGACATCAACGTCGTGCTGCGCGGCGAGGATCTCCTGAGCTCCACCCCGCGTCAGATCGTGCTCTACCGTTACCTCGAGGAGCTCGGCATCGCCAAGACCACCCCGCTGTTCGGTCACATGCCGTACGTGATGGGCCAGGGCAACAAGAAGCTTTCCAAGCGCGACCCGGAGTCCAACCTGTTCAACCACCGCGACGCCGGCTTCATCCGTGAGGGTCTGCTCAACTACCTCGCGCTGCTCGGCTGGTCGATCGCTCCGGACCGCGACGTGTTCTCGATGGAGGAGATGATCGCCAAGTTCGACGTGCGCGACGTGAAGGCCAACCCGGCCCGCTTCGATCTCGACAAGGCGATCTCGATCAACGCCGAACACATCCGCATGCTTGATCCTGCCGATTTCCTGCGTCGCTCGGTGCCGTACCTGCACCGCGACGGTGTGGTGTCCGCTGATTCCTGGGACGAGCTGACCGACCGCGAGCGTGAGATCCTGACCGCCGCCGCGCCGCTCGTGCAGCCGCGCGTGCGTCTGCTCGGCGAGGTTTCCGGCATGGTCGGCTCGCTGCTGTCGGCTGAGGGCTACCTCGAGCCGGCGGACGACGCGAAGAAGCAGCTCAAGGATTCCTCTGCGGCCGTGCTTGATCTGGCGATCGCGGCGCTCGAAGGCGTGTCCGAGGCCGACTGGAAGACCGATCTGCTGCACGAGACGTTGAACAAGGCGCTCGTGGAGGACGGCGGCTACAAGCCGCGCCTGGCGTTCGGCCCGGTGCGCGTGGCGATGTCCGGCCGCCGCGTCTCGCCGCCGCTGTTCGAGTCGATGGAGATCGTCGGCCGCGAAGTGTCGCTGGCGCGTCTGCGCGGGCTGCGCGAGCACCTGTGATCGACTGATCGTTCTCGCGTTTGTGAGGGAGTTCTGGCGTCCGTCCTGTGGAGCGGGCGCCTTTTTTGATCGGCTTCGTCGCTTCGAGTTCATGCGGCGAGAGTCGGTGAATCGTAATTTGTCAACCGATGGATCACCATGTGACACGCCGTGCTTGACGTCGGTGAACGGTTCCCGTATATTGAACCTTCGTTGCGTGGTTCGCTACGTAGCGGATAACTCAAGCCCCCATCGTCTAGCGGTCTAGGACTACGCCCTCTCACGGCGCCAACACCGGTTCAAATCCGGTTGGGGGTACGGATACACAAGGCCTCGGGTTCTCGCCCGGGGCCTTTGTTGCGTTTGCGCGTCGTGCCTCGTCCGGTTGGCGGAGTCGCGGTCGTCGGCAGCTTCCTGACTTCTTCCCGGGCATACGGCCGTTTCAGGTTCTGCAACTGGCCGTAAGCCCGGGCGGTACGGTGTGTTGTGGTGCGTGCTCCCGGGCATACGGTCGGCTGTGGGATGCGAAACGGCCGTATGCCCGGGAGGGATGTTGGCGTGCGTGAGGGTGTGTGGTGGGTGGCGTGTATGAAAGGGTGTGGACTGTGAGGTGCGCGAAAGGGTGCGGACTGCGGGGGTGCGCGAGGGGGCGGACTGCGGGGTACGGGCGGCGTGCGTGAAGGGATACGACTGCGGGGTGCGTGAAGGGATACGGACTGCGGGGTGTGCGAGGAGATGCGGACTGCGGGGCGGGCAGACTGTTCGAGCTGTCGGGTCGCAAGGTTGATCGCCGGTGGACTGCGGGGGAACATGGGCGGCGCTGCGGCAGGGTCGTCGGATGATCCGAGGCGGGGCGCCGTGGCTTCCGAAACTGTTGGAAAATATGGCGACACGCCGTGAGTTGCGCAAAGGTGGACTCTCGCGTATATTAATCACTCGTTGCGCGGTTCGCTGCACAACCGGTTGAAAAACTGAATATGCCCCCATCGTCTAGCGGTCTAGGACTACGCCCTCTCACGGCGCCAACACCGGTTCAAATCCGGTTGGGGGTACGACGGCTGACTCCTCGGAGTTGGTACGCCAGCCAAATTGGGATGTGGTGTAATTGGCAACACAGCTGATTCTGGTTCAGCCATTCTTGGTTCGAGTCCAGGCATCCCAGCCAATGAGCCCTCGCGAAATGCGAGGGTTTTTTGTTTTTCCCGGACGGATTCTTGCCTGATGCTGCCGCCGATACCAAGGGGTTCTAGTCGAGAGCGGACGCTAACCCGGCCCTGAGCGTCCGGATCCCGCCAGAAAGCTGTTGCTCTGGACGAAAACGGCCTCGATATGCTGCCGCAGCGTCCGGATTCCACCGGAAGGGGACGCATGCTGGTCGAAAGCGGACGGCTCCCGTCGAACACAGCCTCCAAAGATGGGAGTATGGCGCGAGTACCTAGCGTGCGGAATACTGGGTGTCATGACACATGTGCATGAAGGGCAGCCCATCCTCGACGATGAATCCGAATCGGTCGACAGTGCATCGGATATCCCGGTCACGGCCGGTATGACAGACGCATCACCGGTCGCCGGCGAACGCGAATCCGTGCCGTCCGACACACCGTCGTCCGATCATATGATCACCATCCCGCGCGGCACCGTCGTGCTCGCCGCCACGCCGATCGGCAACGTCGGCGACGCGTCGGCCCGGTTGCGCGCGCTGCTCGCCGACGCCGATATTGTCGCGGCCGAGGACACGCGCCGACTGTACGATCTCGCGAACCGTCTCGGCGTGCACGTGAACGGCACCGTCGTCGCATACCACGACCATAACGAACGCAACAAGGCCGACGGTCTGCTCGACCGGGTCGAAACCGGTGCGACCGTGCTTGTCGTCTCCGATGCCGGCATGCCGACGATCAACGATCCGGGACTGGCGATCGTGCGCCGCGCGATCGAACGCGGGCTGCCGGTCACCTGCGCGCCCGGCCCGTCCGCCGTGCTGGACGCGCTCGCCCTGTCCGGCCTGCCGACCGATCGGTTCTGCTACGAGGGATTCCTGCCGCGCAAGCACTCCGAGCGCGTGCAGCATCTGCGTATGCTGCTTTCCGAACGCCGCACGATCGTGTTCTATGAGACGCCGCATCGTATCGCCGAGTCGATGGATGACCTGCTCGACGGATTCGGGCCGGACCGTCCGATGGCGCTGTGTCGTGAGCTGACCAAGGATTATGAAGAGATCCGTCGCGGCACGATTGCCGAGATCAGGCAGGGCGTGATCGACGATCCGCCGCGCGGCGAGATCGTGCTCGTGATCGGCGGCGCGTCCGACGAGGAGGCCGCTGCGGCCGCGCCCGCGACGTTGAGCGTCGAGGAGCTGGCCGTGCTTGCGATCGACCGTGCGCTTGATGACGGGCTGCGTATCAAGGACGCGATCGCGCAGGTCGCGCAGGAGCATCCGCTGCCGGACGGTTCGCTGCCCAACCGCAAGCAGATCTACGCCGAAGTGCTCAAGATCAAGGGCTGAGCCGGGTCGGACCGGGACACGTCGGCCTGGGACTGATCGGGAACCGAATTGAGCCCGACCGGCGCGGTTAAGCCGGGCCTGATCAGGAGAAGCGCCGGGCCGTCGTTCACCCGTCGAGCAGGATGGTGAGCGCTTCGCGCACGCCGGGGCCGCCGGCCTGCGCCACGTATTCGAGCAGCGCCGCGTCCGCGCGCGGGTTCGCCACGAGCCAGCGGCGCAGTTCCGGCGCCTCGCGGGCGATATGCCACAGGATGTCCATGTCGGTGGTCGGATCGCACGCGACTAGCGGGGTGAGCAGCAGCGGTGGTTGCGGGGGAGACAGCACCTCGTCTCCGTCCGGTCCGCCGCCGTGCCGCCGCCCGTCGGAATCCGCCCGTGGCAGTCGACGCAGTCTGCCGACGTGCGGGTCGAGACGACGTCGCACGGCATGTCTTCGCCGGCCGATCATGGACGCCTCATGTCCTCGAACAGGACACGCGCGGCTGAGGCCCGCGGCCAGAACGGGTTACGGTCGAGGATGTGCAGACAGTCGTCCGCCGTCACACGGTATTCGGTCATAAGATCGCAGATGGTCGCGCCGCAGTCTGGTTCGTCGGTCGGCAGCAGCGACAGGTCGCAGACCGTGCGTGCCGGCGTCGTCACGCGCGTGCCGCCGATCTGGATCAGGTGTTCGGAAGGGCTTTTGCGGTTGAACACGCGTATTTTACGGCTATGCGCCGCTGCCCGGTAATGCGATCGGGAGATCACATCAACGGTGTTCGGGAACGTGCCGCCCAGCCATAGCCATGCCGCGGTCAGCGCACAGACGGTGGCGTTGCGCGGCACCATGTCGGCCAGGATCGTGGCGCGGCCGTATAGGGTCGTCGCGTGGGATCGTTGGTAGCCGCTGGATGAGTCCAGCCGGGCGAGGGAACCGTTGGAGATCAGCATATTGAGACTGAGCGGACCGGGAAGGTCGCGTTCGGTGAGCAGCGGCTTGTCTTCGCGTACGATGGGCGGCGATGACGTGGGCATGGGCAGTGGCGCGGGCGACGCCGTGGACGATGCGGCCGGGTCGGGCGGCTCGGCGAGTGGAGACGGCGCGGTAAGTGCAGTAAGTGCGGTGATCGTAGCGTTCATACTGATCGACCGTAACGGTTCGGTGCGGCGCGCGCCATCGGCGGTTCCGCGGATGTGGATAAGTCTGTGGATAACTGCAAGCCATTGTGGATAACCATGTGGATAATTTCCGGCCTGTCCTCGCTGAGCCCGATAATTTGGCTTTATGAGTCATATTCTGGTGAATGTTGCATGGCCGTACGCGAACGGCCCCCGTCATATCGGCCACGTCGCCGGCTTTGGTGTGCCGTCCGACGTCTACGCGCGCTACGAGCGCATGAAGGGCAACGACGTCCTGATGGTGTCCGGCACCGACGAGCACGGCACCCCGATCCTCGTCGAAGCCGAAAAGGAAGGCGTGACCGCGCAGGAACTCGCCAACCGCTACAACCGCGTGATCGCCAAGGACCTGTGCGATCTCGGCCTGAGCTACGACCTGTTCACCCGCACCACCACCGGCAACCACGAGCACGTGGTGCAGGAACTGTTCAAGCAGTGCCTCAAGAACGGCTACATCTACAAGGGCACGCAGAAGGTCGCGATCTCGCCGTCCACCGGCCGCACCCTGCCCGACCGCTACATCGAAGGCGAATGCCCGATCTGCCACGCCGAGGGCGCGCGCGGCGACCAGTGCGACGCCTGCGGCAACGAGCTCGACCCGGACGAGCTCATCAACCCCGTTTCCAAGATCAACGGCGAAACCCCGCGCTTCGAAGAGACCGAACACTACTTCCTCGACCTGCCGGCGCTTGCCGACGCGAACCTCGCGTGGCTCAAGACCCGCACCGGCTGGCGCACGAACGTCATCAACTTCTCCATCGGCCTGTTCAAGGAAGTCAAGCCGCGCGCGATTACGCGCGACATCGACTGGGGCATCCCGGTTCCGGTCGCGGGCTGGATCGACAACCCGAACAAGAAGCTGTACGTGTGGTTCGACGCGGTGATCGGCTATCTGTCGGCGTCGATCGAATGGGCGCGCCGTCAGGGCGACCCGGAGGCGTGGCGCAAGTGGTGGAACGACCCGAGCTGCCCGGCCTACTACTTCATGGGCAAGGATAACATCACGTTCCACTCCCAGATCTGGCCGTCCGAGATGCTCGCGTACAACGGACAGGGTTCCAAGGGCGGCGAGACCGGCGAATACGGCCCGCTCAACATGCCGGAGCAGGTCGTGGCCTCCGAATTCATGACGATGGAAGGCAAGAAGTTCTCCTCCTCGCGTGGCATCGTCATCTACGTCAAGGACATCCTCTCGCGCTACCCGGTGGATGCGGTGCGCTACTACATCTCCGTGGCCGGCCCGGAATCTTCCGACTCCGACTTCACATGGGCCGAGTTCGTGCGCCACAACAACGAGGAGCTCGCCTCGAGCTGGGGCAATCTGGTCAACCGCGTCGCGAACCTCATCAACAAGAACTTCGGTGAGATCCCGGCGCTCGACGAGGCGTCGATGACCGACGAGGACCGCGCGCTGCTCGACGAGACGAACGCCGCGTTCGCCACCGTCGGCGGCCTGATCGAACATCACCGTCAGAAGGGTGCGCTGAACGAGGCCATGAAGATCGTCGGCGACATCAACAAGTACATCTCCGCCACCGAACCGTGGAAGATCAAGGACAACCCGGCGCGCCTGGGCACCGTGCTGCACGTGGCTGCGCAGGCCGTGTCCGACGCGAACCACCTGCTCGCGCCGTTCCTGCCGCACTCCGCGCAGAAGGTGTGGGAGGCGCTCGGCGGCACAGGCACGTTCTCACCGCTGCCGCGCATCGAAGAGGTCGAGGATCTCGACAAGCCGGGATTCCGCTACCCGATTATCACCGGCGACTACAAGATGGGCGAGACTGTGCATCCGTGGAAGCGCGAGGAGATCGTGCCGGGTACGCCGGTGGCCAAGCCGACACCGATCTTCGCGAAGATCCCGCAGGAGGCCGTGGCCGAGGAGCTGGCCCGCTTTGACGCCGAGCTGGCCGCCCGCCGCGAGGCCGAGGCCAAGCGACTGGCCGAAGCAAAGGCCGAACTGAACAAGTAAGGTTTCCCGGCCTGCGCCGATCATGCGCATTCACAACGCCCGTGCCTGACCGCACGGGCGTTTTTCATGGCATTGCCGGCGGACGATGTCCCTAGTACTTTGGCGGGCCTAATGTGATGGGTCCGACGCTCCCTCAGTCAGCTTCGTCGACAACTCCCTCAGCCGAGGGAGCCAAGAATAAGAGCACGTCAGGTTAGGTCCGACAGGGCACTATTGCACAATCCCGCCACATGGTTCTCAGGGTTTTGTAAGGAATACGCATCGTTCCTTACAGAAACCGGCGGTTATATAGACCATGTCAACGGTTACGGCCGATGGCGAGGTTCCCTGCGAACCCCATAACTGAACCCTTCTTCTCTCTTCTCTCTCACCCGGCGGCTCCCTCCGCCGGGTTTCTTCTTTTCTGAGGTTTCCTGGTCGTTTCCCGGGCCGTCTGTGTGTTTTCCTTTGTGCTCTTCCCCAGGCTTTCCACGTGGTTTTTCCCGGGCTTACGGCCGGTTGAGGAGCCACAACCGGCCGTAAGCCCGGGAGAGTCGGGTTGGTACCCGGGCATACGGCCGGTTTCAGTCCTTGAAACGGCCGTAAGCCCGGGAGGCTGAGCTGCTTACTTGGGAGAGCCGGGTCGGTGCCCGGGCTTACGTGGAAGGATTGGGTTGGTTCCCGGGCATACGGCCGGTTTGGGGGTTAGAACTGGCAGTATGCCCGGGGAGAATGCTGGTGCGGGCTGGACTTTCCCGGGCATACGGTCGTTTCCGTGCCTGGAACCGGGCGTATGCCCGGGAGGTGTGTGCGTGCGGAGGGGTGGGAGCGGATACGTCGGAGTGTCGTGGTCCGACATCGCATATACTGCTATACACACATACACGTTGTAGCAGGGTTGTTACTCGCATGAGGCAAGACCTGGAAGCGTCCGGAATCCAATCCATATTCCGATCGTTTCCAGGTCTTTTTTGTTCCCTCGCGAAACACGTCCGCGCCGCAACGCGATGAGGCCGCCGCGCAGGCGTGGACGCCCGTCGGCAAGCCGAATCAATGGAGATGGAAGGAACACACATGACAGAAGCAACGAACTCCGCAGCAGAGTCTCCCGCCGCCGTCACGGATGCGGTGCGAGCGGAATCCGAAACCGTCAAATCCACCGTGGAGTCGGCGATCGAAGCGGTGGAAACCGCCGAATCGCGCGGATTCTCGTCACGATTCCCGCTCAACAGCGGGTTCATCTTCACGTTCGGCGCGCTCGGCGGCATGCTGTTCGGCTTCGACACCGGCATCATCTCCGGCGCGTCGCCGCTCATCGAATCCGACTTCGGCCTGACCGTCTCGCAGACCGGCTTCATCACCTCGTCCGTGCTCATCGGCTCGTGCGTCGGCGCGCTGTCGATCGGCACGCTGTCCGACCGGTTCGGCCGCAAGAAGCTGCTCATCGTCTCCGCGATCCTGTTCCTGCTTGGCTCGGGCCTGTGCGCCACGTCCACCGGCTTCCTCATGATGGTCGCCGCCCGCATCATCCTCGGCCTCGCGGTCGGCGCCGCCTCCGCGCTTACCCCCGCCTACCTCGCCGAACTCGCGCCGAAGGAACGCCGCGGCTCGCTGTCCACGCTGTTCCAGCTCATGATCACGTTCGGCATCCTGCTCGCCTACGCCTCGAACCTCGGCTTCCTCAACCACGACCTGCTCGGCTTCGCCGACTGGCGCTGGATGCTCGGTTCGGCGCTCGTGCCCGCCGCGCTGCTGCTCATCGGCGGCCTGCTGCTGCCCGAATCGCCGCGCTACCTCGTGAACAAGGGCGACGAGCGCAACGCGTTCAAGGTGCTCACCCTCATCCGCAAGGACGTCGACCAGGCGCAGGTCCAGCTCGAGCTCGATGAGATCAAGGCCGTCGCCGCACAGGACACCAAGGGCGGCGTGCGCGAACTGTTCCGCACCGCCCGCCCGGCGCTCGTCGCGGCCGTCGGCATCATGCTCTTCCAGCAGCTCGTCGGCATCAACTCGGTCATCTACTTCCTGCCGCAGGTCTTCATCAAGGGCTTCGGCTTCCCCGAAGGCGACGCGATCTGGGTGTCGGTCGGCATCGGCGTCGTCAACTTCGTCTCCACGATCGTCGCGACGATGATCATGGACCGCTTCGGCCGCAAGCAGCTGCTCATCTTCGGTTCCGTCGTGATGACCGTCGCGCTCGCCATCCTCGCCGTGATGAACTTCGTGGGCGACGTGTCCGCGCTCGCCGTGCCGACGATGATCCTGATCGCGTTCTACATCCTCGGCTTCGCGATCTCGTGGGGCCCGATCGCGTGGGTGCTCATCGGCGAGATCTTCCCGCTGTCGGTGCGCGGCATCGGCTCGTCGTTCGGCTCGGCCGCGAACTGGCTCGGCAACTTCATCGTCTCGCAGTTCTTCCTCATGCTGCTCGACGCGTTCGGCAACAACGTGGGCGGCCCGTTCGCGATCTTCGGCGTGTTCGCCGCGCTGTCGATCCCGTTCGTGCTGCGGTTCGTGCCCGAGACGAAGGGCAAGTCGCTCGAGCAGATCGAGGAGGAGATGACCCGCCGCTAGCTCGCTGCTGGCCGACCGCTGACCGGTTGGCCTGTTGGCTGACCGGTCGGCCCGCTGTCCGGCCGGCCCGCTGTCCGGCCGATCTATCGTCCGGTTGACTCACGGCCGGCGGTTCCGTTATGGTTGTTCTCGCCCGTCGAACGTGTGCACTGCGTTCGACGGGCGTTCCTATAGTGGGTGCCATGTCATGCACCACTCTGCTTGTTGGCAAGAATGCCAGTTACGACGGCTCGACCATCATCGCCCGCGACGACGATTCCGGTTCCGGCCGTTACGATCCGAAACGTTTCGTCGCGGTCGCCCCGGCCGACCAGCCGCGCCACTACCGCAGCGTGCTCAGCCACGTCGAGATCGACCTGCCGGACGATCCGTGCCGGTATTCGATCGTGCCGAACGTGCTGCCGAACCGCGGCGTGCTGGCCGAGGCCGGCGCGAACGAATACAACGTCGCGATGAGCGCGACCGAGACGATCGCCGTCAACGAGCGCGTCGCCGCGGCCGACCCATTCGTCGAGCTCGTGCCCGCGACCAGTGAGCCGGGGGATGCCGGTTACGAGCCGGAACAGCCGGGCGGCATCGGCGAGGAGGACATCATCACGCTGGTGATCCCGTACGTGAAGACCGCGCGCGAGGGCGTCCGCCGGCTCGGCGAACTGCTGGAGACGTACGGCACGTACGAGTCGAACGGCATTATCATTTCGGACGTGGACGAGATCTGGTACGTCGAGACGATCGGCGGCCACCACTGGATCGCGCGGCGCGTGCCGGACGACTGCTATGCGACGATCCCGAACCAACTCGGCATCGACGACTTCGATCTGACCGACGCGTTCGGCGAGCAGCGTGAATACCTATGCAGCGCCGATCTGCGCGAGTTCATCGCGGAACATCACCTCGACCGCACGATGCGAACGATGGCAGGCAACGGCTCGTCGCGCATCGGCTTCGCGGCGGACGGTTCCGTCTCGCAGTCCGACCGCTTCAACCCGCGCACGGTGTTCGGCGACAGCACGCCGAAGGACCACATCTACAACACGCCGCGCGCATGGTACATGCAGCGCCACCTCAACCCGAGCGAGGACTGGGATTCGCCGGCGGCCCGCTACACGCCGATCTCCGACGATATCCCGTGGTGCCGCGTGCCCGAGAACAAGGTGACGATCGAGGACGTCGACTTCCTGCTCGGCTCGCACTTCGAAGACACCCCGTACGATCCGTACGGCACGCTCGGCACCCCTGAATCGCGTCACCGCTACCGTCCGATCGGCGTGAACCGCACCGGCCACATGGTCGCCATCCAGCTGCGACCGTATGCACCCGCGTGCAGCCGCGCGGTCATGTGGATCTCGTACGGCTCCGGTCCGTTCACCACGGCCGCGCCGTTCTATGCGAACGTTACTGACACGCCAGCGTACCTGCGCGACACCACGCCGCAGGTCTCCACCGACAACCTGTACTGGACGAACCGACTCATCGCGGTGATCGCGGACGCGCACTGGTTCGAAACGAACCGGCTGATCGGCGGATACGTTGAGAAGGTTCGCACGTTCGGCCATCGTCTGGTCGAGGAGACCGACGCGGCGATCGAAAGCGGACGGTTCGACGACGGCGCGGACGGCAACGGCGACGGCCGTCTCGACGGCGACGGATCGCTCGACGGCCGGCCGGTCACGGCGGTGCTCGGCGAGGTGAACGATCGCATGGCCGAGTTCCTGCGCGAGCGCGCCACCACGCTGCTCGACCGCGTGCTGTACGAGGGCAGCAACCACATGCGCAACAGCTTCGCCATGTCCGATCGCTGGAACTGATTCCTCATCCTCGGCCCCCTCTGTTGAGGGGGCTGTCAGCAAAGCTGACTGGGGGAGAGTCCGGCGTCTGACGCTTGACTTGTCTTTTCGACCGAGCGCGCCACTTACCTGTCATTTCGACCGAGCGCAGCGAGTGGAGAAATCTTCCAGGCGCAATGGTTCCAATAAGATTTCTCGACTCGGCTGCGCCTCGCTCGAAATGACAATAGATGGCTTCTGCTTGAAATGGCGTGAACGGCGTAATGGGGTTGTCGCCCATATACGGCATAATGAGATGGTTTGTGTCTGGAGGGCCTACGGGCCGCGCGAGAAGCGCCCGCAAGCCTGCTAGCACAGCACAGCAATCATACGGTTGCGGGAGGAGTTCGCCGCGGGAAACCAAGGCGTTCGCCACTATCACCGCTTCATAGAAAGAAGAACCATACAATGGCTCCTAAAAAGAAGGTCACGGCGCTGATCAAGCTCCAGATCCAGGCCGGCAAGGCCAACCCGGCCCCGCCGCTGGGCCCGGCTCTGGGTTCCCATGGCGTGAACATCATGGACTTCTGCAAGGCGTACAACGCCCAGACGCAGGACAAGATGGGTCAGGTCATCCCGGTCGAGATCACCGTCTTCGAAGACCGTTCCTTCACCTTCGTCCTCAAGACCCCGCCGGCTGCGGCTCTGCTGAAGAAGGCCGCCGGCGTCGAGAAGGGCACCGAGAACCCGCTGACCCACAAGGTCGGCTCCGTCACCAAGGCTCAGGTCCGCGAGATCGCCGAGATCAAGATGGCCGATCTGTCCGCCCGTGACATCGAAGCCGGCATGAAGATCATCGAGGGCACCGCTCGCTCGATGGGCATCACGGTCACCGACTGAGAAGAGGAGAAGGACTAATGGTACAGCGTTCCAAGAAGTATCGCGAGGCGGCCGAGAAGGTCGATCGCAACAACCTCTACACCGCCAACGAGGCCATCGCTCTCCTCAAGAGCATGCCGGAGTACAAGTTCGACCAGACCGTGGAAGCGGTGCTGCGTCTGAACGTGGACCCGCGCAAGGCCGACCAGCTGGTTCGTGGCTCCGTCCTGCTGCCTCACGGCACTGGTAAGACCGCCAAGGTCCTCGTGTTCGCCCGTGGCCCGAAGGCCACCGAGGCCACTGAGGCCGGCGCCGACATCGTCGGTGATGACGACCTGATCGCGAAGGTCGCCGACGGCTTCCTCGACTTCGACGCCGTCGTCGCCACCCCGGACATGATGGGCAAGGTCGGCCGCCTCGGCCGCGTGCTCGGTCCGCGTGGCCTCATGCCGAACCCGAAGACCGGCACCGTCACTATGGACGTGACCAAGGCCGTCAACGAGATCAAGGGCGGCAAGGTCGACTTCCGCGTCGACAAGCACGGCAACCTCTCCTTCCTCATCGGCAAGATGAGCTTCGACGAGGCCGCTCTGGACGAGAACTTCAAGGCTGTGGCCGACGAAGTCAAGCGTCTCAAGCCGTCCACCGTGAAGGGCCGTTACGTCACCAAGGCGACCATCACCTCCACAATGAACCCGGGAGTCCCGGTCGACCCGATGACCGTTGCCTGATTCCGTCTCGTCTCGCTACGAACCGAATCACACGGTCACGGTAAGTGACTGATCAAGACCCGCGTTGCGACTGCCGCAGCGCGGGTCTTGTCGTATCTGCGTAGCCCCGTAGGTGGGTAAATCCGGACAGATAATTCCATAGGTGGGTAAATTCGGATCAGTTAGACTCGATCCGACGGCCTAACTAGTTGAGATTTACCCACCTATGAGATCTTGTGTCCGGTTCTACCCACCTTTCGTGTTGAATGACGGATGTCGGACTGCGGATCGTCGGCAATCCATCCGGCGATATTGGGCTGTGTGACTGGGCGGCATCGTCTCGGGGGGGGGGTAGCGTTCGAGTCAAGGCAATGAGGTTTCGCCTTCAATCACAAACGCATTTGAAGAGAAGAGGGCAGTGCCTATGGCACCAACCAATCGATTCGGGCAATGGCTGGCAGTTGGTGTGGCGGGGGTTGTGGCCGCAGCGATGATGCTGACCGGCGTGGGTTTCACGGCAACCGCGAACGCCATCGAGCCCGGCAATACCAATGATTCCGCCGCAACATCCACCGCACCGTCGCTGGATACGAAGACCAAGACGACCGGCGCGCCGACCGCATCCACGGCGACGTTCCCGGCGAAGACGTCGGACATCGCCGTCGCCGACAAGGTGACGGAGATCACCGAGATCACCAAGGACACGGAGATCAAACCGAGCGATGGCGTGGTCGTGTTCAAGGCCACGGAGATTCCCGTCGACGTGATGGTGCAGATCGATCCTGGTTCCGTCGTGAAATTCGATCGAACGGAGGTCGTTGTTCACGGTAGCCTGCAGGTGAATGACGCGACGCTTACCGCGCTTACCGATGATTCGGTCGGCGGCGACACCGACGGCGTGCCGATGGAGTCGGTGCAGGCTCAGGCCTTCGGCAAATGGAAACTGACCGTTGATGGCGGATACCTGTCGGTGCGGGGTTCCACCGTGAAGTACATAGGCGCCGATAGCGATTTCGGCATCAAGGCTACGAATCCGGCCCAGTTGGTGCTGGCCGACAACACGATCACGTCTGTCGGGGCGTTGCTCGGTGTCGATCAATCCGCGGTCCAGCCGTGGATCACCACCAATAGGATCCATGTGCTGCCGAGTCATTACGGCTCCGTTTTCAGCGGTTCCATCGACTCTTCGTACATCAATGCCGTGATCGATCTGAACGGTCTCGCCTTTGGCGCCGATCCGACGGTCTCCAGCAACACCTTCTCGTATGAGAACCCGTTCGACAACAGCCTGCGGCCGATGATCGACACGTATGTGCGCGTCAACAGCGACACATGCCTGCCTGACACGGCGGTAGAGGGCAACACCTTCACCGGCGCCGTCCGCAATGTCGTAAGAATCGATGGCATCCAATGTTTCGACGCGGACAAGCTGGCCGGCAATCACGTGAGCAACGCCGAAACCAACGGCGGCATCTACATCGGCACCACACTCTCCAAATCAACCACCCTGCCGTGGCTGACCGGCAACGCCGTACCGGAATTTTCATATTTAAACGGTCAAAACACCAATGAGAACGGCGGCCTTGTAGGTGACGGCATCACACTGACGCTGAATCCCGGCTCATACCGAGGCGGCATTTCCGTCGGTCAGGGCGGCAATGTCATGATGAACGGCACGCAATCCGACCCGGTCGAAATCGATCCGTACTGGTATGCCCATCAGGATGACGGCAATACCGACGTTCTCAACGACAACGGCGCGATGAGGGCGAAAGACAAGATGTATCCGGCACTATCCGTGATCAAGGGAGGCACCGTCGATCTCAACCATGTGATCATGCGCGGCGTGCAAGGCGTTGCGGACTTCGGATTGTCGGGATACTACAGCATCCCTACTGTGCAGATTTCGGCGGATACGGTTCGGGTGAAGAACAGCGTATTCGAGTCGTCCGTGCTGAATGTCAGCGAAAACGCGGCCCAGACTCCGGTGATCACCGGCAACCAGTTCATCAACGGCAGTCATGTAGGCGTTCCTGCGGTATCGGTCGCCTCCAGCCTGATCGATCTGAACGATCTGGCCGGCAACACCGTCAAAGGCAACAGCAACAAGCAGTTGTATATTCGAGGCAACGCCGCCGGCGGCGAAGCTACGCTGACCTCCAGTGTGGAACTGCCGTTGGAGGGCAATCTGATACCGACGGTGTACAGCGAACTGACCATTCCCGAAGACAAGACGATGCAGTTGAACAAGGGCGCGGTCGTCAAGTTCGATAATAGTTACGGTCAGGGTCTGATCGTCAAAGGCAGTCTGCTCGCGCAAGGCGACGAGACGAACCCCGTCGTCTTCACGTCGAGCGACGATAGCGAGATCGGCAACGACTTCGGCGGCCAGATTCCCGAGCAGCGCAACAATCGCGAAGTGACGGTGGCGGCCGGAGCACGGGTCGAACTTGACCACGTGGTGTTCAAGAACGCCGATACCGGTCTGTTCGCACGCGGCCTTGCCGCAGCGACGGTGGTGAACAGCAAGTTTATCAACACCACGAAGGCATTGGATGCCGAAGCGTTCGGCGTGAACGAGGAAGCCTCGAAACTCGACCAGTACTATCACGGCATCTTCCGAGCCGCGTATGAAAAGTTCTCGCCGATCAACTGCGAACCGCCGTACACCTCCACCATTTTCGTGGCGAACAACTGGTACGGCGACAGCGGCATCCCCGGCGGCGAACCGGACTGGGGATCCAGTGAAGGCGGCGACTCCAAGGACGCCGCCAAGAAGATCTGGGACGGGCTCAACAAGTTCAAGTTCCCCTCATCCGACGAGTGGAATGGCGGGCCTGCCGGCAAGACAGGCAAGGAACTCCAGGAGTTCCTCGACAGCTACAGCAAGGCCAAGAAGGAAGCGCAGGACTTTTACGACAAGGACATGCAGGCCGCCTACAAGGGCCTTGACTCGCTGTTCGACGAGCAGCAGTACAGCAAGCAGATCGAATCGGCCGGCAAGACCAATACCATTCCGTACGCTGTATGGGATTGCAGCATCAAAGCGGCTGCATACACCGACGGCGAGGATATGAAATGGTCCGAACCGTACACTCCCGTGGTGAATCTGGAGCAGAAGCAGGTCGTACGGTTGTTCGAACAGTACATGCTGTCTAGCGACACGTTCGTCAAGTACGACCGTCTGTCGTACAAGCCGTCTTCAGAATGGCTGGCCAAGGCACCGTATCAGGACACGATGGCCAAGGCCGACGCCAACGCCGATCTGGGATACCTCAGCGTGTACTGGCAGAAGCAGCATCTTCAGTATAATTACAGCGCATGGCATGGTGACCTGCTGGGGAAGACGTTCGATCCGGACACGACCACATACACCCTGACGGCACCGTATTCGGTGTCTGAGATCTATGTGACGCCGTGGACGGCGGATTACAAGGCGACGATCATATCTTCCGCATCCTCCATCGATGGATCCCTGCAACAGCTCAACGTTGGGTCCAACACCGTGCTGTTCCAAGTGACCGCGCGTGACGGCAAGACGAAGAAGACGTACCGCATCATCGTCAACCGGCAGAAGCCGAGCGCCGACGCCAGCCTTGCCAACCTCGAAGTCGGCATCGGCTCGCTGACCCCGAAGTTCACCAGCAAGGACACCGACTACGAATGGCATGTGCCGTACGACATGGTGAATGGCGGAGCCGTGCATCTGACGGCGGTCACGGTGCCTGGCGCACGTGTGGACAACAACTGGATCAGTGATCCGTACTATTACAGCACCGGCGCATACGTGTACGCGAGCGATGACGACAATGTCGATGACTCGGCTCGCTACATCAAGCTCACCGTCATCGCCGAAGACGGTCACACCACCAAGGACTATTCGATCAAGGTGATCACCGATCCGGCCCCGCCGGTGACCTACACGGTCGCGTTCGACGCGAACGGCGGCTCCGCTGTCGCCACGCAACGCGTTGAAAAAGGCAAGACCGCGAGCAAGCCGGACGACCCCAAGCGTGACGGCTATACGTTCGACGGCTGGTACACCGACAAGGACGGCGGTGAATCCGTCGACTTCACGGCCAAGATAACCGGCAATGTGACCTATTACGCGCACTGGACGGCCAAGCCGGTCGCCCCCGCGTCCATCGCCATCACCGGCGACGGGGTCAAGGATGGCAAGGCGGCGCTCCTCAAGGGTGCATCGCTCAAGCTCGCCGCGACCGTCGCGCCGGACGACGCGGCCGACAAATCCGTCACGTGGTCGTCGAGCAACGACACGGTCGCCTCGGTCGACGAGGACGGCAACGTCACCGCGCTGGCCGCCGGCACCGCGGTCATCACGGCCACGGCGAACGGCGACAAGATGATCACGGCAAGCGTCACCGTCACGGTCAGCGTGCAATACCGCACCGTCGCGTTCGACGCGAACGGCGGCACGGCCACGGCGGACAAGCAGCAGGTCGAAGACGGCCAGCCGGTCGCCAAGCCGGCTGACCCGACGCGCGACGGCTACCGGTTCACCGGTTGGACGACCGATCGCGACGGCAAGAACGCCTACGACTTCGCGGCCCCGGTGACCGGCGACCTGACCCTGTTCGCGCAGTGGCAGGACAGCCAGGCGCCGACCATCACGGGCGGCGGCGACGTGACCATCCGGCAGGGCGCGGCGTTCGATCCGATGGCCGGCATCACCGCAACCGACAACGCGGACGGTGACCTGACCAAGTCGGTCAAGCTCACAGTCACCGATGCGAACGGCAACGCGATCGCCTCGATCGACACCGCCCACCCCGGCACCTACACGCTGACCTACGCGGTGAGCGACCAGGCCGGCAACGCGGCCAAGCCGCTCGTGCGCAAGCTCACCATCGCTCCGATCATTCACACCGTCACGTTCGATGCGAACGGCGGATCGGCTCTCGACGCGCAGCAGGTCGCCGACGGCGGCACGGTCAACGAGCCGGCCGCGCCGACCCGCGCAGGCTACGCGTTCGACGGCTGGTACACGGCCAAGGACGGCGGCGACCGCGTCGTCTTCCCGGTCGTCGTGACCGCCGACGCGACCTACTTCGCGCATTGGACGAAGCTCGCCGAGATCAAGCCGGTGTCGATCGACGACGTCAAGGCCGCGATCATCCAAGGCCAGACGCCCGACCTGCCGAAGACCGTGACCGTGCGGTACTCGGACGGCACCGTCAAGGCCGTGGGCGTGACGTGGAACGAGCCTGACTGGTCCGCCGCCAAGCCCGGCGACGTGACCGTCGACGGCACGGTCGACGGCGTGACCGGCCTGACCGCCAAGGCCGTGGTCACGGTCGCCGCCGACACGAGCGCGCCGGTCATCGACGTTCCGCAGGATCAGCGCGACGTGACCATCAAGACCGGCGAGAAGTTCGATCCGATGGCTGGCATCACGGCCTCCGACAATGCGCTCGGCGACGTGACCGGCCGCATCAAGGCCGCGATCACCGATGAGTCCGGCAAGACGGTCGATGCGATCGACACCGCCAAGCCCGGCGCGTACACGATCACCTACACCGTCGCGGACGCGGCCGGCAACACGGTCACGTTCGTGCGCACCCTGGTCGTCGAGGCGATCACACGTACGGTCACGTTCGATGCGAACGGTGGCAGCACGGTCGCGGCGGCGACGGTCGAGGACGGCAAACCGGTCGCGGCACCGGCCGATCCGACGCGCGACGGCTACACGTTCGCCGGTTGGACGACCGATCGCGACGGCAAGACCGCATACGATTTCGCCAAGCCGGTGACCGGCGACCTGACGCTGTTCGCGCAGTGGAAGGCGAAGGAATCCGGCAACGAGCCGGGCGATAACGGCGGTGAGCAGCCAGGCAATCCGGAGGAACCGAACAAGCCGGGAACCGATCAGCCGGGCAAGCCGGGGGAGAACGGCAACCAGCCGGGCAACGGCGGTTCCGAGCAGCCTGGTGACAACGGCGGCAACACGCCGAACCAGCCTGGTGACAACGGTAACAACGGCAATAACGACTCCGGCAGCAACGGTTCTGGCAACAACGGTTCCGAACAGCCGGGCAACGGCAACAACCAGACTGGCGATCATACGACCGACAACCCGGGCAGCAACGGTTCCGGCAACGAATCCGGCGATAACGGTTCCGCCGATAACGGTTCCGAACAGCCGGGAACCAACAAGCCGGACGAGAACTGGACGCCGCTGCCGGGCGACCAGCTCACCGACGCCAACCGCGGCTCGATCTCCGTCAGCAGCGGCAACGCGACGGCCGGCAAGACCTATCGCCTCTACGTGACCGGTCTGACCGACTGCTTCGCGCAGGTCGACGCCGGCAAGACGTGCACGCTCGTCGCGTATATCTACTCCGACCCGGTGCGGCTGCTCGCCGCCGACGGCAAGGCCGACACCCTCGCCGTGAAGAAGGACGGACGCGACTACTACGTCGAGGTCACGGTCCCGGCCGGATACTCGGGCGATCACCGAATCGCGCTGTACGACGGCCAGGGCGATCTCATCGGATGGTCGCCGGTGCGCGTGGCCAAGCAGGGCGAACAGCCGAACGGCGGTTCCGTCTCGACGAACGGTCAGGGGCAGCAGAACGCCGGCAACGGCGGATCCCAGAACGGCGCTCAGGGTTCGCGGGGTAACGCGGGCGCTCAGTCGAAGAGCAACGGTGCCGCGGCATCGCAGGTCAGGAAGCTGACGTCCACCGGTTCGGCGGTCAATGTGATCGCGGGCGTGGTCGTGCTCCTGCTGACGGCTGCGGGCGCGGTGCTCCTGGCGCGCAAGCGGCGCTGACCGGACGGATCCGGGACTGACCGGTGTCCGTTGGCCTGACGGGGCGCAGAAGGTTTCGGCCTTCTGCGCCCCGTCTCGTATGCGCTTATGGGCCGTGTCGGATCGGAGGCGGGTGACGAGGAATCCGATAGGTGGGCAGATCTGGACCGACAATTCCATAGGTGGATGAAATCGGACAGGAAATCTCGTAAGTGGGTAAATCTGGACTAGTTAGACTCGATCCGATGGTCTAACTAGTCCGGATTTACCCACCTATGGGATCTTGTGTCCGGTTCTACCCACTTACTGAGGTGACTGATCCTGATGTGCCCACCTATCGGAGTGGGGGCGTCCGGTTCTACCCACTTACTCAATATGATGTCTGGATATGCTCACTTACTGAGGTGAGTGATCGTGATTGACCACAGTTAGTTCCGCATCATACGGCCCAACGTGATGGCGGTACGCAGCACGTACGCCTCGCGCGGATCGGCCGCATCCCATCCGGTGGTGTCGGCGGCGCGCTTGAGCCGGTATCGCACGGTGTTCGGATGCACGTTCAACGCCTTCGCGGTCGTCTCCAACGATCCACCCGACAACACGAACGTCGACACGGTCTCCAAAGTCGGATCATCCGGTCCGGCGGCGGTCAGGCTTCCATACACGGCCTCGATTAGCTCACGCCGTGCGTCCTCGTCGCCGAGCAGGGCTCGTTCGGGCAGCGCGTCCTCGGCGCGGATCAGTCGTGAGGCCCGCGCCGGCGCCACCGTCCTTCCGTTGCTGGCCGTCGCCAATGCGGCGGCATCGTGCAGTGCGGGCGCCGCCTCAATCGTCGACAATGCCGCGCGGATCGCGGCCGATGCCCCATCCACGCCGTGACGCAGCGGCTCCAATGCCACCGGGCGTTCGGCATCGAATACCGTCATCATCGCAGTGCACGTCACTTCGGGCGTCGCCGCGGCCTGCTCCGCGACCAACACCGCGCACATGCCGTGATGCAGACCGGCAATCGATAACGCGCCGCCCAGATCATGGGCCGTCTCGCGCAGTTTCGCCAACGTATGCAGCGTGCCGGTCGTGGAGTTGGCGCCCGTAGCGGTCTGCGGCGCGAACCCGGCCACCGCGAAGCAGCGTATGTCATCCGGCCAGCCCAGTATGTGCAGCATCGATTCGACCCGTTGGTCGGCCAATCCGTTCGCCAGGCATTCGAACGTCACGGCTTCCACGTCGCCGCCGTGCGCCGCGACCATATCCAGAAAATCGCCGTTCGCATACGATGCATCATTCCCGACCATGCCTTTCAGCATAGACCATGCGAGACTGCGGCGAACAGTGTTATGTAAATATGTGCATAGCGTTGCAGTGGTGGGGGCTTGCCGTCTGGAAAGAGGAGATGCGGGTGTCCGTAACGGTATCGGTGATGCGCGGCGCCGGCATTCGAAACATGGTACGCGTCCCCTGCCTGCGTGCGCGGATTCGGTAGGATGGCGGCATGACGAACGAATTGGAACAGCAGACGGTGACGGCACTCGGATTCGACGCGGACGCAACGCGCGAGCAGGCGCTTGCGACGTTGCTCGAGCAGGTCATGAGCACGTATTCGGTGAGCGACGATGAAGGCCCGCTCGCGGATGCGGTGGAGGCGTTCCTGCGCAAGCAATCGCATCTGACCGTGCGTCGCCACGGCGACACGGTGGTGGCAAGCACCGATTTCGGCAAGCCGCAGCGCGTGATCCTCGCCGGCCACATCGACACGGTGCCGGTGATCGACAACTTCCCGCCGCGTTGGCTCGAGCCAGGCGACCCGCTGATCCGCGAGGACGTGGCCTCCGCGCATCCGGGCGAGCGCGTGCTGTGGGGGCGTGGCGCGACCGACATGAAGGCGTCGGACGCGGTGCTGCTGTATCTGGCCGCGGTGCTGGACGGCCGTGCCGAAGACGGCGGCATTGACCCGAAATACGATCTGACGTACGTGTTCTACGACCACGAGGAGGTCGCGGCCGAAAAGAACGGCCTGCGCAAGGTGGTTGAAGCGCATCCGGACTGGATCGCCGGCGACTTCGCGATCATCGGCGAGCCAACCGACTGCGGCATCGAGGGCGGCTGCAACGGCACGATCCGCTTCGACGTGATCACGCACGGCGTGGCCGCGCATTCGGCACGCGCGTGGATGGGGGAGAACGCGATCCACAAGGCGGCCGAGATCCTGAACCGTCTGGCCGCGTACCAGCCGGCCGACGTGCCGGTGGACGGGCTTGTGTACCGCGAGGGCGTCAACGCGACGCTGATTTCCGGCGGCAAGGGCACGAACGTGATCCCCGACGAATGCCGCGTGCATGTGAACTACCGGTTCGCGCCCGACAAGACGATCGCCGAGGCCAAGGCGCTCATGATGGGTGCGGATTGCGGGGCCGGACTGGGCAACGGCGAGCATGTGGCGACCGGCGGCATGTTCGAGGGGTTCGGCATCGAGATGGCCGACGAATCGCCGAGTGCCCGGCCGGGCATGGATTCACCGCTGGCGGTCTCGCTGGCGCATCTGGTGCGCGAACGTACCGGACGCGATCCTCTTGCCAAGCTCGGTTGGACCGACGTGGCTCGCTTTGCGATCCTCGGCATTCCCGCCGTGAACCTCGGCGCCGGCAGCCCGTTGCTCGCCCACAAGCACGACGAGCAGCTCCCCGAATCCGAACTCACCCTCCTTGCGGATATCCTTCAGGAATGGCTAACCTCCGCCGAATAGGTAGCGCCGGCTGAGACATAGCCATATGTTGCGTACAACCGTCACTATGCTCGAGCGATCGATGTGTCGACTCGAACATAGTGACGGTTTGGACTGTCGTTTTGTCACTATGTTCGCGGCATAGTGCCGATCGCTCGAACATAGTGACGGTTGCACCGGGCAAGCACCCCGTGAACGGCCCGCGACTCGCGCGTGGCCGCATGATTCCGCCGTTGTTCACTGGCCGTCAATTTTTGTGTCATACTTAAAGGCGGCGGTTCTGCAAGCCGCCGAGCATCCGATGGCGTCGATCCCCTCGCGTGTGAATTCCGCGGGGCCGGTGTCCGCCGTCGCAGCATTGACTTTTTGACCGGTGCTTCATATGGGCGCAATAGATGCGCGGCCGCGGTGAGAGCGCGGTGTGACGACCGTATGAGGCTTGACATAGGCGTTGCGATTGCAGCGCGGCGCCGAGGAGCATCGTGCCCAGTGTGAACCATGAGGGCTTTGGCGAAGCCGAAGCCGTTGACCAGAATTCAACCCAGAACAACGCGAATCAGGCCGTTCCGACGGCCGATACCGCATCGCAGCCTGTAGTTTCCGTTCCGGCAGCCGCATCGTCCGCGACGACGTCCGGTTCGTCCGTGTCCGTCAACCCCACCCCGCGCCGTCGTCGTGGCGGCCGTCGCGTGGTGCGCGGCGCGGGTGCGGCAGGCGCCGCGCTCGAACTGACCGTGCAGGAGCACGCCGCGCCGCTGTTCGAGGAGCCGCGCGTCGCCGATATCGAGGCCGCGGAGGCCGCGCAGCGCAAGGACTCCGAGTCGTCGGCCGTTGTTCCGGCGGCCGGTTCGGACACCGATTCGCCGCGTCGATCGTCGCGTTCCGGCGCTCGCCGCCATTCGCTCGCGAACGACGACCAGTCCGATGACTCGCGTGCCGCGGCCGTGCATGATGATCGCGACGACCAGTCCGATGACGACCGTTCGTCGCGTCGCACCCGTTCGCGCCGTCGCCGTTCGTCCTACGACGACGATTACGACACTCGCTACGACGACGACCAGCCGTCCGGCCGTTCGCGCCGGCGTGGCCCAGTGTCGGATTACGAGCCGTTCAGCGACGATCGTCACGACGATCGTGCCAGCTCGCGCCGCAGCCGTTCTCGTGACGACTACGGCGAGGAATCCAGCGATGAGCGTGCGTTCGACGCGCTTGACCTGCTGCCGATCGATCCATCGCCGCGCTCCGGTCGTCCGATGACCTCGTTGCTGTTCCAGGAGCCGGTGTTGCCGTCGACGACCGGACGTGCGGATCATCGTGACGATGATCGAACCGATGTCGCTGATGATCGTGGCTCGCGCCGTTCGGCTCGTGAAGATCGTGTGCGTGATGATGATCACGACGGATCGGAATCGAGCAATGCTGATCGCGACGCTGAGTCCGGCCGTTCGTCGCGCCGTTCCCGCCGTCGTCGCGGCACCAGCACCGAACTGACGGTCGTGCCGCAGGACACTGCAATCGATCGCAGCGCGAACGCCGACGATACGAACGCCGATCAGGGCGCGTCCGACAGCGACGCCGCGCAGTCCGACGGATCGTCCGCGTCCGGCCGCTCGCGCCGTTCCCGCCGTCTGAACGCGCAGGAGCGCCGCGCCGCCGCCGAGGTCGAACAGATCGAGGAGGATCTCGAGTTCGACGACATCACGTACGCGCCGATCACCGAAGAGGATCTGTCGGAAGGCCCGACCCGTTCCCGCCGTCGCCGTCGCCGCGGCAACCGCGACACGGAACGCGAGACGAACGCCGCCGAGGAGAGCGCGACTGCAAACGTTGACGACTCCGATGCCGACGACCGTGACGAGTCGCCGCGCCGCCGCCGTGACGACGAGGAATCCGAGGATTCGACCGTCACTCGCCGCCGTCGCCGTCGTCGCTCCAAATCGGGCGAGGAGGCCGTCGAAGACCTCGTGCCGCGCCGCTCGCGCAAGCAGCAGTACATCGACGAGATCACCGACATTGAAGGCTCTACGCGACTCGAGGCCAAGAAGCAGCGTCGCCGCGACAACCGTCGCGAGCGCTCTCGCCAGTCCACGATCCTCGAGCAGGACTTCCTCGCGCGTCGCGAGAACGTCGAGCGTCTGATGGTGGTGCGCGAACGCGGTCGCCACACGCAGATCTCAGTGATCGAAGACAACGTGCTCGTCGAGCATTACGTGTCCGATATCCAGGAAGTTGCGACCGTTGGCAACGTGTATCTCGGCCGTGTGCAGAACGTGCTGCCGAGCATGGAGGCCGCGTTCGTCGACATCGGTCAGGCGCGCAACGGCGTGTTGTACGCGGGCGAGGTCAACTGGGATGCGGCGCGTCTCGACGGTCAGCCGCGGCGCATCGAACTCGCGTTCAAGTCGGGCGATCCGGTGCTCGTGCAGGTCACCAAGGACCCGATCGGCCACAAGGGCGCGCGACTCACTTCGCAGGTCACGCTGGCCGGCCGCTTCCTCGTGCTCGTGCCGTCCGGCGGCATGACCGGCGTGAGCCGTAAACTCAGCGACCGCGAACGTTCGCGCCTGAAGAACATCGTCTCGAAGATCGCGCCGAAGGACATGGGCGTGATCATCCGCACGGCCGCCGAAGGCGCGTCCGAAGAGGCGATTGTGAAGGATTTGGAAAGCCTGGTACGCCAGTGGGAGCGCATCACCGCCAAGCGCGACGAGTTCCTGCATGGCCGTCGCCCCAAGCTCCTGCAGGGCGAGCCGGACGTGGCGATCCGCGTGGTGCGCGACATCTTCAACGACGACTTCAAGCAGATGATCGTCGAGGGCGACAAGGTGTACGAGCGCATCGAGGAGTACCTCGAGACGATGGCCCCCGACCTGCGCGACAAGCTCGTCAAGTGGGATCCGGCCGAGCACAACGGCAAGGACGTGTTCGACAAGTGGCAGATCGACTCGCAGCTGCGCAAGGGCATGGAACGTCAGGTGTACCTGCCGTCCGGCGGCTCGATCGTCATCGACCGCACCGAGGCCATGACCACGATCGACGTGAACACCGGCCGCTTCATCGGCCGTGGCAAGTCGCTCGAGGAGACCGTGACCCGGTGCAACCTCGAGGCAGCGGAGGAGATCGCGCGCCAGCTGCGGCTGCGCGACATCGGCGGCATGGTGATGATCGATTTCGTCGACATGGTCATGCCGGCGAACCGCGACCTCGTGCTGCGCCGGTTGGTCGAATGCCTCGCTCGTGACCGCACCAAGCACCAGGTGGCGGAGGTCACCTCGCTCGGCCTCGTGCAGATGACGCGCAAGCGCATCGGCCAGGGTCTGGTGGAGGCGTTCTCCGAGGAATGCCCGACCTGCAAGGGCCGCGGCTTCATCCTGCACGACGAGCCGACCGTGAACGCCGACTACGACGATCCGTATGCGCTCAAGGGCGGCGACCCGTTCATCAAGACGAACAAGCACGGCCGCGGCACGGATGTGCAGGTTCCGCAAGGATCCTCGCCGGACGTGAAGGCCAAGCTCGCCGCGATCGCCGCGGCCGCCGTCGCCGCGAACAATGCGGACGGCGAGGAGTGAGTTTCGGTTTCCGTCATCATAATTTAAGATATCCCGGGCGTGTCGCGATTGACACGCCCGGGATGCGACTTGCGTTAGTACAGGGGTCGGTGTACGTTAGATAGTCGGTGTCTGACCAGCGGCTTGCGTGCGTCAGGCAAGTAGCTTTATAACACCATAGCAAGGAACGAAGAATGTACGCGATTGTGAAGGCCGGTGGCCATCAGGAAAAGGTCGAGGTCGGTGACGTGATCCTCGTGAACCGTCTCGACGCCAAGAAGGGCGATGCCGTGGAGTTCCCGGCTGCCCTCGTCGTCGACGGTGCCAAGGTCACCCTGGCCGCCGCTGATCTGGCGAAGGTGTCCGTCAAGGCCGAGGTTGTTGACGATGAGGCCAAGGGCCCCAAGATCAACATCATGAAGTACAAGAACAAGACCGGCGTTGCCCGTCGCAAGGGTCACCGCCAGAAGCTGACCGCCGTCAAGATCACGGCGATCGCCTGATTTCAGGCTTGAGCTAGGACCGAAAGGAACAGATCATGGCACATAAGAAGGGCGCTTCCAGCTCGCGCAACGGTCGCGATTCTAACGCGCAATACCTCGGCGTGAAGAAGTTCGGCGGCGAGGCCGTCGTGGCCGGCAACATCATCGTTCGCCAGCGTGGCACCAACTTCCACCCGGGCCAGAACGTCGGCATGGGCAAGGACCACACCCTGTTCGCCCTCGCTGACGGCAGCGTGAAGTTCGGCGTTCGTCGTGACCGCAAGGTCGTCGACGTGATCGCCGCCTGAGCACGCCATCCCAAGCGTTAAAGCCGCGCCCCCACGGACGCGGCTTTTTCTATATCCTCTCCCTCCACGCGATCCACAAACACACCCCCTTCTGGATCGTAAAGCATCCCGTCTCTGCATACCCTACGCAACCCATCACTGCATTCCGGATTATTCCGCACATACGTAGCGGGGGATCGGGATATGTATTGCCAGACCGTAAGACTTGGCCGAGCGGCCTGGAGCGTGTCTGGCAACACATATCCCGATCCCGCGCGGTAGGGTCACCAACATAACGTCGAGTATCGGCACAGTCAGCAACGCAGAACCAAGACCAACGGCAACGATAAGGTAAGCACATGAGTGATTTTGTGGATCGCGTAACCGTCCATGTCAAGGGCGGCGACGGCGGCAACGGCTCCGCCGGCATCCGACGCGAAAAGTACAAGCCGCTCGCCGGTCCGAACGGCGGTAACGGCGGCGACGGCGGCTCCGTCATCTTCGAGGCGACGCGCAACGCGAACAGCCTGCTCGACTACCGTTTCGTGCCGCACCGCGCGGCCGGCAACGGCACGATGGGCCTGGGCGACACGAAGGACGGCTCCAAGGGCGACGATCTGATCCTGCCGGTTCCGGTCGGCACGGTCGTCTTCGAGGCCAAAGGCGCGGCCGGTCAGTCGAAGCGTCCCGGCGAGCAACTCGCCGACCTGCGCCACGAGGGTGACCGGTTCGTCGCCGCATACGGCGGTGCCGGCGGCCTCGGCAACGCGGCTCTTGCCAATCGCACGCGCCGCGCTCCGGGCTTCGCGCTGCTCGGCGAACTGGGCGAGGAACGCGACGTGATCCTCGAACTCAAGTCGATCGCCGACGTCGCGCTGGTCGGCTTCCCGTCGGCCGGCAAGTCCAGCCTGATCGCCGCGATGAGCTCGGCTAAGCCGAAGATCGCCGACTATCCGTTCACCACGCTCGTGCCGAACCTTGGCGTGGTCATGGCCGGCGACTCGCGCTACACGATCGCCGACGTGCCGGGTCTGATTCCGGGTGCGTCCGAAGGCAAGGGCCTCGGCCTTGAGTTCCTGCGCCACATCGAGCGCACGGAGATCATCGCGCATGTGATCGACTGCGCCACGCTCGAGCCGAACCGTGACCCGATGGCCGATTACGAGGCCCTCGAGCACGAGCTGGCCGAGTACGCCGACAAGCTCGAACTTCCGCTGGGCGCGATCCCGATTCCTGATCGCCCGCGCATCATCATCCTCAACAAGATCGACGTGCCGGAGGCCAAGGAACTGGCCGATTTCGTGCGTCCGGACTTCGAGAAGCTCGGGTTCAAGGTCTTCGAGGTGTCCACCGCCTCGCATGCGGGCCTGAAGGAGCTCGGCTTCGCGCTGGCCGCGATGGTGGCCGACATGCGGGCCGAGGTCGCCAAGCGCGAGCAGGCCGAGGAGGAGGCCCGCGTGGTCATCAAGCCGCTCGAGCAGGGCGGTCGCCGCCGTCGCCGCGCCGACGAGGGCGGCAGCGCGCTCGACTTCACGGTGGAGCGTCGCGAAAGCGCGGACGGCTCGCAGTTCTGGTTCGAGGTGCGCGGCACCAAGCCGGAGCGCTGGGTCATGCAGACGAACTTCGACAACGACGAGGCCGTCGGCTATCTCGCCGACCGCCTGGCCAAGCTGGGCGTGGAGGACGAGTTGCGCCGGCAGGGCGCGAAGCCGGGCGACGAAGTGCGTATCGGCCGTGGCCCGCGCGCGGTCGAGTTCGACTGGGATCCGACGATCGCGGCCGGCGCGGAGATGCTGGACGGCGCGCAGCTGGGCGCCCGCGGCAAGGATCTGCGCCTGGAGACCGAGGAGCCGGGCGGCCGTCGCCGTACGAACTCCGAACGTCGCCGCCAGTACCACGAGATGATGGACGCGCGTGCGGCCGTGCGCGAGGCGATGGCCGCGGAACGTGCGGCCGGCCACTGGGCCGACCCGTCCGTCGACGACGACCGTCACGACGAGACGAGCCTGTTCGGCCGCGGCGACACGGACGAGGAGTGATCATACTCTTGGCCCCCTCGGCTGAGGGGGCTGTCAGCGCAGCTGACTGGGGGAGCGTCAACGCAATGGAACGTTCTAAACCTCCTGACTACCCCTCAGTCATGCGTAGCATGACAGCTCCCCTGACAAGGGGAGCCGAGGACGGGTGAGGACTAGAGGGGGCAAGCATGCTTACGGAAGCCGAGGTACGCCGCGCGATCGCGGGGGCGCAGACCGTCGTCGTCAAGGTCGGATCGAGTTCGCTGACCAAGCCGTCCGGTCATCTGGATGCCGGCAAACTCGGCGCGCTGGTCGCCGCGCTGTCGGCGGCCGTGCGGCAGGGCGCGCGCGTCGTGCTTGTCTCGTCCGGCGCGATCGCGGCCGGTTTCGGCCCGCTCGGCTTCGACTCCCGACCGACTGACGTCGCCACGCAGCAGGCGACCGCCGCAGTCGGTCAGGGACTGCTTATGGCCCAGTATGAGGCCGCGTTCGGCCGGTTCGGCGTACGTGTCGGGCAGATTCTGATCACCGCGGAGGATACGATCAGACCGCAGCAGTACCGCAACGTGCAGCGCACGCTCGGTCGTCTGCTCGATCTCGGTGTCGTGCCGATCGTCAACGAGAACGATTCGCTGGCGAGCAACGAGATTCGCTTCGGCGACAACGACCGACTGTCGGCGCTGGTGGCGAATCTCGTGCGGGCCGACGCGCTCGTGCTGCTCACGGACGTGGACGCGCTGTACACCGCGCCGCCGTCCGAACCGGGATCGCGAAAGATTTCGTTTGTACCGAATGTGGTCGAGACGCTTGACAACGTGCGCATCGGCGGGTCGACGTCCGGCGTGGGCACGGGCGGCATGGTGACCAAGCTGGAGGCGGCGCGCGTGGCCGCGGCGTCCGGCATCCCGACCGTGATGACATGTGCCCGGTTCGCGGGGCCGGCCCTGATGGGCGACCCGGTGGGCACGGCGTTCGCACCGGTCAAGCAGCGTGGATCGTCACGCCGGCTGTGGATCGGGTTCGCGGCGAATCCGCGCGGGGTGTTGGTGGCCGACGCGGGCGCGGCTTCGGCGGTGCGCGGCGGGCGTGCGAGCCTGTTGGCCGCGGGCGTACTCGAGGTGCATGGCGAGTTCTCGGCCGGCGACCCGGTGTGGATCGATGACGAGGCCGGCACGCATCTGGCGCGCGGGTTGGCGGGCTTCGACTCCGAGGAGATCCCGCAGATGCTCGGCCGCACCACCACGCAGCTCAAGCGCTTCCTCGGCGAGGAATACGCCCATCCGCTCGTCCACCGCGACAACCTCGTGCTGGTATAGAGTCTGGTCCCGGCTGATCGATCTGGGCCGACCTGGACAGTCGATGGGGCTGTGGCCATACCGGTTTGGCGGCCGGTTCGGATCCAAGATCGGTCTGACCGAATCGGCCGGGGAAAGTCGGTCTATCTTTCGGATTCTCCGTCAAAAGTGGGTATTTCCGGATCCACGAATCCATAGGTGGGTATTTCCGGACCATTAACCGATCGAAATCAGCTCCAAGTAGTTGAGAAATACCCACCTTTCGTCTTCTGGCCATTTTCGGGTCCGGATTTACCCACTTATGATCAAGTCGGTCTGCGCCGGGGTCCGGATTTACCCACCTATAACCGAGTCAGGATTCGAATCCACCCGTTATCGGGAACCCGCCGTCCGGGCGCGTCACTGAATCGCGGCAGCGAACGCATCCAGCGTGCCGTCTCCCTGAATCCGCACGCGCGGCAGCAGCGTCGGATCGTCACCGACCATCGCCCATCCGTACGCCGTCGTGAACGCGAGCGGCACGCCGGCCTCGGCCACCGCGGCCTGCGCGTCCGGGGTCGTGTCACCGAACGGATACGCGAACGCCTGCATCGACCCGGTCACCAACGCGGACTGTTTGAGATCGGCTACGATCTCGTCCTTCGTCATCGCGCTGATCCGCCCGCCATGACCGACCGTGCCGCCCGCACGATGCATGTCGAACGAATGCGACTCATACTCCAGATACGGCGACGCGTGCTGCTTCATCTTGTTCAGCGCGTCGCCGTCCGACCCGATGACGAACGACGTGGCCGGCACCCGGTACTTGGTCAGCATCGGCTCGCCGTAGCGGAAGAAGCGCGGCTCGCCGTCGTCGAACGTGAGTACGACGCTGCGCGCGGGCAGGGAATGCGTGCCGTCAATGAACGCGCTCACCTCGGCCCACGACGGGAAGTAGAAATCGTGCTCGGTGAGGTACGTGAGCTGCTGTTCGAGCGACGTGACCGGGATGAAGTTCGCGTTGAGATCGGCGGGCGGGTCGGCTGGATCGTACACGTAGTGGTACATGAGCACAGGGATGCCGGCGGACTGCGTGTCCATCGACTCGACGACCTTGACCGTGCGCGTGACGGTCGCGGCGTGGCCCTGCGAGTCGCGCACGGCGTACCGGATGCCGTAGTCGCCGGGCGTGGCCGTGTCGACCGTGCCGCTGACGGTGATCTTCGACGTGAGCACGCCGTCGGTCGGCTCGATCGCGTGCGCGCCGCCCTCGACGTATTGCTCGCCCTTGAGCACGTAGGTGACGGCGGAACCGTTCAGGCCGATCGTGATGTCGCCGGGGTCGGGTTCGGGCGCGGAACGGCGGCTGAGCGGATCGTGCGTGGGGTTGGTTGTGGTTCCGTTGACGTCGCCGCCGGACGACTGGCCGGTGACGTTGGTACGGACGAAGTAGCGCGGGACGGCGTATGCGACAGCGAACACGATCGCGAAGACGGACAGCGCGGCCACCGCGTTGCGTAATCCGACAAGTGCGACGCCGATCCAGCGACGGTGCGCGGTGACCTGTGCATGCGAACGATCGCTGACGTGCTGGCCGAGACGTTCGCCGTCGTGGCGCGAAGGATGGCTGGAACCGGTCATGGCAACTCCTTCGTAATATCTTCTCGTAGCACCATTGCACCATACGTCGTATCCAATCGGTCTGGCTGATCATGCCGTGCGATCGGCGACGCGACACGCTTCCATACATCGTGCGCCGGGGCTATCTTAGAAGCCATGACTATGGCTGACTGGCAGACTCTTTCCGACCGTATCAACAACGTGGCACCCAGCGCGACGCTGGCCGTCGATGCCAAGGCGAAGGCGATGAAGGCCGCCGGGCTCGATGTGATCGGCTTCGGCGCGGGAGAGCCGAACTTCCCGACCCCCGACTATGTGGTCGACGCGGCCGCCGCGGCGTGCCGTGACCCGAAGAACTACAAGTACACGCCGACGCCGGGCCTGCCCGAGCTGCGCGAGGCGATCGCGGCGAAGACCCTGCGCGACTCCGGCTACGAGGTGAGCGCCGACCAGGTCGTGGTGACCAACGGCGGCAAGCAGGCCGTGTATTCGACGTTCCAAGTGCTGCTCAACGACGGCGACGAGGTCATCATCCCGACCCCGTACTGGACGAGCTACCCGGAGGCCGTCAAGCTCGCCGGCGGCAAGCCGGTGCTGGTGTTCGCGGGCGGCGAGCGCGGTTTCGAGCCGGATCTTGACGCGCTGGAGGCGGCGCGCACCGAACGCACGAAGGCGATCATCGTCAACTCGCCGAACAACCCGACCGGCGCGTTGTGGTCGGCCGAGACGATTCGCGGCATTGCGAAGTGGGCCATCGAGCACCACATCTGGATCATCTCCGACGAGATCTACGAACATCTCAACTACGACGGCGCGAAGACCACGTACATCGGCGCGGCCGTGCCGGAATGCCGCGACCAGCTCATCGTGCTCAACGGCGTGGCGAAGACGTACGCGATGCCGGGCTGGCGCGTCGGCTGGCTGATCGCGCCGCTGCCGGTTGCCAAGGCCGCGTCCAAGCTGCAGGGCCATATGACGTCGAACGTGGCGAACGTGTCGCAGCGCGCGGCGCTGGCGGCCGTGTCCGGTCCGCTCGACGTGGTGTATGCGATGCGTGAGGCGTTCGACGCGCGACGCAAGGCGATCGTCGCCGCGTTGAACGACATCGACGGCGTGATCTGCCCGACGCCGACCGGCGCGTTCTACGCGTTCGCCGACGTGAGCGGACTGCTGAACCGTCCGCTGGGGGAGCGGGGCACCGTGTGCGCGACTTCCTCCGAACTGGCCGCCGCGCTGCTCGAGGAGGCCCATGTGGCCGCCGTGCCGGGCGAGGCGTTCGGCGCCCCCGGATACCTGCGCTTCTCCTACGCGCTCGCCGACGACCAGCTCGCCGAAGGCATGCGCCGGTTCAAGGAGTGGGCGAGCCGTTAAACGAACAGCCCAGTGGGCTGTTCGTAGGTGAGCCCTGAGCGAGGCCGATAGGCTGAGCGAAGGCAGACTTGAGTCCGAGCGTAGCGAGGTCGGCTGTTGCCGGTTGGCGTGATTCCACATCGAGACATGCCGTAAAAACGTTGAAATCCCGTGGTTTTTCCACGGGATTTTTCGTATGATTGGACGAAATCGAAGCCATGCGCTACTATTCCATCTTGGCGGTTTTGCCGGGCGCAAGCGTCCTGTCTGACAGGTTCGCTAGCATGGCAGAGTTCACCTAGGGAAGTGGCGCAATTGGTAGCGCAACGGTCTCCAAAACCGTAGGTTGTGGGTTCGAGTCCCGCCTTCCCTGCCAAGTCTCTTGATGAATATGTGATCGTAAGGATGGTTATGGCGAAGGCAAGCAAGGCCGTCTCGGCAAAGAAACCTAATGTCTTTATGCAGATCGGCTTGTTCATCAAGCAGATCATCGACGAACTTCGCAAGGTCGTTACTCCCACCGCCAAGGAACTGTTCTTCTGGTCTCTGGCCGTTTTTCTTTTCGTGCTGTTCCTCATGGCGCTCGTCACGGGCATGGACTTCGGTCTGGGCAAGCTCGTGCTGTGGATTTTCGGCTGATTTTCGAACCAACCTGAAGGTGAATTGACGCATGAATGATGAAGTGAATCTCGAAAATCTCGATGCCCTGCCGGACATCACGCCGGATGACGAGGCACAGCAGCCTGAAGTGAACCTCGACGCCCTGCCGGTTGACGACGAGAATGACGAGACCGCCTCTGACGTCGCTGCCGAATCCACTCCGGCCGATGCCGTCACTGAACCGGCTGATGAGGATACGTCTGCGTCCGACGAATCCTCCGAACCGTCCGCCGAAGCGCAGGACGCCGGCGCCCAGGCAGTCGAGGAATTCTCCAAGTCGTTGCGCAATCTCGAAGGCAAGTGGTACGTGCTGCACACGTACTCCGGCTACGAGAAGCGCGTGAAGACCAACGTCGAGTCCCGTATCGTCAGCTTCGGTCTCGAAGACAAGATCTTCCAGGTCGAAGTGCCGATGGAGGAAGTCGAGAAGCACACTGACAAGGGCAAGAAGGTCATCACCCGCGTGCGTGTGCCGGGCTATGTGCTCATCCGCATGTGGCCGGATGAGGACGCTCGTCGCATCGTGCGCGAAACCGAGGGTGTGACCGGCTTCGTCGGTCCGACTAAGGATCCGGCGCCGCTGTCGCGCAAGGAAGTCGTCCAGATGATGGCCCCGATGATCGCCTCCGAGGCGCTCAAGAAGGCCGGCGACAAGCCTGCCGCCGCCAAGAAGCGCACCGTCGAGGTCTCCTATGCGGTCGGCGACCAGGTCACCGTCACCGACGGTCCGTTCACCACTATGGCCGCCGTCGTCTCCGACGTCGAGCCCACCACCCAGAAGCTCACCGTGCTCGTGTCCATCTTCGGCCGCGATACGCCGGTGGAGCTGGGCTTCAACCAAGTCGAAAAGCTGCAGTAAACATACGCACACAGGTAAGGCTTCCTTCGGAATTCCGAAGGAAGCCTTTTTGTTGTCGTGACGGTTTCGTCTCCCGGGCTTACGGCCGTTCCGTCCCCTCCAACCGGCCGTAAGCCCGGGAGGGGTGTGCGTATGTCTGGGTGTGATGTGCTGTTTCCCGGGCATACGGTCGGTTTGGTGTCCCGAAACGGCCGTATGCCCGGGAGGTGAGGCCGGGGTGGGGGTGGTTCCCGGGCTTACGGCCGATTGGATACCTCGAAACGGGCGTAAGCCCGGGAAGAGGGTGGCTACACGCGCGGGAAGGAGGCCATAAGCCTCGGAGGTGTTATAGCGGGGCTGGTTCCCGGGCTTACTGCCGTTCTGACCTTTCGAAACGGCAGTAAGCCCGGGAGGTGAGACCGGGGTAGGTGTGGTTCCCGGGCATACGGCCGGTTCAGCCCTGTGAAACGGCCGTAAGCCCGGGAGGGGTGTGCGTATGTCTGGGCGTGGTGTGCTGTTTCCCGGGCATACGGTCGGTTTGGTGCCCCGAAACGGGCGTAAGCCCGGGAGGTGAGGCCGGGGTGGGGGTGGTTCTCGGGCTGTGGTTCTCGGGCTGTGGTTCCCGGGCTTACGGCCGTTCCGGCCCTTTGAAACGGCAGTATGCCCGGGAGGGGTGTAACCCGGGAGGAGAGAGACGGGCTCAGGAGACGGGTCAGCGGCAGGGCTGGGTGAGGGGCTGCCAGGGGTCGAGCTGGACCGGCTCGGCGGTGAGCAGCGCACGCGTCGCCTCGTCAAGGAAGTCCTTGCGGATGATGATCTCGGTCACGAAGCGGTCGAACCATGCGTCGGACATCACGTAGTAGCCGTCCACGCCGTTGTCCTTGCCCCAGCTGTTCTCGACCTTCCAGCGGTTCGGCTTGCCGTTCTCGTCGAGGTTCACGCCGGTGAACGTCATCGCATGGTTGCTCGGGCTGTCGCCGTACTCGAGGCCGTCGGCCTTGTCGAGCGGGAAATCGGTGCCGAACAGGCGATCCACGCGCACGACGGACTGGTCGAAGAAGCCGGCGTCGCGCAGCGAGAACTGCATGCAGTCGCAGGCGAACCAGATCGGGTGGCCGGCCGTGAGCTGGTCGATCGCGGCCTTCTTGAACACGTCGAGCGGCACGTTGACGAACTCCATGTCGCCGGCCTCGGCCACGTTCGCGGAATACCTGATGACGTAGCGCTTGCCGAACGGCGTGCGCTCCATCGGCGAGTTGCACAGCGACGCGAAGTCGTTCACGTCGACCGGCACGTACTTCTTGTAGAACTCGAGCGGCGTGATGCCGGTCTCGCGGATGACCGGGCGGTCGTCGATGCCGGAGTGCTTCTTGCAACCACAGGACTTGCCGGATTCGCACGTGCAGCCGTCGCCGCAATCGCAGGACTTCGCCTCGGCCGCCGAGCCCTTGCAGCAGCCATTGTCCTTCTTGCAGCCGTCCTGCTTGCCCTTCGCGTCGTCGTCGCCCTTGGTGCGCGCGATCCAGTCGAACGTCGCCGGCGGCTCGCCCAGCGAGATCGCGCAGATGCGGTACACCACCGACATCTCCTCGTCCTTCGCCGCGCGCAGGGCCTCGACCGATTCGCCCGCGGCATGACGGCGGCGCAGTTCGGCCGCGAAGCCGTGCAGCTTCGAGTTGAGGTACTGCTTGAACGCGGAGGAGTCCGTGGAGTTGGCCGACTCCGGGTAGGCGCTCTTGGGCACCAGACCGTACTTGTTCACGAGCGCGGCGAACATCTGCCACCAGCCGCCGTCGTCGGACGGGCCGTAGTTGATGGCCTCGAAGACGCGGCTGTCGGTCGGCTCGTCCAGCGTGGCGAGCACGTTCTCGAGGTACGTGTTGGACTTCTCCATCGCGTCCCAGAAGAACAGGTACGTCTCGGAGAACTCGAAGTCCTCGAGGTTCCAGCGGTGCATGAGCTCGTAGCGCAGCGTGTTGAGCGAGGCGAACATCCAGCAGCGGCCGGAGTGCTTCTGGTTGGTGATCGAACCCTGCTTGAGTTCGATCGAGAAGTCGCGCGGCAGTTCGCGCACGCCGCGGTAGTCGGTGGCGGCCTTGAGCACGCCGGACGAGACGGCGGCGTCGGCGGCGACGAGGTTGGCGCGGTCGGCGTTGAAGTCGGCGGCGTACTTGGACAGCAGCTCGGGTTTGATGGCTACGTTGCTTGGCATGACACTTCCTTTGATTGGGCTGAAAAACCTCCCGCATTGTACTGCGTGTTTGCTGTACGGAATCGAAACACAAAATTAACAAACGGGTCCGAGGTGGCTCGTTACCGCTAACTAAAGCGATTTTGACTTACAGCGAAATCGTAAATCAGTCAATACCCCATCTCATATATTGGATTCAATTTTGTGGATTCACCTTCACGGGATAAACCTGTCGAGGCTTTAGGAGGTGAAGGGTGCTCAAGTACATCATCAAGCGCATCGGCAACTACATCATCATGCTGTTCGTGGCAGTGTCGATGACGTATTTCCTGGCGAGCGCGTTCATGGACCCGCGTTCGAACTACATGTCGCGTAATCCGCGCCCGCCGATGGCATCGATCAACCGTTCGCTCGACATGGCGAACATCAACGATCAGACACCCGTCATTATTCGCTACGGTCGCTGGCTCAAGGGTATCGTGACCCGCTGGGACTGGGGTCTGAGCCCCGACCAGTCGCCGGTCGGCCCGGCCATCGCGTCGCGCATCGCCGCGTCGCTGCAGCTCGTGACGCTCGCCACGATCCTCGCGATCATCTTCGGTGTGAGCATCGGCGTGTACACCGCCATCCGCCAGTACAAGTGGCAGGACCGCGTGCTCAACTCGGTCGCCACGTTCTTCCTGGTCATCCCGGCCGCCGTCATGGGCCTGATGGTCGTGCTCATCGCCATCAACTTCAACAACCTCATCGGCACCCGCGCGTTCTATGTGACCGGCCTGCACTCGTACCAAGGCAACAACCCGGTCCTGTGGGTGCTCGACTACCTGCAGCACCTGATCCTGCCGACCATCGTCATGACGATCCCCGGCACGGTGAGCTACCACCTCACCCAGCGCACGTACCTGCTCGACACGATGAACGCCGACTACGTGCGTACCGCGCGCGCGAAGGGCCTGCCGCTCAACATCGCGATCCGCCGCCACGCGCTGCGCACGAGCCTGATCCCGACCGCCGTGGACGTCGCGTTCTCGATCGCCGGCGTGTTCACCGGCGCGGTCATCACCGAGAACGTGTTCGCGATCAACGGCCTGGGCATGTACTTCACGCAGACGATCGCGCAGAACGACATCAACGGCGCGGTCGCCGTGGCCGCGTTCGGCGGCGTGTGCACGCTGACCGGTGCGCTGCTGGCCGACATCTTCTCCGCGTGGCTCGACCCGCGCATCCGACTGAGCTGAGACGCCCGATCCCGATACGTGGAACGTGAGTAAAGGACGATCGATATGATGAACGATTCCGAGAGCATGGTCGCCGACGCGGACGCGACCGACGAGGTGCGCGACTTCCAGCAGGGCGACGGCCAGACGGCCGCCGACGGCAAGTCCGGCAAGTCCGATCACGACGACTTCAAGCGCACCGGCCGCATGATGCTGTACGTGCGCCGCTTCTGCCGCCGCCCGTCCGCCGTGGTCGGCCTGATCGTGCTGCTGATCCTGATCTTCTTCGCCGCGTTCGGCGCGCGCTTCTCGCAGTGGAGCTACGACGAGCCGGACTTCGCCGCGCTCGCCGCGCCGCCGTCCGCCGACCACTGGCTCGGCACGACCGTCGGCGGCTCCGACCTGTACGCGATGATCGTGCGCGGCCTCGGCCGTTCGCTGACCATCGGTATTCTTTCGTCGATCTGCATCACGATCATCGCCGCACTCGTCGGCACCGCGGTCGCGTTCTTCGAGGGCTGGTTCGAGCATGTCGGCATGTGGCTGCTCGACATGCTGCTCGTCGTCCCGTCGTTCCTGCTCATCGCGCTGATCGTCGGCATGGCCAAGGGCGGCAGCGACTGGATCTGGCTGGCGATCGGCCTGACCGCGTTCGGCTGGATCGGCTACGCGCGAACCCTGCGCACGCTGACGCTCTCGCTGCGCGACCGCGAGTACGTGCGCGCCGCGAAGTTCATGGGCGTGCCGTCGTTCACGATCATCGTGCGCCACCTCGTGCCGAACCTCGGCTCCGTGCTCGTCATCAACACCGTCCTCGGCGTCATCGGCGCGGTCAACAGCGAAACCTCGCTGAGCTTCCTCGGCCTCGGCATCAAGGCCCCCGACACGTCCCTCGGCACGTTGTTGAATGCCGGCCAGTCGGTCGTACAGACCTCCCCGTGGGTGCTGGTCTTCCCGTCGATCGTACTGATCATCCTGACCTTCTCCGTGCAGCTCATCGGCGACGGCCTGCGCGACGCGATCGACCCGTACTCCCGTTCCGGCGGCAAGGCCGAGTAACCGAATCGGATGGCGATCATCATGAACGACAAGAACGCAACGACTACGAACGCAACAGGAGCAACCGTGAACGACACCGCGAACGAGAACGAGCAGCCGGTCATCAGCGTGCGCGACCTCACCGTCAGCTTCGCCTCCGAAGCCGGCACGGTGCACGCGGTGCGCGGCATGAACTTCGACCTGTACCGCGGCAAGACGCTCGGTATCGTCGGCGAATCCGGCTCGGGCAAGTCCGTCACGTCGATGGCCATCATGGGCTTGCTCGACAAGAACGCGAAGGTGACCGGCTCGATCACGTACCACGGCGACGAACTGCTCACCAAGTCCGATCTCGAGATGAGCAAGATTCGCGGCAAGGGCATCGCGATGGTGTTCCAGGACCCGCTGTCGGCCCTCACCCCGGTGTTCTCGATCGGCGACCAGATCAAGGAAGCGCTGGTCACCCACAACCCGAAAATGACCGAACAACAGATCCATGACCGTTCGATCGAACTCATGAACCTCGTCGGCATCCCGGACCCCGAGGACCGTTTGAAGTCGTTCCCGCACGAGTTCTCCGGCGGCATGCGCCAGCGCGTCATGATCGCCATGGCCATCGCCAACGACCCCGACGTCATCATCGCCGACGAGCCGACCACCGCGCTCGACGTGACGATCCAGGCGCAGGTGCTCGAAGTCCTACGCAAGGCGCAGCGCGAGACCGGCGCGGCCGTCATCTTCATCACCCACGATCTCGGCGTGATCGCGGGCATCGCCGACGATATCGTCGTCATGTACGCGGGCCGCCCGGTCGAAAAGTCCGACGTCGACACGATCTTCGCCAAGCCGGCCATGCCGTACACGATGGGCCTGCTCGGCGCCGTGCCGCGTTCCGACCGCGAACGCGCCAGCCGCCTCGTGCCGATCCCCGGCTCGCCGATGAACCTCGTGAACATGCCCAAGGGCTGCCCGTTCTCCCCGCGCTGCCCGCTCGCGACCGACGTGTGCCGCCAGAGCGAGCCGGCCATGCAGCCGGTGCCGGGCCGCGAAGGCCAGTTCGTCGCCTGCCATCGCGCGGCCGAGATCGTGAGCAAGGGCCTCACGTTCCGCGACGTGTACACCGTGGGCGAGGCCGTCAAGTCGAAGTTCGACGGCGTGCCGCGCGAGCAGCGCAAGACCGTGCTCGACGTGCAGCACATGCGCAAGACGTTCCCGCTGACCGGCGGCGGATTCCTGCGCCGCAAGATCGGCGAGGTGCGCGCGGTCGACGACGTGACGCTCAACGTGCGCGAAGGCGAGACCGTCGCGCTCGTCGGCGAATCCGGTTCCGGCAAGTCCACGACGCTTATGGAGATCATGGAATTCGCCAAGCCGCAGGAAGGCGAGATCGAGATGTTCGGCACCAAGCTCGAACGCAAGATGCCGCGCGAACAGCGCCGCGAACTGCGTTCCGCCGTGCAGTACGTCTTCCAGGACCCGATGAGCTCGCTCGACCCGCGTCTGCCGATCTACGACATCCTCGCCGAGCCGATGAAGGTGCAGCACTACTCCAAGGAGCAGATCCGCGAACGCATCGCCGAACTCATGCGGCTCGTCGAACTGAACCCCGATCAGGTCGACCGCTTCCCGACGCAGTTCTCCGGCGGCCAGCGCCAGCGCATCGCCATCGCGCGCGCCCTCGCCGTCAACCCCAAGCTCGTGCTGCTCGACGAACCGGTGTCCGCGCTCGACGTGTCCATTCAGGCCGGCGTGATCAACCTGCTCGAGGACCTGCAGAACAAGCTCGGCGTGGCCTACCTGTTCGTGGCGCACAACCTGTCGGTCGTCCGCCACATCTCCAGCCAGGTCGCCGTCATGTACCTCGGCCGCATCGTCGAATCCGGCGAGACCGAGGACGTGTTCGAGCATCCGCTGCACCCGTACACGCAGGCGCTCATCAGCGCCGTGCCGGTGCCCGATCCGGCCGCCGAGCGCACGCGCAAGCGCATCGTGCTCGAAGGCGAAGTGCCCAGCCCGACCGAAACGTTCAAGGGCTGCCCGTTCGCCGGCCGATGCCCGCTCATGCCCACGCTGAGCGCCGACCAGCAGGCCCGCTGCCGCGGCGAAAAGCCGATGCTGCGCGCCGCCAATGCTTCCCGACCGAGCGGCCATCAGGTCGCATGCCATTTCGCATGACAGGTCGGACCCTGCGCGAGGGAATCCCACGCAGGTTTATTAGAGAGGAAACAACCATGAAGAACATGCGCAAGATGACCGCCGTCGCGGCATCCGTCGCGGCGTTCGCCATGCTGCTCGCGGGCTGCGGCAGCACGGGCAACGGCAACGGTTCCAACGGTGCCGCCACCGCGACCGAAGAACCGGCTGCCGGCTTCGATTCGTCGTACACCGGCGCGCTGCCGATGCCGAAGACCGACCAGCGTTACGACAACCACCTCGACCGCGACAAGGTCAAGGACGGCGGCACGCTGACCCTGCCGATCTCCGAGATCACCTCCAACTGGAACTACCTGTCCACCGACGGCAACACCGGCTATATGTCCGAGCTGTGGGGCTGGTACCAGCCGCAGCTGCTCATGACCGACGAGGTCGGCGGCGACCCGATCAAGGTCAACCCGGACTACCTGACCGACATGAAGCTCGTCAGCTCCGACCCGATGGTCGTGCAGTACGACATCAACCCGAAGGCCAAGTGGAACGACGGCAAGGACATCGACTGGACCGCGTTCGAGGCGACCTGGAAGGCCCTCAACGGCAAGGATGCCAACTACAACCCGCCGAGCACTGACGGTTTTGACCGCATCGCCAGCGTCAAGCAGGGCGACAACGCCAAGCAGGTCATCGTGACCTACTCCGAGCCGTACTACCCGTGGCAGCTCGTGTTCTCCTCGCTGGTCAACCCGGAGGCCGGCGACGCCAAGACCTTCACCCAGGGCTGGGTCAAGAACCCGCACAACGAGTGGGCTGCCGGCCCGTACAAGGTCGACTCCTTCAACGACAACAGCGTGACCTTCGTGCCGAACCCGAACTGGTGGGGCGACAAGGCCAAGCTCGACAAGGTCGTCTACAAGGTCATGTCCTCGACCGCCGAGATCAACGCGTTCCAGAACGGTGAGATCGACGCCTCCACCTCCATCTCCACCAAGGACAACCTGAAGGCCGTGCGTTCCGTCAAGAACGCCCAGCTGCGCTACGGCTACAGCACCAAGACCCGCGTGCTCGAGTACAACGGCAAGTCCAAGCCGCTCGACGACCTGCAGGTGCGCAAGGCCCTGACCCAGGCCTTCGACGCCGACACCTACAACAAGATCCAGTTCCAGGGCATGGACTGGGACGCCAAGCGCCCGGGCTCCGAGATGCTGCTGCCGTTCCAGAAGGGCTATGAGGACAACATGCCCGCCGAGTCCAAGTTCAGCACCGACAACGCCAAGAAGACCCTCGAGGCCGACGGCTACACGATGGGCGACGACGGCTACTACGCCAAGGACGGCAAGACCCTCGAGGTCTCCTTCACGTTCTTCGGCGACGACGCCACCCAGCAGGCCCTCGCCAACGCCTACCAGGCGATGATGAAGAAGGCCGGTATCAAGGTCAAGGTCGTGAACGTGGCCGAGTCCAAGTTCTCCGACACCGTCATGAACGGCGACTATCAGGTGCTGCCGATGGCCTGGCAGTCCACCGCGGCCCTCGGCTTCGTGACCTCCGCCCCGCAGCTGTACACCTCCGACGGTCCGTCCAACTTCACCTACGTCAGCTCCGACGAGGTCGACAAGCTCGTCAAGGCCGCCGGCGCCCACGAGAAGTACGACGACCAGGCCGCCGCCGTGAACAAGGCCGAGAAGGCCGCGCTCAAGCTCTACGGCACCGTCCCGGTCTCCAACCCGGGCGCCTACGTGGCCGTCAAGAAGGGCCTCGCCAACTACGGTCCGTCCGGCTTCGCCGGCAACCTGCCGCAGAACATCGGCTGGGAGAAGTGAGCCTTCTTCTCGCATAACTGAATTTCCCACCTTGCCCGAGTCGGGAACACTCGGGCTTGGGCGGGCATGATCGCCTTCGTGCGCGTCTTAACTTCTCCTTATTCTGCGCGCACGACCGCGATCGGACGTGGCCTCCTCGCGGCGTACCTTTCCGGTGCGTTGCGGGGAGGCTTTTTCGTGTCCGGCTGTTCGGGGTTTGGCTCATGCGATGGCATGTGGCTGATAAATTCCGTCCCATGGCTAGGAGGTATCGGCGTTTCGCGATTTGCGTTCAAGTGGGGTTGAACCTTTAGGGTTGTTAGCGTAAACATCGGATACGGTTCCGGGTGAGATCGATGGCACGGCTGCTGCGATCGCGTTTGGTGAATCGATTCGATCTGCAACGGACGCTGTACGACATAAAAATAAGGAGCAACCATGAAGTACCGCAACGTGGGCAAGGCCGGCATCAAGGTGAGCGAGATCGCGCTCGGCAGCTGGATGACCCGGCTCGAGGACACCGCCGCCGTCGACAACGCGATGGCCATCGCCGACGCCGCGTTCGACGCCGGCATCAACTTCTACGACTGCGCGGATGCGTATTCGGGCGGTGACGCCGAACGCTTCCTCGGCCGGTTCATCGCCAAGCACGAGCGCGAGGACCTCGTCATCTCCAGCAAGGTCTTCTTCGGCACCGGCAAGAGCGTCAACGGCCGGGGCCTGAGCCGCAAGCATATCTTCAACAACTGCGAGCGCAGCCTCAAGAACCTTGGCACCGACTACATCGACCTCTACTACTGCCATCGCTTCGACACGACCACGCCGCTCGAGGAGACGCTGCAGGCCCTGAGCGACCTCGTCGACCAGGGCAAGATCCTGTACTACGGCGTGTCCGAGGAGTGGAGCGCCGCGCGTCTCGAGCGCGCCGAGCGCATCATCTCCGAGCGCGGCCTGCACCCGCTGACCGTCGTCCAGCCGCAGTACAACATGGTCGACCGCTACATCGAGCACGAGATCGTCGAGACCTGCGAGCGCTACGGCATCGGCATCACGCCGTTCTCCCCGCTCGCGCAGGGCCTGTTGACCGGCAAGTACCGCAAGGGCCAGCCGCTGCCGGCTGGCTCGCGCGCGACCTGGCAGTCCGACCACCAGATCAACGCCCTGCTCACCGACGAGAACCTCGACAAGGTCGAGCAGCTGAGCAAGATCGCCGACGAACTGGGCATCAAGATGCCGGTGCTGGCGCTCGCGTGGATCCTGCGCCTGCCGGTCATCAGCTCCGTGATCGTCGGCGCGAGCAAGCCGAGCCAGCTCGAGTCCAACATCGCCGCCTCCGGCGTGGAACTGCCCGCCGACGCCCTCGAGCAGATCGACCGCATCCTCAGCTTCAAGCGCTTCGAGCGGCATGTCGGCTGACGCGTAAACGCGAAGCCCGGTGGGCTTCGCGTAGCGTCAGCCTGAGCGAGCCGGTAGGTGAGCGAAGGTCGGATTGAGTCCGAGCGTAGCGAGGTCCGTAATTGCAGCGCCGCAGGCGACGCGTCAAGACGTCCCTGCGCTCCCTCGCTCTTTCCAGTGGCAGTTTTTCTCGCCGGGCAATCCTCGACGAGAAAACCGCCACATGCGTAAAACGGCGGCGAACGATAATTTCGCAACGAGCCGAAAACTTCGGCGAATCACCGCAAACCGTTGGAATATCAAGGCAACACGCACACAGGCGTAAGGTTGAAACGTAATCTCGTTCGACTAACCTAGTTCACGTTTGCGAATCCGAACAGGGGTTTCGGCCGGCGATGGAGAGCGCCGGTTGCGGGACGCTCGAAACACGACGGTCGTGAATCGTGGCGGCAGCGAATGTCGCGTGCGGCGGGGAGAACGTCGCACCATACCACAAGCAAACAATCAAGAATGCGGGGATTTCTTCACATGTACGTCGATCCGACGAAAAACCAAGACAAGGGCAACCTGCGCTGGATCCTGCCCTACTGCAAACCCGACCTGCCGCGCGTGGCCGGCGCGATGCTGCTGTTCTGCGCCAACAACGTGATGGCCCTGACCATCCCGCTGATCACCGGCATGATCGTCGACCAGGTCATCACGCAAGGCCACACCGAACGCCTTGTCCACTACTGCATGCTCATGATCGTCATGACGGTCATCCGCGTGGGCTCGCGCTATGGATACCAGATGTGGATGGAACGCTTCGGCCAGAACTCCATCTACCGGCTCGTATGCGACGAATACGAGAAGCTGCACGAGCTCGACTTCACCTACTTCAACCACACGCGCACCGGCGACATCATGAGCCGCATGACCTCCGACACCGACGCGCTGCGCCACATGCTCAGCTGGGTCAGCTACCAGATCGCCGACTGCGTGGTCATGTTCATCGGCGCGCTGTGCGTCATGTTCTCGATCGACTGGCGACTGGCGCTCGCGCTCGCCTGCGTCACGCCGTTCATCTTCGTGCTCACGCGCAGTCTCTCCACGCACGCGCATCCGCTGTTCTTCGCGATCCGCAACTCGCTCGCATCCCTCAACTCGATGGTCGAGGAGAACATCGAAGGCAACCGTGTAGTCAAGGCCTTCGTGCGCGAGCCGTACGAGACGCAGAAGTTCGACGAGCACAACGACGACTACATGCAGCGCAACATGGCGCTCGCCTACAACTCGCGCAAGTACATGCCCTGGCTCGACGGCCTCGGCTTCAGCCTGCAGCTCATCACGCTCGGCCTCGGCGGCTTCCTCGTCATCAAGGGCGACATGACGCTCGGCAACCTCGTGAGCTTCAACTCGTTCCTGTGGATGATTGACGGCCCGGTGCGCGCCTCCGGCTGGCTCATCAACGACTGGCAGCGCTTCAACGCCAGCTGCATCAAGATCCGCCGCCTGCTCACCGAACAGCCGCGCATCACCGAAAAGCCCGACGCGAAGGAGACCGTCAAGCAGGCCGTCGCCATCGCCGAACAGGTCGGCGCGCCGCATCCGACGACCCCCGACCGCATCAGCGGCGAAATCCGCTTCGACCACGTCAGCTTCGCGTTCCCCGACGATCCGGAGACGCCGATCCTCAAGGACATCGACTTCTCCATCCCGGCCGGCGCGAAACTCGGCATCCTCGGCGAAACCGGCGCGGGCAAGTCCACGCTTGTCAGCCTCATCTCGCGCTTCTACGACCCGACCGTCGGCCACGTGCTCATCGACGGCATCGACGCGCGCGACTGGCCGCTGACCACCCTGCGCTCGCAGGTGTGCATCGTGGCGCAGGACACGTTCCTGTTCTCCGACACGATCGGCGGCAACATCGGCTTCGGCGCCGGCTCCGACACCGACGACTGCTACATCCACAAGATGGCGCAGATCGCCGGCGCGGACAACTTCATCAAGGCCATGCCGCAGGGCTACGACACGGTCGTCGGCGAACGCGGCGTCGGCCTGTCCGGCGGCCAGAAGCAGCGCCTGTCGCTGGCCCGCGCGCTCGCCGACAACCCGAGCATCCTCATCATGGACGACACCACGTCGGCCGTCGACATGGAGACGGAAGCCGAGATCCAGAAGCACCTGCGCGAGATGGACGGCAACAAGACGATCGTGACGATCGCGCACCGCATCTCGTCGGTCAAGGACTCCGACCTGATCCTCGTGCTCGAGCACGGCCGCATCGTCGAACGCGGCACGCACGCCGAACTCGTCGCGCAGCACGGCCGCTACTGGGACATCTACCACAAGCAGCTCGGCATGCAGTCCGGCGCTTCGCAAGGATTCTGATCATTATGCGTGCGTTGTCATTTCGACTGAGCGTAAGCGAGCGGAGAAATCTTTCGTGCGGCAATGATCCGGCAAGATTTCTCGACTCCGCTTCGCGTCGCTCGAAATGACAACGTGAGTGGGCAACGACATCCGTATCAAGGACTTGTACAAGGACTTTTCATGGCACAACGCAATACCTATCGCGAGGATGAGGAACTCGAGGAGACCATCAACTTCCACGACATCCTGCGCGTCGGCAAATACCTCAAACCCTACCTGCCGCAGGTGGCCCGCATCCTCATCGTCGTCATCTCGATGAGCTGCATCGTCGTCACCGTACCGTACCTGACCAAGATCATGATCGACGACGCGATCCCGAACAAGGACCTGGCCAAGCTCGGCCTGCTCGCGGCCGGCCTGTTCTGCCTTATCGTGATCTACGAGCTCGCGCTACGCTACCGCACGGTGGCGATCACGCGCGTCGGCCAGCTCATGCTCAAGGACATGCGCCGCGACCTGTTCACGCACATCCAGACCCTGCCGTTCAGCTACTTCGACTCGCGACCGCACGGCAAGATCCTGATCCGCGTGGTCAACTATGTGAACACGCTGTCGGATACGCTTTCGTCCGGCCTGATCAGCGTGTTCGCGGACGTGTTCACATTCTTCGTCACGCTCGTCGTCATGTTCGCGATCGACTGGAGGCTCGCGCTGTGGAGCCTGCTGCTGTTCCCCGTGCTCATCATCTGGGTGCGCGGCCTGCAGTACTTCCAGCGCAAGGCCTACCAGAAGCTCTCCAACAAGCAGAGCAACCTGAACGCGTTCATCCACGAGTCGATCGCCGGCGTGAAAACGACGCAGACGTTCGCGCGCGAGAAGAAGCAGTTCGAGATCTTCCAGCAGCAGCAGGACGACGTGCGCACCGCATGGATGCACGCCAAGCACATCGAATTCCTCATGTGGCCGGGCGTGCAGACCATCTCCGTGATGACCATCGCGTTCATCTACTTCGTGGGCATCACCGGCTTCGGCGGCGTGAACGTGACCACCGGCATGCTGATCGCGTTCGTCGGCTACGCGAACAACTTCTGGAACCCGGTCATCAACATCGGCAACTTCTACAACCAGCTCGTCACCTGCTCGGCGTACCTCGAGCGCATCTTCGAAACGCTCGACGTGCGCCCCGAGATCGCGAACAAGCCGAACGCGGCCGACCTGCCGCAGATCCGCGGGCGCGTCGACTTCAACGACGTGGTGTTCCGTTACGAGGACGACGGACGTAACATCCTCAACCTCGTGGACTTCCATGTCGAGCCCGGCCAGACGATCGCGCTCGTCGGGCCGACCGGCGCCGGCAAGACCACGATCGTGAGCCTGCTGTCGCGCTTCTACGACGTGTCGGAAGGATCGGTGACGATCGACGGGTACGACGTGCGCGACGTGACGCTCGAATCGTTGCGCCGGCAGATGGGCGTGATGCTGCAGGACACGTTCATCTTCTCCGGCAACGTGCGCGAGAACATCCGCTACGGCAAGCTCGACGCGACCGACGAGGAGATCGAGGCGGCGGCGAAGGCGGTGCATGCGCACGAGTTCATCATGGAGCTGCCCGACGGGTACGACACGGCGGTGGAGGAGCGCGGTTCGACCCTGTCGGCCGGCCAGCGCCAGCTCATCGCGTTCGCGCGCGTGCTGCTCGCCGACCCGCGCATCCTGATTTTGGACGAGGCGACTTCGAACATCGACACGCGCACCGAGGAGGCGCTGCAGGCGGGCCTGCAGCATCTGCTCAAGGGACGCACGAGCTTCATCATCGCGCACCGTCTGTCGACGATCGAGAACGCGGACGAGATCTTCTACATCGACCACGGCCAGATCATGGAGCATGGCTCGCACAGGGAGCTGCTCGCCAAGAAGGGCGCGTACTACCGGCTGTACGAGTCGCAGTACGCGATGATCCGCGTGGCGACGGGCGCCGAGTCCGCGGAACGCTGACGTGTGAGGGTGAGACGGTCCGTGAGGGTCGTCTCACCCTTCGTCGTTGAGCGGGATGCGGCCTTTCCTGAACATGCGAGGCGGTTTTCCGGGCATGGAGGGGCCTTGCCGAATCCGCCTCACGGTTTCGAGAAGGCGGGCGCGCTCGGGCATCCGGGCGTGTGCGCGCGTCTTCGACTGGCATAATGGCATACAAAGCACACCACCACAATCGAGGGAATCCTCATGACCATCATCGTTAACGATAACCTCAAGCAGTTTCATCTGACCAACGGACAGGTCAGCACGATCCTCAAAGTGGTTGACGGCAAGCTCGTCAACCTGTACACCGGCGCGGCGGTGCCCGATGCGGGACTCGATGCGGCAACGGCCGGCACCGCGGCTCCAGCGGCGGGCGGCGCCGCGGAATCGACCGACTTCGGCTACCTCATCGACGATCATTTCCGCGTACAGTCCGCCACCGAACGCGACGAGGACGGCCAGCGCTTCCCCGAACACCAGCGCTTCGAATACCCGGAATTCGGCCACGGCGACTACCGTCACCCGGCCATCGAAGTGGCGCAGCCCAACGGCTCGCGCATCACCGACCTGCGCTTCGCCGGCTACCGGGTCTCCTCCGGCAAGCCGGCCCTGCCCGGCCTGCCCGCCACGTTCCCCGAAGCGCGTGACGGCAAGGTCGTCGAGGATTCCCCAGCCGCCGAGACATTGTCCATCGGCCTCGTCGACGAGCCGACCGGCCTTGCGGTGACGCTCAATTACACGATCTTCCGCGATGAGGCGGTCATCGCCCGTTCCGCCGTCATCGCCAACCACGGCACCGAACCGCTGACCCTCACCCGTGCGGCCAGCCTCAACCTCGACCTGCCGGACGCCGACTACGACATGATCGAGTTCACCGGCGCATGGGCGCGCGAACGCGAACCGCACCGCCAGCCGCTGCACGCCGGACTCCAGCAGATCGAGTCCCTGCGCGGCGCGTCCGGCCCGTACTTCAGCCCGGCCGCCGTGTTCGCCCGTCCCGCCACCGACGAGGACGCGGGCGAGGCGTTCGGCCTCACCTTCGTCTACTCCGGCAACTTCGACCTACACGCCGAAGTCGACACCTACGGCGCCACACGTCTGCAACTGGGCATCAACCCGTTCGGCTTCGCATGGCGGCTCGAACCCGGCGAATCGTTCCAGACCCCGGAGGCGCTGCTCGGCTACAGCGCCCACGGCCTGAACGCGCTGAGCCAGACCTTCCACCGCATCGTGCTCGACCACCTGCAGCGCCCGACGTGGGCGCGCCGCGAACGCCCGGTGCTCATCAACAACTGGGAGGCCACCTACTTCGACTTCACCGAAGCCAAGCTGCTCGACCTCGCGCGGCTCGCCAAGCAGGCCGGCATCGAACTGTTTGTGCTCGACGACGGCTGGTTCGGCGCCCGCACCTCCGACCGCTCCGGCCTGGGCGACTGGACCGCCAACCCCGACCGCCTGCCCGAGGGCATCGCCGGCATCGCGCGCAAGATCAACGATCTCGGCATGCAGTTCGGCCTGTGGTTCGAGCCGGAAATGGTCAACAAGGACTCCGACCTGTATCGCGCCCACCCCGACTGGGTCATCGCCACGCCCGGCCGCAGCCAGTCCGTGTACCGCCACCAGTACGTGCTCGACTTCGCCAACCCGGCCGTGGTCGACAACATCTACGGGCAGATGCACGCGATCCTGTCGACTGCAAACGTTGCCTACATCAAGTGGGACATGAACCGCTTCATCACCGAGGCGTTCGACGCGACGCGCGGCGCCGAGCGGCAGGGCGAGCTCATGCACCGCTACATCCTCGGCGTGTACGCGCTGTACGAGCGCCTGTTCTCCGCGTTCCCCGATCTCATCATCGAGGGCTGCGCGTCGGGCGGCAGCCGTTTCGATTACGGCATTCTCGCGTATTCGCCGCAGGCGTGGACGAGCGACGACACCGATGCGGTCGAGCGCATGTCGATCCAGTACGGCACGAGCTTCTTCTTCCCGGTCGCCACGATGGGCGCGCACGTCTCGATCACGCCGAACCACCAGACCGGCCGCAACGAACCGCTGTCGACCCGTGCGAACGTTGCCATGTTCGGCACGTTCGGCTACGAGATGGACCTGACCTCGACTTCGGCTGAGGACTTGGACGAGATCGCCGGGCAGGTCGCGTTCTTCAAGGAGCACGCGCCGCTACTGCATAACGGCGACCTGTACCGGCTCGTCGCCCCGTACGACCACCGTCGCATGGCGTGGATGAGCGTGGCCGCGGACCGTGCGCACGCGATCGTCGGCGATTACGTGATCCTCGGCGTGCCGAACAAGCCAAAGTCGCGGCTGCGGCTGCGCGGTCTGGACGAGACGGTGCGTTACCATGTCGTCTCCACGGACAGCCGGTTCGACGCGGTGCGTTCCGGCGGCGAGCTCATGCACATCGGCATCGACGACACCGACCTCGGTCCGGACTTCGCCTCGCGCATCTACTTGCTCGACTTGCTCGACCGCGCGTGAGACCGGTCAGCGCAACCTGATCCGCGCTGATTGGCAGACGCCTGCCCCGGCTGGTCTACAACGGCCGTGACTGAGTCCCCGTTCCCGGATGAGGGCTCGGTTATGGCCGTTGCCGTATAAGTCGCACAATGATCACCGCGTGGACTCGCGCACGACGAGGCGGGAGACGGCGGTCATCTCGCGCGGCGGGTCGTCGGCCCCGTTGATGCGGTCGATGAGCGTGTCGACGCACTGCTTGGCGAAATCGTCGAAATCCATCGCGATGGTGGTGAGCGAGGGCGTGTAGAACTCGCCCTCCTCGATGCCGTCAAGCCCGGTCACCGACACGTCCTCGGGAATGCGCACGCCGCAGTCGAGCAGCCCGCGCATCACGCCGATCGCCGACTCGTCGTTCACGCACACGACCCCGTCGAAGTCCAGCCCCGATCGCACGACATCGACGATCGCATCGCGCGACGCCTCGCGGCTCCACGAATGGTTGGGCACGAAGTTCCACGGCTGCGGCTCGATCCCGTTGCGCCACAGCGCCCGCTGGAACCCGGCCACGCGCTGCCAGCCGGAATCCCACGCGTTCTTGATGTCGTCGTATTCGCGGAAGTTGGCGCACGAGAACAGCAGCCGCTTGCATCCGCGCGACAGCAGATACGAGGTCGCCGTGAACGCGCCCTGTTCGCAGGCGACGTTCATCATGTCGTAGCCGGCGTGCTGCTCGAGCGGGTTGAGCATGACCGTCGGCTTGCCGCCCAGCCGAGTGCGCACCTCGGCAAGACTGAGCTTGGTTGGGCTGAAGATCACGCCGTCGCAGATTTCGCTGGATATGTGCCGCAGGACGGATACCTCGTTTTCTGTGGCGTACATGGTCTGCTGGATGAGCGTCTGGTAGCCGCGCGAGAGCGCGTACTGCGAGATCGCGTCGGAGATGTGCATCGAGTACGGGTTGTGCAGCTCCTGCAACACGAGCGCGATGGCGTTCGACTTGCCGGATCGCAGCATGCGGGCCGAGATGTTGACCGTGTAGTGGAGTTCCTCGGCGACCTTGAGGACCTTGTCGCGCGTGGCGGGGGAGATGCTGGGGTCTGCGTGCAGCGCGTACGAGACGGTGGCCTGGGAGACGCCGGCCTTGGCGGCGATGTCGCGCATGGTGACCATGACCGGGCTCCTTTCGTTGGGATTGCGCTGTGTATCAAGTGTAGTGAGTGGGCGTGCTTACCGCGAGTCGTTGCGAATCATGACTTTGTCATTTCGACCGAGCGTAGCGAGCGGAGAAATCCTGCGTGATGGGATGGGAAGATTTCTCCGCTCCGGCTTCGCCTCCGGTCGAAATGACAGGGGGTGGTCGGCTTCGCCTCCGGTCGAAATGATAGGTAGGACGTGCACTCGCTTCTGATCGGGGCGACGAGGAAGCCGAAAAACGCAGTTACCGTGTGGACTCGCGCACGACGAGGCGGTATTTGGCGATGAGCCGCTTGGGCATGGCGGCCGACGCGGCGGATGAACCGCCGGCGCGCGCGTTGTCGGCCGCGCTCGCGGACGGACTGACGGTCTGTCCGTCGCCGTCCGCATCGTCGTCGTTGAGCTGCGCGAGGATCGTGTCGATCGCCTGCTTGGCCATGTCGTCGAAGTCGAACGCGATCGTGCTCAGCGACGGATTGCTGGTCGTCGCCTCGACCACGCCGTCGAATCCGATCACCGACACGTCGTCGGGGATACGCAGTCCGTGGTCCTGCACGCCGCGCAGCGCGCCGAGCGCGAGCGCATCGTTCGCGCACACGATCCCGTCGAATTCGATCCCGCGTTCGATCGCGTTCTCGATCGCCCATCGTCCGTCGTACGAATTCCACTTGCTGTCGACGAACCGTTCCGGTTCCAGCGGCAGCCCGTTGCGCAGCAGCGCCTGCTGGAATCCGGCCATGCGCTGCACGCCGGTGTTCGGACTGACCGAGGTCACCTCATACGGTTCGAACGATTTGCCGAGGAACAGCAGTCGCCGGCAGCCGGTCGACAGCAGGTATGATGCAGCCGTGAACGCGCCTTCCTGGCAGGGCGTGACGATCGCGTCGAGTTCGGGGGCGGCGTCGGACGGGGAGAGCAGCACGGCCGGTTTGCCGGCGAGCTGCTGTTTGATGCGCGAGCTGGAGATGATGGTCGGGCTGAAGATGACCGCGTCGCAGAACGCGCTCGTGACGTGTTCGAGGATCGACGTCTCGTTTTCCTGGCTGTACAGCGTCTGCTGGATGACGATCTGCATGTCGTGTTTGAGCGCGTATTTGGAGAACGAGTCGGCCACACACACCGAGTACGGGTTGCCGAGATCCTGCAGGACGAGTCCGATCGCGCCGCTGCGGCCTGATTTGAGGCTGCGTGCCGACAGGTTGGTCGAATAGTTGAGTTCGCGGGCCGCGTCGAGGACCTTGCGGCGGGTTTTCTCGGAGATGCTGGGGTCACCGCGCAGGGCGTACGATACTGTCGCCTGCGACACGCCGACCTTGGCCGCTACGTCGCGCATGGTAACCATAACCACTCCTCGTTGATGAAGGCTTGAAAATACTGAAACGAATAAGCCGTTCTGATTAGGTAACTTATACCAATCACCGGATATTTTCAAATTACCGATATCGTTAATTTGACACGAATAAGAACGGGCGCTATATTGTTTCTTGTCATCAACTGATACGTATCAGTGAACGACTGGGAGGTCGATCACCGAACGGCTAAGCGAGGCGCGGCGACGCGCCAAGCCGAGGAGCGATGTCGCCGTGCGTATCAGCTTTGACGGAGCAAAAAAGGAAGGTTCCAAAGGTAGGTTCCCATGAATTCAACGATGAAGAAGGCATGCACCGCGTTCGCGCTGGTCGGCGCGATGTCGATGGCCCTCGCCGGCTGCGGCAAGTCCGATGCCTCCGGTGAAGTCGACGCCAACGGCAATCCGATCATCAACGTCCTCGTCCAGTACGACGGCACCGGCCGCAAGAAGGTCGACACCAACCCGTGGATCAAGGATCTTGAGAAGGACTGCGGCTGCACCATCAAGTGGACCGTCGTCCAGCAGGACGCCTGGGCGCAGCAGAAGGCCGGCATGCTGGCCTCCGGCGAGGTCCCGCAGGTCGCCATCCGCGCCTTCGGCCCGGACGACACGCTGAAGTACCCGTACTTCGAGGAGATCTCCCAGCACCTCGACAAGCTGCCGAACGTGCAGGCGTTCTTCAAGGAGAACCCGGAGGCCCGCCGTATGGTCGCCGACCTCGACGGCAAGTTCTCCGTCATCTCCGCCGGCTTCCCGATGGGCGCCAACTCCCAGCACTGGATGATCAACAAGACCTGGCTCGACAAGCTCGGCCTGCAGATGCCGAAGACCTGGGACGAGCTGGAGAAGGTCCTCATCGCGTTCAAGACGCAGGACCCGAACGGCAACGGCAAGGCCGACGAGATCCCGTTCAACCTCAACGCCATCGGCACCGGCGGCTACGGCTGGTGGACCCCGATGCTGGCCCTGAACTCGACCGGTTCCGTCACGCAGGCCCAGGGCGGCCCGTGGCAGAACGGCATCACCATCAAGGACGGCAAGGTCGGTTCCTGGATGACCTCCGACAACCTGCGCCAGGTCATCGAATGGTACTCCAAGCTGTTCGGCGAGGGCCTGATCCCGTCCGACGCGCTGACCAACGACGTCGACGAGCTGCCGGGCACCGAGTCCGCCCCGACCGTCGGCCTCGCGTTCACCTACCAGAAGGCCGCGTTCGGCTCCTGGAAGGACCAGTACGTCTCCATGCCGACCCCGAAGGCTACCGCTGACATGTCCGACAAGGACGTGGTCTGGGATGCTTCCGGCGACTACGGCAAGTACGAGAACTACCACCTGACGATCAAGAAGGACGCCCCGAACATGGACACCGTCCTGAAGCTCGTCAACCTGCTGTACTCCACCAAGTACTCCATCCAGCAGTACTACGGCGACATCCCGGATCTGGTCACCGATGACGGCAACAACACCTACACCCTGTCCGACAAGCTCTACGCCGACACCACCGTGCAGTACAGCTTCGGCCAGTGCTTCGCCGGCTGGTTCCCGAAGGACGTCACCATCAAGGGCGACGTGAACGCCGACGCCATCGCCGAGGCCGAGAAGCCGTACGAGGCCGACTACGCCAACTACGACAAGAACTCCGACGCGATGCCGATCTGGGTCAAGCCCGATCAGACCGACCAGGTGACCATCTCCAACAACAACACCAACATCCTCAACTACGCGAACCCGCAGATCGCCAAGTGGATGAAGGGCACCGACAAGATCACCGACGATTCGTGGAACGCGTTCGTCGAGAAGGTCAACAAGCTCGGCATGACGCAGAACATCGAGCTGTGGCAGAAGTGGTACGACAAGTACCAGGAGCAGAAGTACTGATCCGGATTCGAACTGAACGAATCTGATCAATACTGATCGACTGAACAATACAGCGCGTTGCGAGTCTCTCGCATTCTCGGCCCCCTCAGCTGAGGGGGGCTGTCAGCGAAGCTGACTGGGGGAGCGTCAAAGCCAGGCGTTCCAAAACGTCGGACTACCCCTCAGTCAGTCTTCGACTGACAGCTCCCCCAGCAAGGGGAGCCGAGATGACTTGTGTTTCGCAACGCGCTTTCCATGTCTTACGGTCTGTTTGACTTCACCGAATCAGCACAACGACACATAGGTGCGCACGATTCGGTCACAAAAAAGGAGAAAATGTGTCATCCGCAACGAAAGAGGCTCCGGTGACCGGCGGCAAGACCGCCTCGGTCGCGGCGAAGAAGCCCGCCGGAACCGTCCAGGAAAACAACGCCACGTTCGGCGCGAAATTCAAGCGCCAGATGCAGCGCAACTGGGTGCTCTACCTCATGCTGCTGCCCGCAGTGTTCTTTGTCGGCCTGTTCGCCTACGTGCCGATGTACGGCCTGCAGCTCGCATTCCGCGACTTCGACCCGACGGCCGGCTTGACCGGCGGCAAGTTCGTCGGACTCAAATACTTCCAGCAGTTCTTCGAAACCCCGCAGTTCTGGGACATCATGCGCAACACCGTCGTGATCGCACTCGGAACGCTGATCCTCGGCTTCATCGCCCCGATCATCCTCGCCCTGCTCATCAACCAGATCGGCTCCAAGGGCGTCAAGGGCTTCGTGCAGACCATCACCTACATGCCGCACTTCATCTCGACGGTCGTCATGGTCTCGCTCATCAACATCTTCCTCGACCCGAACACCGGCATGATCGGCAAGATGTTCCACGGCCAGATCCTTATGGAATCCACCAAGGCATTCGCCCCGATCTACTGGCTGACCGAAGTCTGGCAGCACTGCGGATGGAACGCCATCATCTACCTCGCGGCCCTCTCCGCGGTTGACACCTCGCTGTACGAGGCCGCCAAGATGGACGGCGCCGGCCGACTCCAGCTCATCAAGTACGTCGACATCCCGACCATCATGCCGACCTGCATCGTCCTGCTCATCATGAACATGGGCTCCGTGCTTGCCGTCGGCTTCGAAAAGGTCTGGCTGATGCAGAACGCCATGAACCTGCCGGTCTCCGAGGTCATCTCGACCTTCACCTACCGCATCGGCATCATCGGCTTCCAGTTCAGCTACGGTACCGCAATCGGCCTGTTCAACACCATCGTCAACTTCATCTTCGTCGTCGCCGCGAACTTCATCTCGAAGCGCGTCAGCGAAACGAGCATCTTCTAAGGCAGGGAGGAAACCATTATGAGCGCAACAACAGCAATGCCTGCCAAGCTTGACGGCGGACAGATCCCGTGGAACAAGCACAAGATGCAGACCAAGGGCGTATCCGACTGGGTCGTCGACATCATCATGTGGGTCATCATTGCGGCCGTCATTGTCGCGGTCATCTACCCGCTGTGGTTCATCGTCATCGCATCGTTCTCGAACCCGCAGATGGTCAGCGACGGCGAGGTGACGCTTTTGCCGAAGGGCGTCACGTTCAAGGGCTACGAGCGAGTCTTCGCCGACGACCGTATCTGGCAGGGCTATCTGAACACGATCATCTACTCCGTGGTCGGCACCGCGGTCAACCTGATCGTGACCATCCCGGCCGCGTTCGCCCTGAGCCGCAAGGACCTGTGGGGACGCCGCGTGATCATGTTCCTGTTCACGTTCACCATGTACTTCGCGGGCGGCATGATCCCGAACTACCTGCTGTACAAGGACCTCGGCTTGCTCAACTCCATGTGGGTGTTCATCCTGCCGGGCGCGGTTTCCGTGTGGAACCTGATCATCGCGCGTTCGTTCTTCGACACCTCGATTCCTGAGGATCTGCATAACGCCGCGCAGATCGACGGCATCGGCTACTTCGGCTACTTCATGAAGATCGTCCTGCCGCTGTCCTCCGCGATCATCGCCGTGCTGGCGCTGTACTACTTCGTCGGCCACTGGAACGACTACTTCACCGGCTTGATCTACGTGAACAAGGAAGAGAAGTACCCGTTGCAGAACGTGCTGCAGTCGATCCTGCTCGGCGCGCAGACCGCCGCCACCGGCTCGACCGGTTCCGGCGTGAGCGCCGTCGCCCAGCAGCAGATCGCCGACCAGATCAAGTACGGCGTGATCATCGTGTCCACTTTGCCGCTGCTGATTCTCTACCCGTTCCTGCAGAAGTACTTCAACAAGGGCGTCATGATCGGAGCGGTTAAAGGCTGAGCCGTTAAGCGGACAGTCCAGTGGACTGTCCGTAGGATCAGCCTGAGCGAGGCGGTAGCCGAGCGAAGGCAGCAAACAAGTCTCGCCGTAGGCGAGTCCGTAATTGCAGCGCCGCAGGCGACGCGTCAAGAAGAATCCCGTCCGTCTCCTCTTCTGTTCCATTCCGGCCCGTGCGGGTTTTCTCTCCTTTCGCCCCGCACGGGCCTCTTTCATATCGGAATCGGCCCGCGGCCGATGCTGTTCGACGGCATCGCGCGCAGCACGATTCCATTCCTCACACCGAAGCGATCATCATGACAGCATTCACATCTTCAGTCACCTGCGATCACAACCGCATCGTCATCGACGGCAAGCCGCGCGTGCTGCTGTGCGCGTCGCTGTTCCCGTTCCGCGTGCCGCGCGGCCAGTGGCAACAGCGGCTCGACGCCGTCAAACGACTCGGCTACCACGCCATCGACGTGTACATCCCGTGGAACTTCCACGAAACCGCGCCCGGCGTGTGGAACTTCGCCGGCAACCACGACATCGAGGAATTCCTGCGCATGACCCACTCGGCCGGTCTTTACGCGATGGTGCGACCCGGCCCCTACATCTGCTCCGAATGGGACGGCGGCGCGATCCCCGCATGGGTGGCCACCGATCCGGAGCGTGGCGGCGGACGCACCGCGCTGCGCCAGAACAACCTGCGCTTCCTTAACGCCGTACGCGAATGGTACGGCCATATCCTGCCGATCATCGCCCGCCAGCAGTACGGCCACGGCGGCCCGGTCATCGCCGTGCAGGCCGACAACGAACTCGACTTCTACTCCTGCCGTGACCCGCGCGGCTACATCGGCGCGCTCGCCGACATGATGCGCGCGGCCGGCATCGACGTGCCGATCGTCGCATGCGCCGGACAGGGCGACATCGAGCGCGCGTTCGGCGGTGCGGACGGCGTGACCCCGGCCGTCAACCTGTACGCCGACGACAACGGCGTCGACATGGACGCGCACATCCGCTACTACCGTGCGGCCGCCGACCGGTACGACGTGCCGCTGATCGTGACCGAAACGAACCGTTGGCATCGCACGCTGCGCCGCATGGTCGGCGCGGGTGCGCGGTTCGTCGGCCCGTTCCTGCAGGTGTCGGGATGGGATTACGATTTCTCCACATCCGTGAACAATTGGGGTCATCTTGAGTCATATATGACCCATGACTACGATTTCGGCGGCGTGATCGACCCGGCCGGTCAGGAACGCGAGGACGCGGACGACGCGCGCCGGCTGAGCGCGATCATCGCGGCGCTGGGGGAGCGGCTGGCGGCCGCAGAACCGGCCGAATCACAGTCGGTCGCGTTCCGTGCGGCGGGCGTCCGGTCCTGCCACGCCGGGCAAGGTGAGTGTCATGTCGAGCGGAGCGAAGCGGAGTCGAGACATCTTGCTGACGTCGATGCGTCCAATCGAGCAGTCGCCGCGGTCAACACCGAACTCGGCACCGGCATCCTCGATCTGGCGGGCGGCGGCCAGCTGCTCACGCTCACCAATGTTTCCAAGCACGATCTGGCGGTGCCGACCGTGTCAGTCGCGGCCCGCGATCGTGAACTGTCGCTGCCGGACGTGACGGTGCCGACCGGTGCCGGCATGATGATCGTCCGTGATCTTCCGGTGGATGACCGGCTGACGTTGTGTGCGACCAATGGAGAACTGATCGGTCTGCATACCGATACCGTGCAGAATGATCATTTGGGTGAAGATTCGACGAACGTTGCCGGTTCGAGTGAAGACGATGTGCAGAACGACGCGGCATGTGAACGCACCGTGATCGAACTGTCGGCGCCGACCATGTATGCGGGGCAGGTGTGGGCGGCGTTCGCGCCCGGTGAGGATTCCGCGATCGCTGTGAGCAGTCAGTGCGGTGACGTGGAGACGCACATCGAACACGATGCGCTGTTCGTCTCCGGCACCGAAGGATCGGTCGCATTCACCATCTGCGGCGGTGCACGCGCGTACCGGATCGTCGTCTCCCAACCGGTCAAACAGTACGCGCCGACCAGTGCGTCGGTCACGACGGTCACCGAAGTCGAGACGGACGACACGCAGCCGGCATGGTCGAGGATCGATCCGTCGGCGAACGACGGTCGTGCATTGCCAATGGAGGATGTCGGTCGGTATGCCGGGGCCATGCGGTACTCGGCTGCGCTCGACGCTGCGGATTACGGCACTGTGACCGGTGTCGTGCTGCGTGATGCGGCCGATACGATCAGCGTGCGGTACGGGAACCGTGATCTTCTCGGTGCTGACACTGATGATCTCAGCATTCACGATTCCGACATCGACGGTCTTAACATTCACGATTCCGACATCATCGATCATCGTGGCCGCGAAATCTTCACGCCGTGGCAGGCCAACGGCGGCGGGGCTCTCTATGTGCCGTTCGTTCCTGATCGTTTCCGCGCTCATCTGGGCGACGTCGTCGCGGATAGTGTGGTTGAATCCGGCTACGATCCGACCGCGGCCGCATCGCACGAACTGTCCGTCACCGCGCGCATCTGGGGTCACTCCAACTTCGACGACGCACGTCTGCCATCGCTGCGACTGACCGCCAAACGCGGCATCACCGGCGCGCTCGCCGTCAACCAGACCATCGATCTCGGCTCCGGCTGGCTCACCGTCTACGATCCCGACGATCCGGCCGAGGAGCAGCGTCTCCAGCACGCCGGACTCGTGCTCGGCGCCGATCCGGAACCGCGCGGCGGACTCGGCGGACGCACCACCGATGTCTGGCCGCACAAGCTCGCCTACACGCGCGTGCTGCACGTGGGCGATGCGACCGTCGCCGCACTACACGTGCGCCGCGGCGAGGCTCGGCTCGACGTGCGACTCAACGGTCGCACGGTCGGTTCGATCACCCCGCTGCAGCCGACCCTGTGGCTCGGCGAAGTGCACGACGGCGACGAACTCACTGTCGTCGTTTGGCGCGCATGGGGCGAGAACGCCGGGCGCATGACGCTGCTCGCGGGCCGTGAAATCACCGGCTGGACGATGGCCGCACAAGGCCTGCCCGAACTGCGCGCCGCGGCGGATAGTGCGTGTGATGATGTGCGTTCCGTGAAGCTGCCGCTGAGCGTCGCGCCCGGCGAAGGCGTGTGGCTGCGCGTGCCGCGTGCGGCGCTCGCCGATGCCGTGTGCTCGATGAACACGGTCGTGCGGTTCGACGGCGACGGGCTGCAATTGACCGCGTTCACCGACGACCTGTGCCTGGGACGCGTCGTGCTCGGAGGATTGCCGGGCACGATGTTCGGCGGCGGCCACGGCGACCTGTTCCTCGTCCCCGAGGAGTCGGCCGGCGACCTGCGGCTCTACGCCGAAGCCACACGCGACACCGCCGGCACCCTCAACGTCATCACCCTCGGCGGCCCCGTCGACCTCGACTGACACTTTCCCGAAAGGCATCATCATGAAAACCCCCATCGATCTGACCGATCCGTACGGTTACCTGCTCGTCCACTTCATCGAAGACCCCGAGCACTACACCGAACGCATCTACCTCGACCTGTCCGAAGGCGACAATCCCGAACGCTGGCACCCGCTCAACGGCGGCAATCCGATTCTCACGTCCACGCTCGGCACCAAGGGTGTGCGCGACCCGTACCTCGTGCGCAATCCCGAAACCGGCCGCGTCTACATCATCGCCACCGACCTGCAGGTCTTCGCTGGCGGCAGCGGGTCCGACGGCGGCAGCGACTGGTATGCGTTCTCGCATCACGGCAGCACGAACCTGGTCATCTGGTACTCCGACGATCTGATCCACTGGAGCGAGCCGCATACGCTCGACGTGTCCCGTCGCCCCGACGGCACGCATGCCCAGCTCGGCATGGCATGGGCTCCGGAGGCACTGTGGGTGCCGGACTACTATCCGGCTGGTTCCGAGGCCGAACACGGCGGCTCGCGCGGCGCGTTCGTGCTGTACTGGTCGAGCAAGCTGTTCGCCGACGACAACGTCGAGCATAAGGACGATGCCGTGTACGACCGTGTGCTGTGGGGCGCGACAAGCGATTTCACGAACGAGACGTACGAGTACGGCGGCCTGTTCATCGACCTCGGCCGCGACACGATCGACACGACGATGATCCAGCGCGTGCTGCCGGACGGCACGATCCGCACGTATCGCGCGACCAAGGACAACGGCCCGCAGACCTCCAACATCTGGCTCGACTCGACCGATGCGAAGCGCTGGTGGGAGCCGGGAACCGAGTGGCACGTCATCCAGAAGAACATCGGCGTCGACTGGACGCCCGACCATCATGCCGGCGGTGTGGAAGGCCCGGCACTGTTCGCTTCGCACTCGGATGATCGCGTGTATCTGTATGTGGACGTGATTCCGTCCATCGGCTACCGTCCGATGGTGTCGGCCGATCCCGATCGCGGATTCGACTACCTGCGCTCCAACGATTTCTATATGGCCCCGCACACCAAACATGGCGGCGTGATGTCCCTCACCCACGCCGAATACGACCGCATCAAGGCCGCCGACGGCACCATCGGCTGAGACGGATGATCGTTCGCGCTGCCCGGTTCCGGTCGCCGCGCCCCATTCTGTCCCAGCACAACTATTCTCGGAAATCAGCCCCGTCGTCCGGAAACAGTCGCACTGGGATATCGTCAGTGCAACTATTTCCGGACGACTCCATTGGCAATCGGGGCGTTAGCGGATGCGCTCGGCCAGCACCCATGCAGCGTAAAGGGGAATGCTCCTGAGATCACCCTCCACGCCGAAGTTCTTCGCGCTCAGTCGCACCGCATAGGCCGGCCGGTACTTCGCGCGATATGCGACGAGGCTGCGCGCTGTCACATTGCCGCCCGACTTGACCTCGATCGGCACCACGTTGCCGTCGCGGTCGCGTACGATGAACTCCACTTCGCCGCGATTCAGGTTACCCCAGTAGTATGCGGGGATTTCGGCCGCCGTGAGCTGTTGCAGCACGTAGTTCTCGTTCAGCGCGCCGCGGAATGCGGACGCCTTGTCGTCCGCCGGCATCAGATCCGTAAGCGTCACGTCGTAATCGCACGACAGCAGTCCTGTATCGGCCATGTACACCTTGAACGTCGAGGGATCTTCGAATGCCCTGAGCGGCGCGGTCGGTTCGCTCACCTGCGTCAATCGGGTGATGATGCCCGCCGAGACCAGCCACGACAGCGCGCCTTGATACGCGTTGGCGCGACCTCCGGAACGGATCGTCTTGTACTGGAACTTGTGGTTTTCCTTCGCAAGCTGGCGGGGGATGCTGTTCCAGGCCTCGAGGATGCGCTGGGTCTCGCGTGCGGACGAATACTTGGCCATGTCCGCCGTATAGGCCGTGGTGATGTTGCGTTGCAGGGTGCGGGCGGTCTGCAACGAGCCGCCGGATTCGATGTATGCCTTGGTCGGTTCGGGCATGCCGCCGACCAGCGTGTATTCGCGAACCAGCTCCATCGCCTTGTCGTGAAGCATGAATGGCCGGGTCGGGCTGTCGTATGCCTCGCGGATGTCGTCGGCGAGCCGGTCCTCGCCTTTTGCCCACAGGTATTCCTCGAAGTTCATCGGATGCAGCGTGAGCATGTCGACCTTGCCGACGGGGAATGAATATTTGCTGCGGTTCACCTTGACGCCGAGCAGGCTGCCGGCGGCGATGACGTGATACTGCGGTGCATCGTCGCAGAAGTATTTGAGACTGGTCAGCGCCCGTTCGCACAGCTGGATCTCATCCAGAACGATCAGCGTATGCTCGGGGCTGATGTCCATGCGCAGCAGGCTTTCCAGCCCGTGGATGATGTCCGTCGGCGCGATCGATTGGCCGAAAATCGCCGCGGCCCGTTCGTCGCGGGAGAAATCGACGTACGCGATGTTATCGAACGCGCGGTCGGCGAAATGGGTGATCGCATACGTCTTGCCGACCTGCCGTGCCCCGAACAGTACCAGCGGCTTGCGATGCGCGGAATCCTTCCACTGGGCGAGTTGCGAGTCAATCGTTCTGCGCATGACGTACCTTCCGTTGTTAAAAATGCAAAAATATACATTTTTAACATGTTAAAAATGCGTTAACTTACATTTTTAACAGTATAACAGCAATGTGCGGCACTCGGCACAAATCCGTCATCGAGTCCACTTGGTCAACGATTTGTCCACCTATCGGTGCGTGGCGGACGGCGTACGGTAGGCATCGTTCGTCAACGATAACCGGCAATCGGCCGGTCACCGGCATAAGTCAAAGGAGCCGATATGTCTACCGCATCCGCGCAGCCCAACCCGACCGCGCAGCACAGCAAGCCGCTCGCGTTGCGCAACGTCATCGTCACCGACCCGTTCTGGCACACCGAGCAGGAACTCGTGCGCACCGCCGTCATCCCGTTCCAGTGGAACGCGCTCAACGACAACGTTCCCGGCGCCGCCCCCAGCTACTGCATGCACAACTTCAAGGCCGCCGCCGCGCAGAACCAGCGCAAGAACACCGAAGGCAAGAAGTTCGTCCCGCCGGCCTACACCTACCGCGGCTTCGAATCCAAGCCCGAGGACCCCAAGCACCCCGATCCGGACAAGTTCTACGGCTTCGTGTTCCAGGACACGGATTTCTCGAAGTGGATCGAGGCGGTCGGCTACAGCCTGACCCAGCATCCGGACGCCGAACTCGAGGCCACCGCGGACGGCGCGATCGACATCGTGTGCGCGGCGCAGCTCGACAACGGCTACCTCGACACCTATTACATCCTCAACGGCATGGACCGCGCGTTCCACAACCTGCGCTGGCACCACGAACTGTACTGCCTTGGCCACCTGATCGAGGGCGCGATCGCGTATTATGAGGGCACCGGCAAGGACAAGCTGCTCAAGGCCGCCGAGCGTTTCGCCGACTACGTGGGCGAGTACTTCGGTCCGAAGGAAGGCCAGTGCAAGGGCTACCCGGGCCATGAGATCGCCGAGATGGCGCTCGCGCGTCTGGCCGACCTGACCGGCGAAAAGAAGTACCTCGACCTCGCCAAGTTCTTCATCGACGAACGCGGCACCGAACCGAACTACTTCATCTACGAAGGCGAGCGCGACAAGCGCGACGGCTACTCCGACACCAACTGGACGTTCGACTGCGAGTACACGCAGGCCGACAAGCCGGTGCGCGAGCAGAAAGAGGCGGTCGGCCATGCGGTGCGCGCCGGCTACCTGTACTCGGGCATGGCCGCGGTTGCCAAGCTCACCGACGACGCCTCGCTGGTCGAAGCGTGCGAGAACCTGTGGCGCAACATCGTCGACAAGAAGCTGTACATCACCGGCGGCATCGGCGGCACGGTGAACGGCGAGGCGTTCTCGTACGACTACGATCTGCCGAACGACGCCGCGTATTCCGAGTCGTGCGCGGCGATCTCGCTCGCGTTCTTCGCGCGCCGCATGCTTGAGATCGCGCCGAAGGCCGAATACGCTGACGTGATGGAACAGGCGCTGTATAACACGACGCTGGCGGGCATGGCGCTCGACGGCAAGAGCTTCTTCTACGTCAACCCGCTCGAGGTCAACCCGTACGCCTGCCACAAGGACAACCGTGTCGGCCATGTCAAGCCGGTGCGTCAGAAGTGGTTCGGCTGCGCGTGCTGCCCGCCGAACATCGCGCGCATCGTCGAGTCGGTGCAGGAGTACGCGTACACGGTCAGCGACGATACGTCCACCCTGTTCACGCACCTGTACATGGGCGGCGTGGCGCGGGCGACGCTCGGCGGCGCGGACGTGACGCTGGACGTGGCGGCCGAACTGCCGTGGAAGGGCGACGGCGCGGCGACCGTGCGGCTCGGTTCCGAGGAGTCTGCCGACGTGGCCTCCGCGGCGACGTTCACGTTGGCGTTCCGTCTGCCGGGTTGGGCCGGTTCCACGGACGCCGCGGCGGGTGCGATCTCGGCGTCCGGTGAGGCCGACGGCCGTGTCGTGCGTGCGGTGCGTGACGGTTACGTGTACTTCACCGGCCAGTGGCGTGACGGTGACGAGGTGACGTTCGACTTCCCGATGCCGGTGCGCATGATGAAGGCGAATCCGATGGTGCGCGAGGACGCGGGTCGCGTCGCGTTCGTGCGCGGCCCGATCACGTTCTGCGCCGAGGAGCGGGACAACGGCGCGAACCTGCACCTGCTGCACGCGGACGTCGCGGCGATCCTGGCGGACCCGTCGTCGGTGAAGGTCGTGCCGTTCGAGTTCCATGCAGGTGCGGCCGGCATCGACGCGGACGGCCAGGGCGAGGTCGACGAGGTGACCCGCGACATGGTCAAGCTTGAGGTGCCCGCGTGGCGTGAGCCGGTGCCGGCCGGCGCGTCCGCGGAGTCGCCGGCGTTCGCGCCGCTGTACGCCGAGTACCGGCCCGCCAAACGTGAGCCGGTCACCGCGACGCTGATCCCGTACTTCGCGTGGGCCAACCGCGGCGAGAACGAGATGACCGTCTTCCTGCACGACTGATCGCGGCCGTTTCCGTAATACCAATAACCTATAGCGGGCGTGAAATCGTTGAAATTCCAACGATTTCACGCCCGCTATCGTATTTCCCCTCGAAACGCGCATCGGGTAGCGTGGGAGGCAATGGCGCACACAGAGGCTGTGGGGGCTGGAGTGCCGACCAATACCATCACAAGAGGGAAGAAGCATCATGACTCAGTCAACGCAACGCACCATCGTGAAGAAGGTGATCGCGCCCATCGCGCTCGCCCTGTCGTTCTCGCTGGCACTCGCCGGCTGCGGCTCGGCCACGTCGGCGAACGGCGGCGACTCCGTGCAGCCCAGCGAGACCGGCGCGAAGACCACCACCGGCACGCCGCTCAAGGATCTCAAGATCGCCAGCGCCTCCGCGGTCAGCACGCTCAGCGTCAACCAGGAGGCCGGCAGCGCCAACTACCAGCTCGCCGCGCTGTACCAGGAAGGACTCACCGGGGTCGACGCCACCGGCAAGGTCGTGCCCGCGCTCGCCGAAAAGTGGAGCAGCAGCGACAACAAGACATGGGTGTTCGACCTGCGCAAGAACGTGAAGCTGCACGACGGCAGCACGCTCACCGCCGACGACATCCTGGACTCGATCAACACCGCCCGCGACGCCAAGCTCTCGCCGGGCCTGTCGGTCTACTGGCCGGACTACGTCGACAAGGTCGAGAAGACCGGCGACAACCAGATCACCATTACGCTCAAGACCCCGCAGACCGAATTCCCGACGCAGGTCTCGAACGTGGCCGGCCTGTTCGTCACCTCCAAGAAGTTCCGCGAGGAAGCCGGCTCCGACTACGGCTCGGCCAAGAAGCTCATCGACGGCACCGGCCCGTACCAGGTCACCGAATTCGACCCGTCCAGCCACGTGACGCTCAAGAAGTTCAAGGACTACTGGGGCGAGAACGACGGCCCCGACACGGTGCGCGTCGACTTCATCACCGAGGACGCCACGCGCCTGCTCGCCTTCCAGGACGGCAAGGTCGACGCCTCGTTCAACGTGCCCGTCACCAGCGTCGCGCAGTGGACCAAGGATGACGCCAAGGTCACCGCGTACTCCGACCGCTCCTACTACGGCCTGACCTTCGACCAGGGCGTCAAGCCGTTCGACGACATCCACGTGCGCAAGGCGTTCTCCTACGCGCTCGATAAGGACAGCATTGTCAAGGGCGTGCTCAAGGGCTACGGCGAGGTCGCCACCGGCATCGACTCGCCCGAGCAGCTCGCCGGCTGGACCGACAACGACAAGGATAAGGCCGCCGCGAAGGTCAAGGATCTCGGCGCGCTCAGCTACGACATCGACAAGGCCAAGGACGAACTTAAGCAGTCCTCGCAGGCGGGCGGATTCAAGACCACGCTCACGTATCCGACCGGCTACCCGGCCGTCGGCAAGGCGTCGCTCGCGCTCGCCGAATCGCTCAAGCCGCTCGGCATCACGCTCGACGTCAAGGAGATCCCGCTCGAGCAGTGGCTCAGCGAGGTCGGCAACGGCAAGCAGGGCGTGGCGTGGATGATCTACAACCCGACCACCCCGCAGCCGAACGAGGTCACCTCGTGGCTGCTCGCCGCGGGCGGCACGGGCGCGAACCCGGCCAACTGGAAGGACGACGACGTGGCCGCGAAGACCGATTCGATCGGCACGCTCACCGACACGTCCAAGAAGCTCGACATCGTGCTCGACACCACGAAGACCGCACTTGAGCAGGACATCTACTCGCCGGTCTACTGGGGCAAGGCCGCCGTCGCCACGCGCAAGGGCGTCGGCCTGAAGAACATCGACACGTTCTGGCTCGGCACCAACTGGGCCGCCGACTTCGTGCAGCAGCAGTAGGCCGTCGCCAAGCGGTTCCGATTCGATCCATCCGGCTCCCCGCCAAGGGGAGCCTCAACCATGTCTGGAGGGCAACGGTGCGTGCGCTGACTTTTCTCGGCAAACGGCTGGGCAACCTGCTGTTGCTGCTGTTCGTGCTGTCCGTGGTCACGTTCAGCCTGCTGTATCTGACCAACAGCGACCCGGCGCGCACGCTTGCCGGCGCCAAGAAGGTGAGTGCCGCGCAACTGGCCGCGATCCGCGCGCAGTACCATCTCGACGAACCGCTGTGGCGGCAGTACCTGCGCTGGGCCGGCAACCTGCTGCACGGCGACTTCGGCGTGTCCATCCGCACGCAGCTGCCCGTCGCGCAGATGATCGGCCAGCGCGCGTGGATCACGCTCGCGCTGGCGGTGATGGCGTTGGCGATCGCGCTGGTCGTCGGACTGCCGCTGGGAGTGCTCGCTGCACGGCGCAACAGCCGCTGGCAGGACCGGCTCGTCACTGCGCTTGCCGTGGCCGGACTGAGCGCGCCGAGTTTCGCGGTCGGCCTGCTGTTGCTGTACGGACTGTCGGTGCAGCTTGGCTGGTTCCCGATCTACGGCCTGGGAGACGGCGGATTCGTTGACGCGATCTGGCATCTGACATTGCCGGCGATCACGTTGGCGATCGGATTGGTCGCCTCGGTGGTGAAGATCTCGCGCGCCTCGCTGATCAAACAGATCGATACCGACTACACGCTGTTCGCCCGGTCGCGCGGCGTGAGCCGGCGCACGATCCTGCTCGCCCAACTGCGCAACGCATCGCTGCCGATCGTCACGTCGTCGGGACTGCTCATCGCCACGCTGGTGTCCGGCACGGTGATCGTGGAGACGACGTTCTCGATCGGTGGTCTGGGCACGCTGCTGCAGACGTCCGTGACGTTCAAGGACATTCCGACCGTGCAGGCGATCACGATGATCATGGCGACGATCATCTGCGTGGCGACCGCGATCGTCGACGCGTTGGCCGCGCTGATCGACCCGCGGCTGCGCGTGCGGAGGCCGGTCGCCGCTGCGGGACGTGACGACCGTGACCGTCCGGATACGCGTTCCGGTGAAGATGGCGTGAGCAATGATCATGCTGGTGAACAAACGGTGGAGGTGACGCGATGATCGTGAAGATCTGGCACCGATTGCCGCAGATTCTTGCTGTGATCGTGCTGGCGGCCGTGATCGTGCTCAGCGTCGTGCCGGCCCTGAGCGCCGGTGCGCTCGACCAGAACATCCTGCTGTCCACCGCGCCGCCGGACGCCGATCATCCGCTCGGCACCGACGCGCTCGGCCGCGACGTGCTCAAGCTCACGCTGGCCGGCGCGCGCACCGCGGTCACCGGACCGGTTGTCATTGCGGCAGGCGCGATGACCGTCGGACTGGTCTTCGGCCTGACCGCGGCATACGTCGGCGGATGGGTCGACTGGATCATCTCGCGCGTGGTCGAACTTATGCTCTCGCTGCCCACGCTGCTGCTCGCCATCGTCATCGCCGGCGTGATCGGCGGCGGCTACTGGACGAACGTGCTCGTGTTCGTGATCCTCTACGCGCCATACGAGGTGCGGCTCGTGCGTTCGGGCGCGCTCGCGCACATCAACGACCCGTTCCTCGACGCGGCGCGGCTGCTTCAGCTCGGGCCGCTGCGCACGCTGGCATTCCACCTGTTCCCGGTCATCCGGCCGCTGGTGGGCGCCGCCCTGTTCCTCGACATGAGCAACGCGCTCGTGTCGTTGTCGTCGTTGTCGTTCCTTGGTCTCGGCGTCTCCCCGCAGGCGGCCGACTGGGGGCGTCAGCTGTCGGACGCGCGCAACCTGCTGTTCGACAACCCGTTCGCCGCGATCGCGCCCGGCGTGGCCATCATCGTCACGTCGATCGCGCTCAACATCGTCGGCGACTGGATCACCGAAATCAGCGAACGGGAGGAACGGTGAACGTCATGGTCTCAGCGTCATCCACATCATCCGCGGCATCCGCCGAACCGGGGCTCGCCGCAGCCGTCCCCGCCATGCAGGTGCGCGGACTGCACGTGACGATCGCCGGCAAGCCCATCATCCGCGGCGTCGACCTGACGATCCCCGCGAACGCGACCGTCGCCGTGGTCGGCGAATCCGGCTCCGGCAAGTCCGTCACCGCGAAGGCGTTGTCCGGACTGCTGCCCGAACGATCGCGGGCGACCGGCGACTACCGGCTGTTCGGCGAGCCGGTCGATCTCGAATCGGGCGAGCGCGCGTGGCGCAGGCTGCGCGGCGGCATGATCGTGTGGCTGCCGCAGGATCCGTTTTCGTCACTCGACCCGCTGCGCACATGCGGCCGGCAGATCGAGGACGGTCTGCTCGCGGCCGGTCGGCCCGGACACGCGGGTGACGGTTCGCAGACGACCGATCGCGGCAAGCCGGGCAGGGCACAACGTCGCGCCGCCGTCGAACGGCTGCTCACCGACGTCGGACTGCCGCCGGCCGTGGCCGACGCGTATCCGCACGAACTGTCCGGCGGCATGAGGCAGCGCGTCGCCATCGCGGCCGCGCTCGCGCCCGCCCCGCACATCCTCATCGCCGACGAGCCGACCACCGCGCTCGACGCATCCACGCAGGAAACCGTGCTCGACCTGCTCGAATCGTTACGCACGTCGCGGCACATGACGCTGCTGCTCATCACGCACGACCTCGCGCTGGCCGTCGAACGGGCCAATCATCTCGTCGTCTTCCACGGCGGCGAGGTCGTCGAAGAGGGCGGCCGCGACCAGGTCGTGCACCATCCGCGCTCGCCGTACACGCGCGAGCTGCTTGAAGCGCACGCCAAACTGCACGTCGAAGCGCCGGCCGAAACCGGCGGCACCGTCGTCACGGCGAAGCATCTGGTGAAAACCTATCCGGGAGCGTCCTTGCCGGCCGTCGACGACGTGTCGCTCGATGTGCGCGCCGGCGAGATCCTCGGCCTCGTCGGCGAATCCGGCTCCGGCAAATCGACCGTCGCGCGCTGCATCGTCGGTCTGGAAACACCGGATTCCGGCAGTGTCGCCTACACGGGCGACGACGGCAAGCCGACCGGATGGTCGCGCGGCGAGGCACAGCTCGTCTTTCAGAATCCGTACGGGTCGCTCAACCCGACCATGACCGTGCGCCAGACGCTCGCCGAGGCGCTGCGCGTGTCCGGCAAACCGGCCGACGATGCGGCCGTGCGCGCGCTCGTCGCCAAGGTCGGGCTGGAAGCCGAATACATCGACCGCAAGCCCGGCACATTGTCGGGCGGGCAATGCCAGCGCGTCGCCATCGCCCGCGCGCTCGCGCCCGAACCGAAACTGCTGGTCGCCGACGAGGCCGTGACCGCACTCGACGCGAACATCCAGACCCATGTGCTTGAAACGCTGCTGGAACTGCGCTCGCGGCTCGGGCTGGCGATCCTGTTCATTTCGCACGATCTCGACACGGTGCGCCGCATCGCCGACCGCATCGCCGTGATGCGTCACGGCCGCATCGTCGAGACCGGCACCACCGACCAGGTGATGAACCATCCGCGGCACGACTACGTGCGCGGGCTCATCGCCGCCATGCCGCCGTCGCTGGACTGATCGGATATGACCGCGTGTGAGTGCACATGCATGCACATGATAAGGAGTGTGAATCATGACCAGATACTTTGCCCGTGCCGTCGTGCAGGGGCATGCGCCGCGTGAGATCGACGGCGTCGCCATCCCCGAATCGACGGTGGCAGCGCTCGCCAAGGCCGGCGGCGTGCTCGTGCGCACGGTGTACCTGGCGGTTGATGACGGCCGTGGCGATGCCGGTTCGGACGAACGTCGCGATGAACGCGGGGCGGACAATGCCCCGGCCGTCGCGGCGTTGCTGGGTTACCATCGGCCGCACACGGTGCAGCAGAAACTCACCGCGATCGGCGGCGAGCGCCGGCTGTGGCGTGGACTGGTCGCGTTCGCCGAGCAGGAGACGCTGCGCGATCCCGACATCGCCGTGATCAAATACGATCTCGTCCGATCGGATGCGATCGATGCGGCCGGCAATGGAACAGACGATGTGAACAGCGGTGCCGACGGCCGTACCGCAAGCGGATCCGGTCTGACTCCCGGCGCGGAATCCGCCCCGGAACCTCAGACCCCGGCCGATCTGCCGCGAACCGCCGGCGCGGCCGCGCACTACCGGCAGACGACCGAATTCACCTGCGGGCCGGTCGCGGTGCTGACCGCCATGTACCGACTGGGGCTCGCACCACGGCCCACGCGGGCGGAGGAACTGCAGATGTGGCGCGATGCGACGATTGCCGTGGCGTGCGAGCCGTACGGTCTCGCTCTTGCCGCCACTCGCCGCGGGGCGCATCCGTCAATCCGCGTGTCCGCCGCGGGCCCGGTGCTGCATCCGGACAGCCGTCTCGGTATCCTCGACCCGGCGATGGCGCGCGATACGCAGATCGCATTCGAACGGCAGGCTCGAGAGCAGGGCATCGACGTGCAGGTCGCGCCGTTCGATGCTTCGGACATCGCGGCGCTCGTGGATGCCGGCCATGTGGCGGTCGTGCTCATCGACGAGTTGCACATGCACGGCGAAGCGTGCCCGCACTGGGTGACCGTCACTGGTCGCGATCCGGCCAGCGGGGCGCTGCTGATCGACGACCCGTGGACGGATGCCGAGTACGGCGAGACCGGCGTGGACGCATGGCAGCTGCCGGTTCGCCCGGAGGACTTCGATCTGATGATCCGCTATGACGCGCCGCGTTCGGCGCAGGCCATGCTGGTGTTCTGACGTTATCGGTGTGCTCGTCGCCGGGCATGGGTCGCAAGGGGCGCGTGTGTTCGTGCGGCCTGGTTAGGCTGGCGGGTATGGACGTGACGACGTGCCGGCTGGACGGACCGGTGGAATTCGTGTCGATCGGGCGGTTTGTATCCGGCCCGGGATGGCGGCATGCGCGCCGCACGATCGACTCGTTCGAGCTCATGTTCGTGCGCCGCGGCGAACTGCCGATCCGCGTGGGGGCACGTGAAATGCACGTGGGCGCCGGCGAGATCATCCTGCTGCCGGCCGGTGTCGAACACGCGGGCATCGACATCATCACCGACGATCTCGAGTTCTACTGGATGCACGTGCGGCTGCCGGCCACACGCGCGGTCAGCGAATCAGACATCCCGCAGGATGACCGGATACTGATCATTCCTGATCGGAGCCGTATCCCGGATCCCGATCGTGTGGCGGTTCTGTGCGGGCAGATGATTGATCTGTACGCGCGGTTCGGCCCACACCGCAACGTGTACTGCGACTACTTCGCGACGACCCTACTGCTGGAGATCAGCGCGCAGATGCGCTCAGTGATAGCGGTGCCGGCACAGGATGCGCCGCAGACCGGCATCGTTGGCATCCGCACGGACGGTCGACCGATCCTCGCGTCCGATGTCGCCGTCGCCGGGCGCTGGCACGGCGGGGTGTCCGAGGATCTGTCGAATCCAATCCGCCTTGCCATGCTCGCCGGCCGCGACGATCGTGCCTTGCTCGGAACCGGCGTCGGCAATGCGCAACCCGTGCCATACGGCAATCGGCAGGCCGGGCTCGCCCCTATGCTCGCCGTACGTGCGTGGATCATGGCGAACGCAACCGACGATCTCACGGTCGCCGGCATCGCGGCCCGGTTCCACTACTCGCCCAGCTATCTGACCGCCATGTACAAGCGCGTGTTCGGTGTCGGCGTGGTTGAACAGATCGCCGAATACCGCATCGACCGCGCCCGCGAACTGCTCAGCTCCACCACGTCGCCGGTCGCGGACATCGCCCGTGAGGTCGGCTACGCCGATCCCAAATACTTCATGCGCGTGTTCAAACGCCGCACCGGTCTGACGCCGGGCCAGTACCGTGCCGCGTTCCCCAAACGCCTCTACAACAGCGTGTGAGATGGCCTGCCGTGGCGGGAAACGCCGTCAGCTCAGCAGCGCGGCGATGATCGCGATAAACACCGGACTGGTCAGCGTCGAGATCAGGATGCCGTCGCGTGCGAATGTGAGACCCACGTTGTAACGTGCCGCATAGTTGTACACGTTCTGGCCGGTCGGCAGCGCGGCGAGCACCACGCACGCATACAGCACGTTGCCGCGGAAGCCCATCACGAAGTACGCGAGCAGGAACGCGATGATCGGCATCACGATGTTCTTGAGCACCGCGACCGTGAAGATTGCCGGCACGTCGCCCTTCTGCTGCAACGGCTTCGTGCCGTGCAGCGACATGCCGAACGCCATCAGGATCATCGGCACCGCGGATTCGCCGATCATGTTGATCGGGTCGTACAGGTAGTTCGGAATGAACCAGCCGGTTTTCGCGTTGATGGCCGACAGGGCGATGCCCAGCAGCGAGCCGATGAGCAGCGGCTGATGCAGTGGCTGCGTGAGGATCGCTTTGGCCGAGACCTTGCCCTTGGTGGTCACGTCGAGCGCGGTCAGGCCGATCGGCGTGAACAGGGCCTGCTGCATGACCAGGATCGGCGCGACGAGCGCTCCGTTGCCGAGGATGTACGTGGCAATCGGCAGACCGATGTTGTTCGAGTTCAAGTACAGCGAGTTGAGCGAGCCGATGATCGCGTCGGGCGCGCTCATGTGGAAGAACATGCGGTTCAGGATCAGGAAGACCACGCCGACCAGCATCGCGGAGAAGAACGCCACGATGATCGACGAGTGGAAGATGTCGAAAATCGGCTCCTTCGACAGGATCGCGAACATCAGGCATGGGCTCGACACGAAGAAACTGAACCGGTTGAGCACCATCTGGGCGGTCGAACCGCCGATCTGCATACGCGCGGCGATGTACCCCGCCAAAATCACGATGCCGATGACGCAGAAACCTTCCATCGCGCTCAGCAAACCCGCCATGCTCCACCCCTCTTCATCAATCCTGCAACGTTCCCCATAGTGCCACACGCGGCATGTTCCCGCGGGTTCGTCTCATACCGTAAGCGCAGTGCGCGACGTGCGTTTGGCCCGCGACTCGCGCCAGAACGTCAGGCACACGAAGCCGAACACGAACGCGACCGGCAGCATATGCCGTTCGAAATTGTTCGCCGGAGCGGTCGCCATCACGCCCATGAGTAGCAGCAGCGGGAAATGCGTGAGCAGCGTTCGCCAACGTCGCGCGATCACCTCGGCCGCGCCGATCAGCAGCGTCAGCGTCACGTAGAAATTGCCGTGCGTGAGCCATCCGAGCAGCGGGATTTTGCCCCAATGCCGGGCGAACTTCGCCACGGATTCGCGCCAGTCATGGTTCACGAGTTTGAGCCACGTGCTGGTCTTCTGCACGTAGTCGCTGGTCACGTAATAGTCCATCGACACGTACGGCAGGTCGGTCGGATCGAAGTAGCCGAAACATTCCGCCAGCAGCGCGTCGAGCGCGATCACCGGGTTCGCCTTGACGATCTCGAGCCATGCCGCATTGAAGTTGCGCATGTCTGCGGGCGTGACGGTGCGCCACTTGTAGCTCACCTTCTTCGACTGGATGCCCGACGATTTGACCGGGTCGGCGTCCTGCCGGAAATACGCCTCGGCCATCTGGTCGAGGTTGAAGATCGGTTCGAGCTTCCTGCGCGCGTCGGCCGGAATGCCGTTCGGATTGAGCTTGGCGACGCGGGCGATCATCTGCAGCTGCACGCCGCGGCTTTCGATCGGGTCTCCGTTGATGATCATGCCGCTCGAGACCATCAGCGAGATGCCGCCGTGGATCACCAGCGTCGGCAGCAGCAGCGCGACGACATACGTGCGCCAACGTTTGCGGTCGGCGATCAACGCGAGCACGATCTGCGCGGCGATGATATACCACGCGTACTTCGCGGAGATCAGCATCACGCAGGAGGCCGCGGCGAACGCGATTAGCGAACGTTTGCGCAACGGGACGATCCGGTCGAGCGGACGCGTGCCGTCGCGGTTGCCGCGTCGCCACGTCATGTGCAGCTCATACCACACGCCGAACCACCAGACGAACGCGAACGCGAACAGCGGCGACTTCGTCAGCGAGATCGTCGAGAACAGTGCCAGCGGGCAGGTCAGGAAGAACAGCAGGATCACGAACCGCGCGAACCCGCCGGCCGCACGGTTCGGATACGGTTGCGGTCGCAGCCGGGTGATCGTCAGCGATCCCGTCACGCCGCGCTCGGGGCGGGCGAATTCGACCGGCCGCACGTACTGCGGTCGTTCGGGATGCATGTAGTCCGGATCGTCGATCGCGTACGCCGGCCGCAGCCACGGCAGGTTCAGGAACCGGTGCGCGCACGAGGCGACGCAGAAGACGGCGAACAGCCATTGCAGGAAGGACAGCACGACGAAGCCGGCGTCGTTCGAACCGGTCAGGTAGCGCGAGACCGACGCGGCCGAGCCGTATACGACGGTGAGCACGATGTTGTGCTGGTCGGTCAGATACGTGGGCTCGCTCGGCCACATGTAGTGCGCGGTCGGGTAGATGTCCATCGGCACGAACGAGAAGAAGCCGATGTACGGCTGCTTCATGCCGGTCCACTGGTTCCACGCCCAGCTGAACTCGCGGGCCTGCGAGCGCACGTCCGCGCCGAACGCGCTCATGAGCGTGAGCGGCACCCACAGCCAGCCGGCGGCGAGGATGAGCGTGATCTTCCAGCCGCGGTCGGTGGCGCGGGTGATCGCGCGGCCGATGGCGGCGAATGAGACGCGCAGTCCGGTGGCGACGTGGCCGGCTCGCACCTTGCGGCCCCATGCGCGCCATTCCATCGGCAGGTGCCAGGAGTCGGGCAGGATGCGGCGGCCGGTGCCGCGGCGGGCGAGCGCCCAGATGATTGCGAACGTTACTGCGAACGTGAGGATGCTGTACGTGGTGTTCGTGCCCGTCCAGTCGGCGATCGAACCGTCCTCCCAGTACAGCGGGCCGACGCCCACGCACAGGGCTATCCACAGGCGTGCGAGCACGGCCAGCGTCCAGCGGGCGGCCGCGCCGATGCGGGCGGCCGCGCCGATGCGGGCGAGCGCGGCGGCGGGGCGTGGCGGTTGCGTGTGGGCGAGAGTGTCGCCGTGAATACGGTTGCCGGTGTCGCCGGTATGTTCGGTGTCGGTATTGGCATACCTGGCGACGGCCTCCGTGTGCCCGGCGGCAACATCGGCACGCCCGGTGGCGGCATTGTCGGCGGTTTCGCTGGCGCGCCCTGTGGTGTCGGTGACATGCCCGGCGGCGGTGCGCCCGGTGATGCCGGAGCCGCCGATGTGCGGCGTGCCCGGGGTGGCTGCTGACTGGGGTGAGCTCATAACATGCCATTCTATGAGGCGAGGTGCCGTGACGGTCTCTCCTCCAGGGCATACTGCCTCTCTTCCCGGGCATACTGCCGTTTCGGGCTTCGGGAACGGCAGTAAGCCCGGGAGGAAAGGTGCCCGTTCCCGGGCTTACTGCCGTTTGGGAGGCCAGTACCGGCCGTATGCCCGGGAGAGTGGCTGGGCTGAGTGGTTGTTTTCGTTTTTTCGGGGGTTTCCTTCCCGGGCTTACGCCCGGTTGGCGGGGTGAAACCGGCCGTAAGCCCGGGAGAGTGGCTGGTTTAGGTGGTTGTTTCCGTTTGGGGGCTTCCTTCCCGGGCTTGCGCCCGTTTGAGAGGGCGGAACCGGCCGTAAGCCCGGGAGAGTGGCTGGGCTGGGTGCCGCGTTCCTCGGTCTTTGGGCGCCGGCTTCCCGGGCATACTGCCGTTTTGGGCGTCAGGAACGGCCGTATGCCCGGGAGGGGATGGGCCGGTGGGTGTTGTTCCTGGGCTTACTGCCGTTTGAGGGGCCGGTACCGGCCGTATGCCCGGGAAGGGGCTGCCGTATGTTCCGGTATGCCCGGAGGTGTTGACGGATCGACGGTGTTCGTCCATATCTCGAGCTGGCGCGATTTCCGCGTTTTGACGTGCGAACGGTTGCGGCGTAGGGTGATTCCCATGATTTCCATGACGAAAGCCGCAGCGCCGCGGCTCCCGCAGACCGAACAGGTGGCCGACGAGGTCGTTGCCGAAGCCCAGATGGAGTCGACGCATGCGTTGGCGCGCCGCATGGTCGAGCGGGGCAAGATCGCCCTCGAATCGCCGAACGGCATTCCGATCACCGTGATCGCCGCCGATCGGCTGTCCAGTGCGTTGGTGCGGTTCGGCAGACCGTGGGTGAATCAGCCCGGCCGCTCGTTCACGATGACGTTCGTGACGGTGATTCCCGAGTCGGTGGCCGATGACGAGGTGGTCAACGGCTGGCTGCAAATGATTGCAGGGCTTGCGGCGCTCGACGCGCTCGAAGGCGCGATCGACGACGCCGGCGCGCGCCCGTTCAATCCCGACTGCGGATTCCAGATCAAATGGCCGAACGACATCTATTGCCACGGGCTGAAGATCGGCGCCACCGCGACCGAAGTACTGCCGCTGCCGGCACCCGCGCCGGCCGTGGGGAGTGCCTCGGCTGACGGCACGTCCGATAGAAGTGCGTCTGATGGGGGCGCGCCCGATGATGGTGCCGCATCGATCGGTGGAGGCGCTGCGCCCGGCAATGCCGCATCTGATGACGCCGCAGTCATCGCCGAACCGCGGATGGCCGTCGTCTTCAGCGTCGGCCTCAATCTGGATATGCCGGCCGCCAGCCTGCCCACCGCGCAGGCCACATCGCTGCAGATGCACGTCGGCCCGCTGCCTCCCGTGATGCAACTGCGCGACATGATCGCCGCGCGGCTGGTCGAATCGCTGCGTTCGCGGCTGACGACGTTCGTGGCCATGCCGCTCATCCAGGCGAGCCGCCTGCGTTCGGAGATGCGCCACGTGTGCTGGATGATGGGTCGCACGGTGCATGCGCAGCTCATCGACGGCACGGCGGTGCGCGGCGAGGTGCTCGCGCTCAACGACGACGCGTCGCTGAGCATCCGTACCACCGACGGTGACGTCCGCGCCCTGTTGTCCAGCGAAGTCAGCCTCCTCGACTGAACGGCTGCCCTGCGCGAAACCCGCGCGAATCGGTTCGAAACGTCCGGCAGTTCGGAACGCCCGTCCCGGAACGTCCGGTGTGCGCACGGCGGGACGCATGATACGCCCGCGCTGCCGCGATGTGTGTGTTGTTGAAGCCGCGGCGGACGTATGCTGGGTACGTGACTGAGATTGATGGTGCGGTGAGATCGGCCGTGGTCCGGGCGACCGTGCGGATGCCGCGTACGGTCGCGGCGGTTGCGCCCGGCGCGGTGCTGCTGTTCGATGAGATCGGATCGACGAATACGTTCGCACGCGAGGCGCTTGCCGACGGGCGTCTGACGGCTGGATGTGACAGGGCGGATGACGGCGCGACTGATGGCAGGCAAGCCGTCGGAGTGATCGCGGCGGTCGCGACGGATACGCAGACTGCCGGCCGCGGGCGGCTCGATCATACGTGGGTCAGCAAGGCGGGGGAGTCGTTCACGGTGTCGTTCGTGACGCGCGTGCCGCGAACGATTGCAACGAACGCGCAGATCAACGGATGGCTGCAAATGATCGCAGGACTGAGCGCACGCGACGCGCTGCGTGAAGTCGTGCGCAGCTGCGAGCCGATTGCCGTGACCGATGACGGACGCATGGTCGACGCCGATCGCGCGGCCGGATGTGGCGCGGGTTGCGATAACGCGTCTGAGACCGCCGGCCGCGCTGACGAATACGGCACGGAGGCTGCCGGGTGGTCCGATGTCGGCGCGTCGCGGTCGGGCGGCCTGTTCGACTTCCAACTCAAATGGCCGAACGACATCTTCTGCGATGGCAGAAAACTGGGCGGCATCCTCGCGGAGATGGTGATATTGCCGGACGATCCGCAGTCCGTGGGCGTCGTGTTCGGCGTCGGACTGAACCTTGCGGTGCCGGCTGATCGGCTGCCGACGGAGCAGGCCACGTCGCTGCAGCTGCATTATCGAATCGACGATGATACGGACGGACTGCGCGACGCGATCGCCGCGCGCATTGCATCGTCGCTGCAATCGCGGCTGCGCACGTTTGCTGATGATCCGAACGGCAGCGCGGCGACGTTGCTCGAGGAGACGCGGGACTGCTGCTGGACGCTCGGCAGGCAGGTCGAGGCGCATTTCACGGACGGCTCGACGTTGCGCGGGGCCGCACTTGCGCTGAATCCCGACGCATCGCTCACGATTCGCGACGCAGACGGCAACGCCCACATCGTGCACACGGCCGATGTGGGCGTACTGGCGTGAATGATATGCGGGGTGTGGAGATTTCTCCGCTCGCTTCGTTCGGTCGAAATGACAGTGACGTGGTGTTGCGTTTGGTTGGAATGACGGTGACTTCAGCTAAACGCAACACCGGAAAGCTGCGATTCAGCGCTTGAAGCGGGCGACGCCGGCGATGACGAGCGAGGCGACGGCGGCCTTGACGAGGTCGCCCGCCACGAAGCCCATCGACGCGAGTGCGACCGTGCCGAACGGCATGCCGGTGATCGCGGACTGGACCGTGAAGCCGAACAGATAATCCAGCACGATGCAGCCGATCACGGCGGCCGCGAAGTAGCGTGCCACGGTCAGTGCGGTGCGCGCGAAGCGGGATGCGGAGGTGCCGTCACCGTTGCCGACCAGCCCGGACACGTGCGCCGCGCCGAGCAGATCGGCGCTCGACGCCGCATGCCGCACCGAACCCTTGAGCAGCGCGGTCACGATCGCGGCCGGCAGGAATTCGATCAGGAATCCGGCGCTCGGACCGACCAGCGCCGCGGTGGACGCGCCGCCCGCGAACACCGGCAGACCGGCCGCTCCCGCGGCCAGATACAGCGCGATCGCCGCGCCGGCCTGACACCAGCTCATCGTGAGCGCCGCGACCATCACCACGAAGGTCTGCAGCGTGATCGGCACCGGCGTGCCCGGAATCGGGATGCGTCCGGCCATCGTCGCCAGCGCGAGCAGCACGGCGAACACGATCGGTTTGGCGACGGCGCCGATCAGTGTGCGTCGGTTGGCGGCGGCCGGTGTGGCGGCGACGGATGCCGCGGCGGATGATGTGGTTTCGGTGAGATCGGTCATGTGCATTCCCCTTCGTGAACGTGACCGCATTCGCGGTCGAGATCCCCAAAGAAACAGGTGAAACGCTGACGAAAAACGCGTTCTCGTCAACATTGATTCGGTATCGTACGCCGTGATCTGATGGTTACGTTTGTGTAGGCATACAAAACAGTCGTCGTATTTTTGTCGGATCGTCGGTGCCGTCAATACAGGTCACAGGTCTATCTTTTGACGCTATGACTGGAACTGTCAAAAAATTACTGATCGCGAACCGAGGTGAGATCGCCCTGCGCGTCGTGCGCACCGCACGCGAAATGGGCATCGCCACGGTCGCCGTGTACGCGGAGCAGGACCGCGAGGCCCCGTACGTCGACATGGCCGACGAGGCGTACCTGCTGCCCGGCGACACGTACAAGGACACGTATCTCAACGAGGACCTGCTCATCGACGTGCTCCACCGCTCCGGCGCGAACGCGGTGCATCCCGGCTATGGATTCCTCTCCGAAGTCGCCTCGTTCGCCGCCAAGGTCATCCAGGTCGGCGCGATCTGGGTCGGCCCGGCCCCGGAGGCGCTCACCGACCTCGGCGACAAGATCACCGCCCGCCGCGTCGCCACGCGAGCCAAGGTCCCGCCCGTCCCCGGACTCAACGAATCGGTGTCCGACATCCGCGCGCTGTACGACTTCGCACACACGCACGGCTATCCGATCATGATGAAGCGCACGGACGGCGGCGGCGGACGCGGCATCACCATCGTGCGCAGCGACGACGAACTGCGCGGCTTTTACCTGAACCACGACGCGATGCAGGGCGGCGATCTCGACGAATACTTCGTCGAACGGTTCATCGACAAGGGCCGCCATGTCGAAACGCAGTGCGGCCGCGACTGCCACGGCGACTTCGCCGTCTACTCGACGCGCGACTGCAGCGTGCAGCGCCGCAACCAGAAGCTCATCGAGGAGGCCCCCGCGCCGTTCCTGCCCCGGGGCGTGCACGAACAGCTCGAAACCTACTCGCGCCGCCTGTTCGAGGCGGTCGGCTACGTCGGACTCGGCACCTGCGAGTTTATGCTCACCGACACCGGCAAGGTGTACTTCCTCGAGGTCAACCCGCGCCTGCAGGTCGAACACACCGTCAGCGAGCAGGTGTGCGGGCTGGACCTGGTGCGCGAGCAGATCACAATCGCGGACGGAGGTTCGCTCACCGAACCTCCCGCGCTGCGCGGGCACAGTTTCGAACTGCGCATCACCTGCGAGGATCCGGCGAAGAACCTCACGCCGAGCTCGGGCACGCTCACCGAGTTGCACTGGCCGTCCGGCCCCGGCATCCGCATCGATTCGGGCGTGGTGGAAGGCGACACGATCTCGCCGAAGTTCGATTCGATGATGGGCAAGCTGGTCGTCACCGCGCAGGATCGCGCGTCGGCCGTCGCTCGAGTTCGTCGCTCGTTGGGGGAGTTGCGAATCGAGGGCGTGCCGACGCCGGTCAGCCTGTTCGAGCAGGTGTTCCGCGACGACGAGTTCACGGCCGAACACGGGCACGCGTTCGACGTGAGCACGAAGTGGCTGGAACGCAAGTATCTCAACCGCGAGGCGAGTGCGGCGAAGGCCGGTCAGCCGGCCTCGCTGAGCGCGGCGACCGCAGGTTCGGCTGGCGCGGCTGGTGCAGCTGGTGCGGCCGCGCAGAACGAAGCGAAGCCGACGCCGACCGAAACGTTCGTGATCGAGATGAACGACAAGCGCGTGAAACTGACCGTGCCGCTCGACATCGTCGAGAACATCACCGGTTCGGCGCGCGCCCGCGGCGCGCAGCGGCCGACGCAGCCGTTGCGCGGTGCCGGACTGCACCGGACGGAATCCGCGCAGCAGAAGACCGCCGACCGGCCGGGCGTGATCTCCGCGCCGATGCAGGCGGTCGTCACGCGCATCAACGTGGCCGAAGGCCAGCATGTCGCCAAGGGTGATCTGTTGGTCGTGCTCGAGTCGATGAAGATGGAGAACTACGTGTACGCGCCGGCGGCCGGCACGGTCACGAAGATCTTCGTCGGACCGGCGACCGGCGTTGAGGCGGGGGAGACGCTCGTCACGCTGGACGTGGACGGTGCGGCGGGCAAGCCGAAGACTGACGGCAAGTCCGACGACGGTGCCGAAGTGAAGTCCGATACGCAACGGAAGGGGGACGCGCAATGACCGACATCATGCAGTCGCCGGCCGTGAAACAGTACATGAAACAGTCTGCTGCAACGACTGCGAACGATGGCGCGGATGCGCACGTTGGCAGTGCGATCGCCGGTGTCGCGACGAACGGTACCGGCAGCTCGGCGAGTGTGCCCGTCGTAGACCATCAGCCGATCCGCGCGGCCGTCGCCCGCGCCGCCGAACTCGCGCGCGACGCCGAGGCGCACGCCCGCGAACGCCAGCACGTCAAGGGCAAAAACACGGCCCGCGAACGGCTCGATCTGCTGCTCGACACCGGCAGTTTCGAGGAGATCGGCCGGTTCGCCGGCGGCGACATCAACGGCGGCAAGGCCGGCGCGGCCGTCATCACCGGATTCGGCGACGTGTACGGCCGCAAGATCGCCGTCTACGCGCAGGACTTCTCGGTGCGCGGCGGCACGCTGGGCCGCGCGGAAGGCGAGAAGATCTGCCGGCTCATGGACAAGGCGCTCGAACTGAAGGTGCCGATCGTCGCGCTCATCGACTCCGGCGGTGCGCGCATCCAGGAAGGCGTCGCGGCCCTGACCGAATACGGGCACATCTTCCGCCGCACCTGCAAGGCGAGCGGCTTCGTGCCGCAGATCTCCATCATCTTGGGGCCCTGCGCGGGCGGCGCGGTCTACTGTCCGGCCCTGACGGACCTGATCATCATGACCCGCGAACATTCGAACATGTTCGTGACCGGACCGGACGTGGTCAAGGCCGCGACCGGCGAGGTCATCAGCATGGACGATCTCGGCGGCGGCCTCGTGCACAACCGCGTCTCCGGCGTCGCGCACTATCTGGGCGAGGATGAGGCGGACGCGATCGATTACGCGCGCACCGTGCTCGCCTATCTGCCGTCGAGTTCCGACAGCCAGCCGCCGACGTACGCGTACGCCGTCACCCGGGCCGAACGTGATACCGCGCAACGGCTCGCGACGATCGTGCCCGACAACGACCGGCAGCCGTACGACATGCTCGACGTGATCCGCTGCATCGTCGACTACGGCGAGTTCGTGCAGGTGCAGGAACTGTTCGCCGGTTCCGCGATCGTCGGATTCGCATGCATCGAAGGGCATCCGGTCGGCGTGGTCGCGAGCCAGCCGAACGTGAACGCGGGCATCCTCGACGTCGACTCGTCGGAGAAGGTCGCGCGGTTCGTGCGGCTGTGCGACGCGTTCAACCTGCCGGTCATCACGCTCGTGGACACGCCGGGATACAAGCCGGGCGCCGAACAGGAGCACGCGGGCATCATCCGGCGCGGCGCGAAGGTGATCTACGCGTACGGCAACGCACAGGTGCCGATGGTCACGGTCGTGCTGCGCAAGGCGTTCGGCGGCGCGTACATCGTGATGGGATCCAAGGCGATCGGCGCGGACATGAACTTCGCGTGGCCGAGCTCGCAGATCGCGGTGCTCGGAGCCACCGGCGCGGTCAACATCATCCACCGCAAGGATCTGCAAAAGGCGAAGGAGTCCGGGCGCGACGTGGACGCGTTGCGAGCGCAGCTCGTCGCCGACTACCAGCGGACGACCGTCAACGCGAACCTGTCGCTCGAAACCGGGCAGATCGACGCGATGATCGACCCCGAACAGACGCGGCAGGCGATCGCCGAATCGCTGCGACTGCTCGCCGGCAAACGACGGACGCGCGCCACAAGCAAGCACCACGGCAACCAACCGCTCTGATTTCGCAGACTTTCTGAACACGACCAATCAACCTATGTAAAGGAACTTTCATGACCACATTCTTTCTGAACAAGCTGGCGGGCGAGCCGCATGCGCTCGCGTTCGCCGGTCAGTCCGCGCCGTGGACGGCCGCGCTGAACGAACAGACCGTCGATCCGACGCTGAACGCCTCGCTGCACGACCACGCGGCCGTCGCCGACGCGATGCTCGCGCTGGTCGCCGCCGATCTGCTCGCCACCACCGGCCAGTCGCTCGACGTGTTCGCCGTCGCCGCGGCGAACGCGAATTCGGCCAAGCTCGGTGCCGCGGCCGACGCGTCCGTCTCCGTGCCCGGCATCGCGCTCAGCCAGCTCGGCGCGTTGATCGACGCGGCCGCGCTCGGCTACGACGTCGCCACCGCCAAGCCGCTCGCCGTGCTCGGCCACTCGCAGGGCATCCTCGCCGTGCACATGGTGCGCGCGATCCGCGAAGCCGGTTCGATCGACGCGGCCGCGGCCGACATCGACGAGATCCTCGCCATCGCCAAGCTCATCGGCATCGCCGGCACGCGCCGCGCCCGCGAACTCGCGCTCGTGCCGCGTCTCGCATCGGCCGGTGCGGCTTCCGACTCCGGCCCGGCCACGCCGATGCTGTCGGTCAAGGACGCGACGCGCGCGCAGGTCGACGCGCTCATCGCCCGCGTCGAACAGAACCCGGCCGTGCGCGGCCCGATCGCCGTGGCCGTCACCAACTCCGCGAACCATGTCGTGCTGTCCGGCTACCCGCAGGACCTCGCCGCGTTCGCGCTCGCTGCCGAGAAGGAACACAAGAAGCAGGCCAAGCTGCGTGCCGACAAGGTGCGCGGCGGCCGCGTGTTCGACCCGACGCTCGAATACCTCGACGTGACGCTGCCGTTCCACAGCCCGCTCATGGCCGACGCGGTCGAACAGACCGTCGCGTGGGCGTCCGCGTGCGGCCTGAACGCCGATCACGCGCGTGAACTCGCCGCCGAAGTGCTGCTCAACCATGTGGACTGGGCCGCGCGTGTTCGTGAAGCGCTTGAGGCCACCGATCCGGCGCGGTTGTGGATCGTCGACTTCGGCCCCGGCACGACCGTGGGCAAGCTCATCACCACCGTCGCGCAGGGCACCGGCGTGGGCGTGGTCGAAGCCGGCACCGCCGCCGACCGCACCGCGCTCTCCACGCTGGAGAGCGAGCCGGCCCGCACGCAGGACTGGCGAACGTTTGCACCCGTGGTGCTGCACACGCCGGCCGGTGACAAGGTTCGCACCAGGTTTTCTGAACTCACCGGCAAGGCTCCGGTGCTGCTCGCCGGCATGACCCCGACCACCGTCGACCCCGAGATCGTCGCGGCCGCGGCCAACGCCGGATACTGGGCCGAACTCGCGGGCGGCGGCCAGGTGACCGCCGACGTGTTCGACCGTCACGTCGCCAAGCTCGAGGAACTGCTCGAGGAAGGCCGCACGGTCGAATTCAACGCGATGTTCATGGACCGCTACCTGTGGAACCTGCAATTCGGCGGCACGCGCATCGTGCCGAAGAAGCGCGCGTCCGGCGCACCGATCGACGGCGTGGTCGTCTCCGCCGGCATCCCCGAACTCGACGAGGCCGTCTCGCTCATCCACGACCTCAACGCCGACGGCTTCCCGTACGTGTGCTTCAAGCCCGGCACCGTCGACCAGATCCGCCAGGTGATCCGCATCGCCAAGGCCGTCGCCCCGGCCAAGATCATCATGGAGGTCGAAGGCGGACTCGCCGGCGGCCACCACAGCTGGGAGTCGCTCGACGACCTGCTGCTGACCACGTATGCACAGGTGCGCGAACAGAGCAACCTCGTGCTCGTCGCGGGCGGCGGCATCGGCACACCGGAACGCGGCGCCGACTACATCTGTGGCGACTGGGCGCTCGCGTACGGCCGGCCGAAGATGCCGGTGGACGGCGTGCTCGTCGGCACCGCCGCCATGACCGCCAAGGAGGCGCACACCAGCCCGCAAGTCAAGCGCATGCTCGTCGCTACGCCCGGCATCACGGCGGACGCCGCGGCCGACGCCGACCCGTTCGCCCCGCTCGGCGAACGCTGGGTCCCCAGCGGCAAGGACGTCGGCGGCATGACCTCGGGTCTGAGCCACCTGCACGCCGACATCTACGAGGTCGAGAACTCGTCCGCTGCGTGCGGCCGTCTGCTCGTGCGCGTCATGAAGCACCCCGAGGAGCTTGAGTCGCGCCGCAGCGAGATCATCGCCGCGCTTGACAAGACCGCCAAGCCGTACTTCGGCGATCTCGAAACCATGACCTACCTCGAGTGGGCGCAGCGGTTCGCCGAGCTCGCGTTCCCGTGGGTCGACCCGACGTACGCCGACCGTTTCCTGCACCTGCTGCAGCGCATCGAGGCGCGCGTGAGCGACGTTGACCACGGCGAGATCACGTCGCTGTTCGCATCCCGGGCCGACGTCGAATCCGACCCGGCCGCCGCGATCGCGAAGCTCGCCGCCGCGTATCCGCAGGCGCGCACGCTGACCGTCGTGCCAGCCGACGCCGCGTGGTTCCCGGTGCTCGTGCGCGAGTATCCGAAGCCGATGCCGTTCGTGCCGGTGATCGACCACGACCTGCTGCGCTGGTGGGGCCAGGATCAGCTGTGGCAGTCCGAAGACGCCCGGTATTCCGCCGATTCGGTACGTGTGATCCCGGGGCCGATCTCCGTGGCAGGCATCACGAGCGTGAACGAGCCGATCGCCGACATCCTCGGCCGGTTCGAATCCGCGATGGTCGACCGCGTGGCCGGCGAGTCGGCGGCCGATGACGGTCGCGACGATGCCGATCGCGCGGTGACAGCGTTCGCACAGCTGGGAAGCGCGGACAGCGCCGAGGCATACGTTCGCAAGGCCCCGAACATCTCGTGGGTCGGCCATCTCATGACCAACCCCGCATACGGCACCGCGGTCGGCGACCGTGACTACGAGATCACCAAGGTTGGGGAGCGCGACGGCGCGACTCTGCTCGATCTCGACATCCACCTCGACACGTACTGGGATCACGATCCGGACGGCGGTCTGTCCAAGCACGCCGTGCGCGACATCGTGATTCCGCTCAACGTGCGCCCGGCCGAATCCGGTCTGCTGCCGGTCGTCGACCGCGAACGTTTGCCCCAACACGTCTACGCGATGCTCGCCGCCACCGCCGGCATCGGCAACACCGCCATCACCGGCGACCGGCTCGATGCGATGCCCTCCATCCAGGCGCCTGCTGAAGTGTCCTTGGCCCCCTCGGCTGAGGGGGCTGTCGGCGAAGCTGACTGGGGGAGCGTCGCACCTGACGACGCATCTCGAGCGCCATTCGGCGAAGCGCATGCGCACTACACCCTTTCGGCCAACCTCGGCTTCGACCATGAGGCTGCGACCGCGGGCCAGCTGCCGCAGGATCTCGTCTCCTCCCGCATCGCGCCCGACGCGCTCGTCGGCCCGGCATGGCCAGCGATCTACGCGGCGCTCGGCTCGGTCATGGTCGACGGCTTCCCGATCATCGAGGGACTGCTCAACGCCGTCCATCTCGACCATCTCATCGAACTCGACGTCACCGAATCCGAACTGCTGGGGCACGTCGGCGAAACGATCAGCCTCACGTCGTGGGCCGAACCGTACGCCGAATCGGCCTCGGGTCGCGTCGTGACCATCCACGTCATCCACACCGCCGCCGACGGCACAGCGCTCGCGCACGAGACCGAGCGGTTCGCGATCCGCGGCCGTGCGTACTCCGACGCGCTGCCGGCGCCGGCGCCCGACAACGGCGATTGGCCGGCGATTCGTACGACTGCAAGTAATGCACACGCTGGCACGGCTGACAACGGTGGCATTGCCGATGCGGATCGCTTCGAGATCGCGCCGACGTCTCGCAGGGTGCTTCGCCGCGTCACCGTCACCGCGCCGAGCGACATGACGGCGTTCGCCCGCACCTCCGGCGACTTCAACCCGATCCACACCTCCGTGCGCGGCGCGCGCATCTCCGGTCTCAAGGCCCCGCTCGTGCACGGCATGTGGCTGTCCGCAGTCGCCCAGCACGTCGCACAGGCGACCGATATCAAGGGCGCGCACTACGAGATCGCCGGCTGGACGTACAACATGTACGGCATGGTCCAGCTGGGTGACCGCGTCGAAATCGCCGTCGAACGCGTCGGCAAAGTGCGTCACGGCGGCCTCGCGCTCGAGGTCACCTGCAAGATCGACGGTGCGCTTGTTTCACGTGGAACAGCCGTGACCCGTGCGCCGATCAGCGCGTTCGTCTACCCCGGCCAGGGCATCCAGAAGCAGGGCATGGTGCTCGACGAGCGTGCCAAGTCCGCCGCCGCCCGCGACGTGTGGGAGCGTGCCGACAGGCTTACCCGGTCCAAGCTCGGCTTCTCGATCCTGGGCCTCGTGCGCGATAACCCGAAGGAACTCACCGCCAACGGCGTCACCTACCGTCACCCCGACGGGCTGCTCAACCTCACGCAGTTCACGCAGGTCGCGCTCGCGACCGTCGCGTTCGCCCAGACCGCGCGTCTGCGCGAGGCCGGCGCGGACATCTGGCCGTCGTACTTCGCCGGCCACTCGCTCGGCGAATACAACGCGCTGAGCTCGTTCGCCGGCGTCATCCCGCTCGAGACCGTGCTTGAACTCGTGTTCCACCGCGGCTCGACCATGCACCACCTGATCGACCGCGACGCGCAGGGCCGCTCGAACTACCGCATGGGCGCGCTGCGTCCGAACCAGTTCGGCGTGGGCGACGACGGCGTGCGCGAGTACGTCGAGTCGGTCGCCAAGGCGAGCGGCGAATTCCTCGAGATCGTCAACTACAACCTCGCCGGCCAGCAGTACGCGATCGCCGGCACTATCGCCGGACTCAAGGCGCTGCAGGCCGACGCCAGCCGCCGCGCGAAGGAATACGGCGGCAAGCCGCCGTTCATGCTCGTGCCCGGCATCGACGTGCCGTTCCACTCCACGCTGCTTCGCAAGGGCGTGCCGGAGTTCCGCGACAAGCTCGACGCGCTGCTGCCCGCCTACATCGACTACCGCGGACGCCTGGTCGGCCGCTACATTCCGAACCTCGTGGCCGTGCCGTTCGAAATGACCCGCGCATTCGCGGCGACGATCCTCGAAGTCGTGCCGTCCGAGCGCATCAAGGCCGCGCTCGACGATCCGGCCGTGTGGGATTCCTATGCCGCTGACGACCAGAAGCTCGGCCGACTGCTGCTCACCGAGCTGCTCAGCTGGCAGTTCGCCTCGCCGGTACGCTGGATCGAAACGCAGGCGCTGATGTTCGGTGACCGTGCGGCCGGCGGACTCGGCGTGGAGGAGTACGTCGAGGTCGGCCTTGGCAACGCGCCGACGCTCGCCAACCTCGGCACGAAGACGCTGCGCCTGCCGCAGTTCGCCGACCGTGCCGTGGCCGTGTACAACGTCGGCCGCGACGAGGGACGCGTGTACATGACCGACACCGATTCGCTCGCGCCGGAGGTTGATGACGTTCAAGAGCAGGCGGTAGCCTCGGCTCCCTCGGCTGAGGGAGCTGGCACGCGAAGCGTGACTGAGGGAGCGTCCACGGCGCAAGCCGCCAACAACAACGCGACCGAAGGCCGTCCCTCTTCCGCCGTCGCAGCTTCGTCGAGCGTTTCAGCTTCTACGCTCCCTCAGTCTGCTGCGCAGACAGCTCCCTCAGCCGAGGGAGCCAAGGAATCCTCCAGTGCCGTGAGCGAGCTTGGCTCCGCACCGAGCGGCCCTGTCAGCGACCTCCCCTTCAAGGCATCCGACGCGATCGGCGTGCTCATGGCGTACTCCGCCAAGGTGCGTCTCGACCAGATCGGCGCATCCGACACCACCGACACGCTCACCAATGGCGTCTCCTCCCGCCGTAACCAGCTGCTCATGGACATCAGCTCCGAACTCGGCGTGGCCAGCGTCGACGGCGCGGCCGAGGCGACGCTCACGCAGCTTGCGCAGATCGTCAACAAGGCCGCCCCGAACTACAAGCCGTTCGGCGCGGTGCTCTCCGACATCATCCGAGACCGTCTGCGCTCTCTGTTCGGCGCGGCCGGCGTCAAGCCGTCGCATATCCGCGACCGCGTGACCGGCGCGTGGCAGCTCGGTGAAGGCTGGGTGGCCGCGACCACCGCGGCGTTGCTGCTCGACACCCGCGAGGGCGTCAGCTCGCGCGGCGGCGATCTCGCGAAGCTGCCGACCGGTGCCGTCGCGAACGCGGCCGCCGCCGATCAGCTCATCGATGACGCGGTCGCATTGGTCGGCCAGACCAAGGGCGTGGCCGTCTCCAAGCCGTCCGCCGGCGGTGCCGCGGGCGGTGCGGTGGTCGATTCCGCCGCACTCGACGCGTTCGCCGCGAAGGTGACCGGCGAGAACGGCGTGCTCGCCACCGCCGCTCGTACAGTGCTCAACCAACTCGGTATCAGCGCACCGGCCGTCGACTTCGATGCCGACGAAGCCGCACGCAACGCGGCCGTGGTCGCGACCGTCACCGCCGAACTCGGCTCCGACTGGCCGCAACAGGTGAGCCCGCGCTTCGACGCGAACAAGGCGATCCTGTTCGACGACCGCTGGGCGTCCGCCCGCGAGGACCTCGCCCGCGCGTTCTACGACAACAACCCGGCGCTGCTCGCCGGCAGCTTCCGCGGCCTCGGCAAGCCCGTCGCCGACGAAGCCCGCTGGTTCGCAGAGCGTGTTGATGCGGTGGCTTCTACGCTCCCTCAGTCAGCCCTGCGGGCTGCCAGCTCCCTCAGCCGAGGGAGCCAGGATGCCTCGGCTCCCTCGGCTGAGGGAGCTGGCAGCCGAAGGCTGACTGAGGGAGCGTACACTCGATCCGTCCAAGAAACCGCTTTCGCTTTGAAGACCGCGTTCGAGCGCATCGCGACGGAAGCGCTCGAACCCGCGTCTGACGACCCGGCCGCATCCCGCTTCGCGGGCGACATCGCCGTGGTCACCGGCGTCGCTCCCAACTCGATCGCCGCGCAGGTCGTCGCAGGTCTGCTCGCCGGCGGCGCGACCGTCATCGCCACGTCGCACAGCTTCAAGCCGTCCGTCAAGGCGTGGGCGAAGCTCACGTACCGCACTCATGCAACTGGTGACGCGAAGCTCTGGCTCGTCCCCGCGAACCTGTCCAGCTACCGCGACGTCGACGCTCTCGTCGACTGGATCGGCAACGAACAGAAGAAGACGAGCGGTGCGACCACCACGGTCTTGAAGCCCGCGTACGAGCCGACCCTGTTCTTCCCGTTCGCCGCACCGCCGGTGCGCGGCACGATGGCCGACTCCGGCGAACTGTTCGAATCGCAGGCGCGCCTCATGCTGTGGGGCGTCGAACGCGCGATCGCCGGACTCGCGAAGATCGGCGCGGACACCGACGTGCAGCACAGGATGCACGTCGTGCTGCCCGGCTCGCCCAACCGCGGCGTGTTCGGCGGCGACGGCGCGTACGGCGAGGTCAAGTCCGCGTTCGACGCGATCGTGCGTCGTGCACATGCCGAACGCGTGTGGTCCGATCGCGTGACGTTCGCCCATCCGAAGATCGGCTGGGTGCGCGGCACCGGACTCATGGGCGGCAACGATCCGCTCGTCGCCGTCGTCGAAAAGCACGGCATCCGTACGTACTCGACCGCGGAAATCGCGGATAGACTGCTCGATCTGTGCACCGCGGAATCGCGCGCGGCCGCGGCAGTCGCGCCGCTCGACGTCGATCTGACCGGCGGACTCGGTGATCAGCCGCTCGACATCCGCGCGTTGCGCGCGGAAGCGGAGGCGGATGCGGTTCAGCGGCAGGCGGTAGCCTTGGCTCCCTCGGCTGAGGGCCGAACCGTGAAGCAAACGCCGGCGGCGTTTGTAGGCGAGGTGCGAGCGACAGCGAGCCGACTGGACGCGGCCGTAGGCCGACCGCAATTGCGGGACGCTGGCACGCGAAGCGTGACTGAGGGAGCGTCTGTGGCGGCAGCCGCCAACAACAACGCGACCGAAGGTCGATCCTCTTCCGCTGTCGCAGCTTCGTCGAGCGTTTCAGTTTCTACGCTCCCTCAGTCTGCTGCGCAGACAGCTCCCTCAGCCGAGGGAGCCGAGAATCCTGCCGGAATGACGCTCAAAGCATTGCCTACGCCGAACGTGCCCGCTCAGCCGGCCGTCGACCTGGCCGATTGGTCGACCGTCACCGCGCGTCCGGAAGACGAGGTCGTGATCGTCTCCATCGGCGAACTCGGCCCGTGGGGCTCCGGCCGCACCCGCGCCGAAGCCGAACTCGGCATCCACTCCGACGGCACCGTCGACCTGTCCGCCGGCGCGGTCCTCGAACTCGCGTGGAACATGGGACTGCTCACCTGGCAGGACAGCCCGAAGCCCGGCTGGTACGACACCGACGGCAACCTCGTGCCCGAGGAGGACATCCACGACCGCTATCACGACGAGGTCGTGGCGCGCTCCGGCATCCGCCCGTTCGAGGACGGCATGGGCGACGACTACCGTTCGTCCGACGGCGGCCGCCACGGTAACGACGAGGAGGAGGCCGAGGTCTACCTCGACCACGACGTCACCTTCTCGGTGCCGACCGAGGATGCCGCCCGCGAATACGTCGCGCTCGACCCGGACCACACCACCATCGCCCGTGACAGCGAATCCGGCGAGTGGAACGTGACCCGTACGGCCGGCTCGATGATCCGCGTGCCGCGCCGCGCCACCATGACCCGCACGGTCGGCGGCCAGTTCCCGACCGGATTCGACCCGGTCAAGTGGGGCATCCCCGCCTCGATGGTCGGCGACGTCGACAAGATCGCGCTATGGAACATCGTCACCACCGTGGACGCGTACCTGTCCGCCGGATTCACGCCGGTCGAGATCCTGCAGGCCATCCACCCGTCGATGGTGGCGAGCACGCAGGGCACCAGCTTTGGTGGCATGATGTCGATGCGCAAGCTGTACCTCGACCGCTTCCTCAACCACGAGATCCCGACCGACATCCTGCAGGAGGCGCTGCCGAACGTCGTCGCCGCGCACGTCATGCAGTCGTACATCGGCGGCTACGGCAGCATGGTCCAGCCCGTCTCCGCCTGCGCCACCGCCGCGGTCTCGCTTGAGGAGGGCTTCGACAAGATCAAGCTCGGCAAGGCCGACTTCGTGGTCACCGGTGCGATCGACGACATCGGCGTGGAATCCGTGATCGGCTTCGGCAACATGAACGCCACCGCGAACTCCGCCGAAATGTACGGCAAGGGCATCGACGCGCGGTTCTTCTCCCGCGCGAACGACCGTCGCCGCGGCGGCTTCGTCGAGTCCCAGGGCGGCGGCACGATCCTGCTCACGCGCGGCGACATCGCGGCGCGGCTCGGACTGCCGGTCGCGGGCGTCGTCGGCTACGTGCACTCGTTCGCGGACGGCGCGCACACGTCGATCCCGGCCCCCGGACTCGGCGCGCTCGCGGCCGGTCGCGGCGGTCGCGACTCGCAGCTCGTGCGCGACCTGGCGGCGCTCGGCGTCACGCCGGACGACATCGCCGTGGTCTCCAAGCACGACACGTCCACCAACGCGAACGATCCGAACGAATCCGAACTGCACAACACACTGGCGCACGCGATCGGCCGCACCGACGGCAACCCGCTGTTCGTCATCTCGCAGAAGTCGCTCACCGGCCATGCGAAGGGCGGCGCGTGCGTGTTCCAGATCAACGGGCTCACGCAGCTGTTCCGCACCGGCGTGATTCCGGCGAACGCGGCGCTCGACTGCGTGGATCCGAAGCTGGCGCGCGACGACCACATGGTATGGCTGCGCACGCCGCTGCGGATCGGTGCCGGTGCTGGTTCGGCCGCGACTGGTTCGGCTGCCGTTGGACGTACGATCAAGGCCGGTCTGGCGACATCGCTCGGCTTCGGGCATGTGTCCGGATTCGTGGCGATCGTGAACCCGGGCGCGTTCGAGGCTGCCGTCGCGCATGTGGACGGCGAGGACGCGCTGGATGCGTGGCGTGATCGCGCGAACGCGCGACTGGCCGCCGGTCAGCGTCGCCTCGAGGAAGGCATGATGGGCCACGCCGCGCTCTATGAGCCGATCGAGGAGCGTCGCTTCCGCAAGGACGGCACGCGTCTGCCCGACGGCACGCGCTACGACGCCCACGAGGTCGAAAAGGCCATGCTGCTGGATAATGACGCCCGCCTCGGCAAGTCCGGCTTCTTCGAAGCCTGACTCACCGCGTGACGGGTCTCTGGGAAGTGCCTATCGGCTGGTCGGTAGTTGAGATGCTCCGCTGAGGAGCACCTTGGTGGTCCTCACCATCCGGTGACTAGACGATATGCACCTCCTAGCTCGCTGAGCGGCGCATATCTTCTTCATAGACGGTATGCGCCGCTCAGGTGCATCTCAACGGTGCATACCATCTATTTGATAGTAGGAGTGCACCGTGCCATGCGGTGCGAGACGCGGGAGGTTGCCGAATGCTGGGATTGGGGCACGACGTGGTGGATGTAGCCGCTTTCGCGGCGCAGCTGGCCGAACCGGGCTCGCGGATGCGCGGCCTGTTCTCCGCCCGCGAGCTGCGCCAGGCCGCGGCCCGTGCCCAAGCCAAGCACGACGGGGAGGCGGTGCATCTGGCCGCCAAATGGGCCGGCAAGGAGTCGGTTCTCAAGGCGTGGTGCGAGGCGCTGGGGGAGCGCCCCTACCCGTTCACGCTGGACGACCTCCCGTGGCGCGAGATCGAGATCCTTGACGACTCGCGCGGCGTCCCGCACGTGGTGCTCTCCGGCACGGTCACATCGGCGTTCCTCACATCGCTGCCCGCCGATGATACGCATCATCAGTCCGCCGCCCACTGGCATATCTCCCTGTCCCACGATGGCCCCGTCGCATCCGCCGTCACGATCCTTGACTGATTCCGCGACCGTCTTGCGGAATGCCTGAATCAAGATGAACAGGATTCGAGCAAGACGCGTGTCGAATCGGTTCGATGTCGAACCGGTTTGACATAATCGACTGCGAGCACAGCACAGGACTGGCGCACCTGATCGCGAAGCCGGTCCACCGTTAGGAACGAGGGAGTTTCACCATGACCGCAACCGCGAAGCACGCCACCCCGGATGCCATCTTCCAGGTCCGTTTCGATCGTCACCGCGACGAACTCGAGCGCCTCTTCATGAGCCTGTACCACGACGCCGACGCCTTCAACGAACTCGTCACCGCCATGACCGACGCGGCCGCCGCCCGCCCGAAGGACCTGCGCGAGCTGGACGTCAGGCGCGAGGAAGACCCCGAATGGTACAAGCGCGGCGACATGTTCGGCATGACCATGTACACCGACCTGTTCGCCGGCGACCTCAAGAAGCTCGCGAACAAGATCGACTATCTCAAGGAACAGAAGCTCACCTACCTGCATCTCATGCCGCTGCTGCAGATGCCACACCCGAACAACGACGGCGGTTACGCGGTCGAGGACTTCGACAACGTCGACCCGGCCCTCGGCACCAACGAGGATCTCGCGAACCTCACCAAGAAGCTGCGCAAGGCCGGCATCAGCCTGTGCCTCGACTTCGTGATGAACCACACCGCGTCCACGCACCGCTGGGCCAAGGCCGCGCAGGCCGGCGACCCGGAGTATCAGGACTACTACTTCTGCTACGACGACCGCACCATCCCCGACCAGTACGACGCCGTCGTGCCACAGGTCTTTCCTGGCTCCGCGCCCGGCAACTTCACGTGGAACGAGCAGATGCACAAGTGGGTCATGACCCAGTTCTATCCGTTCCAGTGGGACCTCAACTACCGCAACCCGAAGGTGCTCGTCGCGATGATGAGCAGCGTGATGCACCTCGCCAACCTCGGCGTCGAAGTGTTCCGCATCGACGCGGTGCCCTACATCTGGAAGGAGTTCGGCACCAACTGCCGGAACCTCCCCACCGTGCACACCATCGTGCGCATCCTGCGCATCATCCTCGAATGCGTGTGCCCGGCCGTGGTGCTCAAGGGCGAGGTCGTCATGGCCCCGAAGGAGCTCGCCGCGTACTTCGGCACGCCCGAGGCCCCCGAGTGCCACATGCTGTACAACGTGTCGATCATGGTGAACCTGTGGAGCGCGCTCGCCAGCCAGGACACGCGTCTGCTCAAGGCGCAGATCGACAAGCTCAACGCCCTGCCGGAGAACTGCTGGTTCGTCAACTACCTGCGCTGCCACGACGACATCGGCTGGGGCCTCGACGAGGACGTGGAGAAGGAGCTCGGCATCGACCCGCTTAAGCACAAGGAGTTCCTGTACCACTTCTACGAGGGCGCGGTGCCGGGCAGCTGGTCGATGGGCGAACTGTACAACTACGACGAGGCGACCCGCGACGCCCGCAGCTGCGGCACCACCGCGAGCCTCACCGGCATCGAGAAGGCGATCATCACGCACGACAAGCCGTCGCTGGAGCGCGGCGTGGAGCGCGACCTGCTCATGCACCGCGCGATGGCGTTCCTGCGCGGCTTCCCGATGCTCAACTGCGGCGACGAGATCGCGCAGCTCAACGGTTGGGATTACAAGGACGATCCGGACCGCATCGAGGACAGCCGCAACCTGCACCGCAGCAAGTTCGATTGGGACAAGGCCGCGCTGCGCAACACGCCCGGCACGCTCCAGAACGAGCTGTGGGAGGGCATGGAGAGCCTGCGCGAGATGCGCGACGATCCGTGCTTCGCGCCGGATGCGTGGGTGTCGACTTGGGATACGTTTAACGACGCGGTGCTCGCAGTCGTGCGCAAGGTGGACGGTGACGAGAAGACCGGTGAGGGTGAGCGCGTGATCGTCGGCTTGTTCAACTTCTCCGGATATCCGCAGCATGTGCACCTCAACGGTTCGCAGGGCATCATGAATGCGATGGACGCCGATCTCGAGCCGTACGAGGCGAAGATCGTCGTGCGATAGACGATTTCGTCGGGTCGAGTTGCCGCTTTCGCCGATGTGTGTATAATGGCACAAGTCGCCGAAAGCGGCACGCGGATGTAGCTCAATGGTAGAGCCTCAGTCTTCCAAACTGATTACGCGGGTTCGATTCCCGTCATCCGCTCCGGTCGAGAAGGTCGGGAATCCAAGCGTGGCAAGGATTCCCGACCTTTTTGTTGCGCGTGCCGCGTACAGTGGTCACGCAGGACGCAGCAGGACATTCAAGGCAAAGGCGGTCGCATGGCAGGGTTGACGAGATCGACGAACGTGACGGATGCCGAACAGAGTGAGATCGCCACGGCCAAGTCAGCTGCGCCGGCCTCCGCAACCGAGCCGAACGAGTCGAACGAGGCGACCGAAATCGTCGACGGCAAGGTCGAGGAGGTCAGCGTCTCGCGCCATCCCACGCCGTCCATTCCCGAGTCCGACCTGTCGCTGGCCGACATCGAACGCCGCCGCTCGCATCCCGCGCAGTGGGCCGCGTACGTCGTGGCCGTCATGGCCGCGATCATCGCGCCGTACTGGCTGGGTCGCATGCTCGCTGCCCGGCATACCGACTGGCTGGTTGCGCACATGAGCGCGTTCGACCCGCGCGGACTCGCGTTCCTCTCGTGGACGGTCACGCTGGTTGCGCTGACCGGTCTTGGCATGGCGATCGTCGAGTCGCGTACGTGGCTGTGGCGCATCGTGTTCGTGATCGGACTGGCCGCCGAGCAGTTCGTCGCCGGACTGAGTTTGCTCAAGATCAACTTCTGGTATTCGACGTACGTGGTGTACGGCGAGGCGGCGCCGTTGGCGAACGCAACGAACCTCGGCATCATCGCGGCCGGGTTCGGCATGGCCGCCTACGCGGTGGTGTGGGTCGGCCTGCTGATCGCGATCCGCAAGGAGTCTCCGCTCAACGTGCTCACGCGCAGCTGGGCGTCGTTCATCCTGTTCTTCGTGATCGAGGCGGCATCGCTGCTCGTCGTGATGTTCGGCGGACTGCTCACCGCGGTGTGACGGCTCGGGCCGCGGGGTCTTTCGCCAAGTCCGCACCGCCACGTACACTATCCCCTTGGCGTGTTTCGCCCGCGGATTGAGAGCGCACCGGCAGAAGGCCGGGTGCACCGCGCAGCAACATAAGGAGGATTCCGTGGCACTTACGACGGAAGAAAAGCAGGAAATCATCGCCAAGTTCGCTACCCACGAAGGTGACACGGGTTCGCCGGAGGTTCAGGTCGCGCTGCTGAGCAAGCGCATCGCCGACCTGACCGAGCACCTCAAGGAGCACAAGCACGATCACCACTCCCGTCGTGGTCTGCTGCTCATGGTCGGTGACCGTCGTCGTCTGCTTGACTACCTCAAGCGCGTCGACATCAACCGTTACCGCGCCCTGATCGAGAAGCTGGGTCTGCGCCGATAACAACTTTTGCGCCCGGGCACTTGTGCTCGGGCGCTTTTGCGTGGTATTGCAAGGCACGATACGGCCGAGTGGCCGGGTGCGGTTGTCCGAGGGTGAAACGCAACATATAACTAAGTCTGGAATCTGACAGAGGAACGGCGCGGGGGAGTCCCGCGCACCGAACACGAATGAGGACGGACGGCAGACGTCGGGAGGAAGAGACGCGCGACGGACCGTCCACGATCGGCAGACAGCGTACGCAAGTACGCACGCATGGCAGAGGAATGGCTTGGCCGAACGGATGGCATGACAGCCATGGCAGCAGGTTCGGCACAGCAGTAGGAAAATAACAGAAGACAAAAGGAGGAACCCTATGGAGGGTCCCGAAATCAAGGCCGTTGAGGCCGTTATCGACAATGGATCGTTCGGCAAGCGCACGCTGCGCTTCGAGACCGGTCGTCTCGCGCAGCAGGCGGACGGCGCGGTGGCCGCCTACCTCGACGACGATTCGATGATCCTGTCCACCACCACCGCCGGTTCCAGCCCGAAGGAGAACTACGACTTCTTCCCGCTGACCGTCGATGTGGAAGAGAAGATGTACGCCGCGGGCAAGATCCCGGGCTCGTTCTTCCGCCGCGAAGGCCGTCCGTCGAGCGAGGCGATTCTCGCCTGCCGCATCATCGACCGTCCGCTGCGTCCGCTGTTCCCGCACACGCTGCGCAACGAGGTGCAGGTCGTCGAGACCGTGCTCGCCATCAACCCGGACGATGCGTACGATGTCATCGCGCTGAACGCGGCCTCCGCGTCCACCATGATCTCCGGTCTGCCGTTCTCCGGCCCGGTGTCCGGTGTCCGTCTGGCTCTCATTGACGGCCAGTGGGTCGCGTTCCCTCGCTGGAGCGAGCGCGAGCGCGCCGTGTTCGAGATCGTGGTCGCTGGCCGCGTGATCGAGAACGGTGACGTCGCGATCGCCATGATCGAGGCCGGCGCCGGCAAGAACGCTTGGCACCTCATCTACGACGAGGGCCAGACCAAGCCGGACGAGACCGTCGTGGCCGGTGGTCTCGAGGCCGCCAAGCCGTTCATCAAGGTCATCTGCGAGGCACAGAACGAGCTCAAGGCCAAGGCCGCGAAGGAGACCCGCGAGTTCCCGCTGTTCCCGGAGTACACCGACGAACTGTACAAGCGCATCGACGAGATCGCGCACGAGGACCTCAACGAGGCGCTGTCCATCGCGGAGAAGCTGCCGCGCCAGGACCGCATCCACGAGATCAAGGAGCACGTGCGCGAGATCCTCGCCAACGAGTTCACCGACATGGACGACGCCGAGAAGGAGAAGGAACTCGGCAACGCGTTCAAGGAGCTGCAGCGCCAGATCGTGCGTCGCCGCATCCTCACTGAGGACTACCGCATCGACGGCCGCGGCCTCAAGGACATCCGTACCCTGTCGGCCGAGGTCGACATCGTGCCGCGTGTCCACGGCTCCGCCCTGTTCCAGCGCGGCGAGACCCAGATCCTGGGCGTCACCACGCTGAACATGCTCAAGATGGAGCAGCAGATCGACGCGCTCTCCGGCCCGCAGACCAAGCGCTACATGCACAACTACGAGATGCCGCCGTACTCCACCGGCGAGACCGGCCGCGTCGGTTCCCCGAAGCGCCGCGAGATCGGCCACGGCGCCCTCGCTGAGAAGGCCCTCGTGCCGGTGCTGCCGAGCCGCGAGGAGTTCCCGTACGCGATCCGTCAGGTCTCTGAGGCCATCGGTTCCAACGGCTCCACCTCGATGGGCTCCGTGTGCGCCTCCACCCTGTCGCTGCTCGCCGCGGGCGTCCCGCTGAAGGCCCCGGTCGCGGGCATCGCGATGGGCCTCGTCTCCGGCGACGTGGACGGCCAGCACATCTACAAGACCCTGACCGACATCCTGGGTGCCGAGGACGCGTTCGGCGACATGGACTTCAAGGTCGCCGGCACCTCCGAGTTCATCACCGCGCTGCAGCTCGACACCAAGCTCGACGGCATCCCGGCCGACATCCTCGCCGGCGCCCTCCAGCAGGCGCACGAGGCCCGCGCCACAATCCTCGACCTCATCAACGAGTGCATCGACGGCCCGGCTGAGATGAGCGAGTTCGCCCCGCGCATCATCACCACCACCGTCCCGGTCGACAAGATCGGCGAGATCATCGGTCCGAAGGGCAAGAACATCAACCAGATCCAGGAGGACACCGGCGCGGAGATCGCCATCGAGGATGACGGTACCGTGTTCATCTCCTCTGAGGGCGGCGAGGCGGCCGAGAAGGCCAAGGCCATCATCGACCAGATCGCCAACCCGCACGTGCCGCAGGCCGGCGAGACGTACAACGGCAAGGTCGTCAAGACCACGTCGTTCGGCGCGTTCGTCAACCTGACCCCGGGCACCGACGGCCTGCTGCACATCTCGCAGATCCGCAACCTCGCCAACGGCGAGCGCATCGACGCGGTCGAGGACGTGCTCAAGGAAGGCGACACCGTCGAGGTCGTCGTGCAGGGCGTGGATGACCGTGGCAAGATCAGCCTTGCGATCCCGGGCTTCGAGGATCAGGAATCCGGCGCCGGCCGTGGTGGCCGCGGCGACCGCGGCGGTGATCGTGACGACCGTCGTCGTGCGCCGCGCCGCGACCGTGACGACCGTCGTTCCGATCGCGACTACGACGACCGTCCGCGCCGCTCACGCCGCGACGATCACGATGACGATTACGATGATCGTCCGCGTCGTCGTCGTTCCGATCGCGACGATTACGATCGTGATGATCGTCGTGACGACCGCCGTGCGGCTCGCGATGACCGCGACGATCGCGATTACGATGATCGTCCGCGTCGCTCTCGTCGTTCCGATCGCGACTACGACGATCGTGATGATCGTCGTGACGACCGTCGTTCGTCCCGTGATGACCGCGATGATCGTCCGCGCCGTTCCTCGCGTCGCGACGACCGCAACCCGCGCTACGCCACCGACGAGAACTACGGCGAGTACCGCGCCGACCGCGTGGAGCGCACCGAGCGCCCGCGCCGCCGCGTGCGTCGCGACTTTGATCCTTTTGAAGACTGATCGTCTTCAAAAGGATCCTTCGCGGCACGCCGCTCACTTCTCGCCTACGGGAAGCCCACTGGGCTTCCCGCTTAACGGCTCAGCGTTCGAGGACTGATCGTTCTCCTATGCTGTGATATCTGATGAAGGGTGTGATCGGGAAATAGTATTTCCCGATCACACCCTTTTTGTTGCCGACTATCAGCGGCTGTATTGCTTGCGTACGGCCTCGCCGCTGATGTTCATGAGTTTGCCGATCACGTTCCACGATGCGCCGCGACGACGCAGCTCATCCACGATGATGCGGGTCTGCCGCCTGTTTTCCTGCTCGAAGACCTTCTTCTGATAGACGAGCCGCTTGAGTCGCGCCCCGGGATTCGGATCGTCGGAGATGTCGGCTGGTTCGGGATACTCCGTCGTCTCCATATCCGTGCTGATTCGTTCGCCGAGCCGCTCATAATATGACCGGTCGAATCGTACTCCGTTATGGTGTTCGTCGGCGTGCGTCTGTGTCTCCATGGTCACCTCCGAGTCGCGTGCCAATACCGTATTTGGTAACTGTAACGGGCCGGCATGGCATGACAGATCATGATTCTGCCGGTATCGGCCCCGTATGGAGCCTCGAAGTAGCCGATCTCGTAGAGTCGGTTGCCTTGCGGATCGGGGTCGACCACCAGGTAGGTCGGCGGGTCTCGATCGGTGTTCGCTCCCACATCCTCACCGTGCGCGTACGCATGCAGTATGACGTCATCCGGAACAGGAGAAACGATGACTCCCCTGATCAGATGCGATTTGCGCGCACTATTGAGAATGATCGGTTGGTCATCAGTATAGTTCATGTCGCAACCTTGGTTGTCGTTGGGCAGGGGTGGACGGTTATCCGAGGCATGGTGATCCTTTCGTCGCGTGGTATCCGATACGACGAAGGTAAGGTGAGGTCTGCGCTGCACGCAATGAAAACCGGGGTATGTGGTCGAACGGTCGGAGTTATCCACATTCGGCGTGGATGACCTTGGGTGGAAAGCGGCCGATGCCGGTGCGGCGTCGGTTCGGATGATGGATGAACGGGACGATTATGAGACGGGGTGCCGTTGGGCTGGCCCCGTGGCCCCGCTAGGATGGGAACCATGAGCAATGAGCAGCAGTATGACGACGAGATTCTTGACAGCAATGCGATCAGCCCGACCGATGAGACCGGCAATCCGATTCCGGTGACGATCCCGATCGCGCTCGCGCCCGGCGTGACGGTCGTGTACACGACGCGACTGGGTGGCGTGAGCGCCGGCGACTTCGGCGACTGCAACCTCGGCGGCAAGTCCGGCGACGATCCGGCTGCGATCGAGGCGAACCGCGTGGCGCTCGCCAAGCAGCTCGGCTGCGGCCTGTCGCTGGTCAGCCAGGTGCATTCCGCGACGGCGGTCGACGTGGACGAATCGTGGCATCTCAACACGCCGTTCGGATTCGACGTGTCCGGCACGCCTGGCCTGGCCGCCGACGGTACCGACGAGCCGACCGTGGTCGAGGCCGACGGCCAAGTGACCAGCCGCAAGGGCGTCGCGCTCGGCATGTTCGCCGCCGATTGTCTGCCGGTGCTGTTCGCCGATCCGGTCGCCGGCGTGATCGGCGCGGCGCACTGCGGCCGCCGAGGTCTGGTCAAGGGCGTGATCGGCGAGACCGTCGATCTGATGGTCGCCAAGGGCGCCGAACGCGGCCGCATCGTCGCCACGCTGGGCCCCCGCATCTGCGGCGACTGCTACGAGGTCGGCGATGAGATCGCCGACGAATTCCAGAACCGTTTCCCGCTCACCAAGACGACCACGCGCTTCGGTGGTACGGGCATCGACATCGCCGAAGCCGCGATGATCGACCTCGCCTTCGCCGGCGTGAACCAGGTCGTCGACTCCATGCCGCGCATCCACGCGGCCACGCAGTACCTCGAGGCCGACCCCGAACTCGCCGCGCTGTGCACGTCGGACGGCGAAGGCCCGACGTCTCTGGCCGAACGCATCGCGAACGTGAGCCACAGCATGTGCACGCTCGAAAACCCGCTGTGGTACTCGCACCGCCGCGCCGCGCTCGCCGGCAAGACGCGTGAGGGCCGTCTGCTTGCGCTCGTCATGATGCAGTAGCGTCGCGCGGCGGAGGCTCGTCAACCGCGCATATTCCGTGCAGAAGGTGTGGCACACGCCACACTTGTCTGCCAAGCAGTTACGGTGGTGCGTATGAGTCAGAGCAAGAGAGCATCCAACGTACCCGTGGTCGCGGTCGTGCTGGCGGCCGGTTTCGGCACGCGCTTCGACCCGGCCAATCCCAAGCAGCTCGTCTCGGTCGGCGGCAAGCCGATCGTGTGCTGGAGCATCGAGGCGTTCGAGTCGAACCCGCGCATCACCGACATCATCGTCGTGGTCAACCCGACCGTGCGCGCCACTGTCGAGGAGCTCATCGAACAGGCCGGCTATCCGAAGGTCCGCATGATCATCAACGGCGGTGCCGAACGCGTCGACAGCACCGAGGCCGCGCTGGGCGCGCTCGCCGACGCCGGCATTCCGGCCGATGCGAAGATCCTCATCCACGATGCGGTGCGTCCGTTCGTCGAACAGCGTTCAATCGACGGCTGCATCGACGCGCTCGACGAACTCGATGCGGCCACGGTCGCGTTCGCCAGCACCGACACCGTGCTGCTCACCGAATTCCGCGACGGACGTAAGGTCGTGCGTCAGGTGCCCGACCGTCCGCACACGTTCCGCGCGCAGACCCCGCAGGCGTTTCGCTTCGACACGATCCGCCGAGCGTACGAACTCGCGTCGGCCGATCCGTCGTTCCACCCGACCGACGACACGCGCGTCGTCGTCGACTATCTGCCTGACGCGGCGGTCGCCGTGGTCGACGGCAGCGAGTCGAACCTCAAGATCACGACGCTCGCCGACATGCCGACCGCGGAACGGATCGCGGCCGAACGACTCGGCGGCGTGGCGAGCGGACCGTCCGCGCACATTCCTGGCACGCCGGCCGACCATCCGGCTTCGACGGGATATCTGTCCGGTGACGCCGCCTCCTTCGGCCCGTCCGAACACACCTCGATGACCCGCGAGGAGGCCAAGGCCCGCATGCACGCGATCTTCGCCGAGGCCGCGCGCGGCATGCGCCGATAGCCCGCGCGAACAGGCAGATCCAAGCCAGACCCAACAGAACCGAGCCGTGAGGACAGCATCATGCAGCAGATCAACGTGGTGATTTCCGGATTCGACCATTACGACGGCGTGGCCGTGAACCCGTGCGTCGACGTACCGCGCACGCTCGCCGAACGCGGTGTGGCCGACCTGCCGGACGGGATCGAACTTGCCGTGCACGCGGTCAGCCTGCCGGTCAGCTATACGCGCGCATGGGAGTCCCTGCACGACACGCTGGAATCGGTGCGTCCCGACATCGTCATCGCGACCGGACTCAAGCACACGGCCCGCGGCGTACTGCTCGAGCGATGCGCCACGAACCAAATCAGCAACGGTCGGCCGGACGCGGACGGCATGGTTCCTCCCACCGGTCCGATCCGTGCGGACGGTCCGGCCGCGTATTGGACGCGTCTGCCGCTGCGCTCGATCCTGCGCGATTTCACGCGCGACGGCATCCCCGCGTCGCTCAGCTCCGACGCGGGCACGTTCGTGTGCAACTCGCTGTTCTACCGGCTGATGGACTGGACGGCGAAACGCGATCATGCGCTGAGTGGATTCGTCTCGCTGCCGCGCGCCGCCGAGGATCATGCGGTCGCGGACGGTCACGGTCTGCCGATCGACCGTCTGGTCGCGGCCTGCGGCGACGTGATCCGCGAGACGATGCGCTACCGGCTCGAGCCGTCGTCCGGCGACATCCTGATCGCATGAGCGCTGCGTGCGGTTGTACGGGGGCATGCGCGGTTGCGCGGGACTTCGTCAGACGCGTGACTCTCGCGTACCGACGGCGTGATCGGTGAGCATACACATGTCGCGAAACGCCGCGAATCACGCCGTTGACTGACTTTTGGTCGAACAGAGCATGAGACTTCTGTGAGGATACGCGTCTCCCAGCATGTATTCAGCTCAAATGCGCTAAAGTTCTGGCGTGGATGGTCCCGTTCGGGGCTGGGGTGTCTGAACAGATGGTTGAAAGGATGTTGGCATGGTGGATCGGTTCCCGATCGTGTGGCACGGGTACGACAAGGACAAGGTGGACGAGGCGTTCGATACGGCGCAGAGCACGCTCGTCTCGCTGCGTGAGCAGATCCAGCAGTACGACCGCCAGATTCTGAGCCTGCAGTCTCAGCTGCAGGAGGAACGCAACAAGAAGTCCTCGCAGAAGAACTCGTTCGCCTCGCTCGGCGCGAACGCGCAGCAGATGCTGGCCTCGGCCGAGCAGACCAGCGCCGAGCTGCTCTCGCGCGCCAAGCAGGACGCGCAGTCCACGAAGGACGCGGCGCAGGCCCAGGCCGAGACGCTTATCAACAACGCGCGCCTGGACGCGCAGCACATCGTCGACGACGCGAACGCGAAGGCGAAGTCCATCCTGCACGACGCCGAAACGCAGGCACAGACCACGACCACCACCGCGCAGGAGGAGGCCGCGCAGCTGCGTGGCGAGACCGCCAAGATCGTTTCCGAACAGCGCCAGACCACCGAACTCGAGATCAACAACGCCCGCGAGGAGCACACCAAGCGCATGGCCGCCGAGAAGGCCAAGCAGGAGCGTGAGCTGAGCGAGCTCAAGGCCACCGCGACCGCGCAGATCGCCGCGCAGCGCAAGGCCGCCAGCGAGGAGATCACCCGTCTCAAGTCCGAGAACAACGACCAGATCGAAGCCGCGCTGGCTGAGGCGAACAAGAAGCTCGCCGATGTGCGCGAGCAGGTTTCCAAGATGCGTTCCGACGCGCAGCGCAAGGCCGCCGAGATCACCGACGCCGCCAACGCGAAGGCGCAGGGCATCCTGGACGAGGCCGAAGTGCACTGCACCAAGACCATGAGCCAGGTCAACGCTGAGGTCGAGCAGATTCGCACCGACATCGCCGCCCAGCAGGACGACGCCACGAAGAAGGTCAACGCGCTGCTCGATCACCTCGAGGAACGCCGCGTCGCCGCCAAGAAGGAGGCCGACGAGCTGATCAGCAAGGCCAAGACCGTGCGCGAGGAGGCCGACGAGTACGCGGCCGCCAAGCGCAAGGAGGTCCAGTCCCAGGCCGCCGAGATCCTGCACAAGGCCGATGTGGACGCCGCCGCGCAGGTCGAGGAGCGCCGCCAGGCCGCGCAGTCCGAGATCGACGGTCTGACCGCGCACATCGCCGAGCTGCAGCACCGCGAATCCGCGATCACGCAGCGCGTCACCGAGCTCAAGGCCATGTTCGCCAGCGCGTTCGGCAACTTCATGACCGCGCCGGTCGACGGTGACGATGCCGACGGCAAGCCGGACGCCGATCAGACCGCGCCCGCCTCCGGCGACGACGATGCGGCCCCGGCCGACGAGTCCAGTTCCACCGACGCGAAGTGAGCGGTAACACGCTTCGAGTAGACTGATCACTGTTTGTCGTCACGGCACCCCGCGCCTGCGGTTTGCGGTCAATCTGACCGCCCGCGCACGGGGTGCCGTGGCATGTCCGGGCCTGCCGCAGCACGCAGGTCCATCATTTCGATACAAAGGAGATCGCATGAGCGAAATCACCGCGCTGAGCGCCGACGCGCTGGGCAAGCTGCGTGACGAATTCGATGCGGACGGCACCAACCGTCTCGCCATGAACGCTGTGACTGCGGCCGGCATCGACAAGGTCGCCCGCAACTACGACCGTGCCCGCCTGCTGCAGCGTCGTTTCTCGACGATCGTCGATAACGGCGAGGTCACGCACCAGGATCGCTCCGGCCGTTGCTGGCTGTTCAGCTCGCTGAACGTCGCGCGTTTCGTCGCCAAGAAGAACATGAACTTGAAGGAGTTCGAGTTCTCGCAGAACTACGCGATGTACTACGACAAGCTCGAGCGCGTCAACTACTTCCTCAAGGACGTGGCCGCCCTCGTGGCCGCTGGCGAGCCGAACGACTCCCGCCTCATCAAGCACCTGCTCGATGACGTGATGGGCGACGGCGGCCAGTGGACGATGGCCATGAACGTGTACAAGAAGTACGGCGCGGTGCCGAAGGACCTGTTCCCGGAGACCGAGTCCTCCAAGAACACTGGCCCGATGAACACGCAGCTGCGCCACATGCTGCACACTGCCGTTGCGCACCTGTTCGCGGCTGCTGGTGATGAGGCGAAGACCGCCGAGATCGTCTCCGAGGCGACCTCCGCCGGCCACCGCATCCTGACCATCCACCTCGGCGAGCCGCCGGTCTCCTTCGACTGGGAGTGGACTGACAAGGACGGCGAGTTCCACCGCGACGGCGAGATCACGCCGGTCGAGTTCTGGAAGAAGTACGTCGGCTCCGCCGATCTCGAGAGCTACGTGTGCCTCGTGGACGATCCGCGTCAGGAGCACGCCAAGGGCAAGAAGATCGGCATCGAGCACCTCGGCAACGTGGCGGGCGGCGACCCGACCGAGTACCTGAACGTGCCGAACCAGTTCATGAAGGACTGCGTGCGCCAGATCCTCGAGGAGCAGGGCATCCCGGTGTGGTTCGGCGCGGACTGCGGCCCGTTCATGGACCGCGTCAACGGTGCATGGGCGACCGACCTGTTCGAGTACGACAAGGTGTACGACTTCGACTTCGACCTGAACAAGGAAGATCGCGTGCGCTACTGCGATTCCGCGATGAACCACGCGATGGCGTTCGTCGGCGTGGACGTGGCCGAGGACGGCAAGACCACCCGCCGCTGGCGCGTCGAGAACTCGTGGGGCAAGGACATCGCCGACAAGGGCTACTTCACCATGAGCGACGACTGGTTCACCGAGTACGTCTACGAGGTCGCCGTCCCGAAGGCGATGCTCCCCGCCGAATACCAGGCCGCCCTCGACGAGCCGGCCACGATGCTTCCGGCTTGGGACCCGATGGGCGCTCTCGCTTGATCGAGCCCAGCGGGCTCGATCAGGCGAGAGCGCCCGAGCTGCTGAGCCGTCAAGCGGAAAGTCCAGTGGACTTTCCGTAGGCTCAGCGCACGGCTGACAAGCCGTGCGGTACAGCGAGGGCAGAAAACAGCCTCGCCGTAGGCGAGTCCGTAATTGCGTAAGCCCAGCAAGGCTTGGCTTCTAGAGCTATCCCGCGTGGCGGTTTTTGCTCGCTGAACACCCACTCAGCGAGCAAAAACCGCCACGCGCATATTCGCGAAGGCCATTCAAAGCAAAAACGCCAACTCCTCGGCTCCCTCGGCTGAGGGAGCTGTCGAGCACAGCGAGACTGAGGGAGCGTACACCCAACCACCTCCACAAAATCGCGAAGGTCGCATACTCGCATCCCATATCCACATTCCAGTCCCGAATTTCCCCATTCCGCACCCCTCGGCTATCCTATGTTCGGTATCGCTGTACGTAGGAGAAAAGCAGAGGAGAGCATCACGATGGCAGGTCTTCGCGGTCCGGACAGTTCCGAGGACGAGCGTCGCTTAAGCAAGAACGCCGTGTTTCCCGAAACGGTCGACGTGAACATCCGCCAGCTCGACCCGATCCCGGCCCCGCGCTATTTCCTCAAGGAACTGCTCCTCACCGACGAGATGAGCGATCTCGTCCTGCAGTCGCGCCAGCAGATCCGCGACATCCTGCACGGTCGTGACGACCGTCTGCTCGTCATCGTCGGCCCGTGCTCCATCCACGATCCCAAGGCCGCGCACGAGTACGCGACCAGGCTCGCCGCGGTCAACAAGGAACTCAACGACCGTCTGCTCATCGTCATGCGCGTGTATTTCGAGAAGCCGCGCACTACGATCGGCTGGAAGGGCCTGATCAACGATCCCGATCTCAACGGCAAGTTCGACATCCGCAAGGGCATGTGGCTCGCTCGTAAGGTGCTCACCGACGTGCTGTCGCTGGGCCTGCCGACTGCGACCGAATGGCTCGACCCGATCACCCCGCAGTACATCTGCGACCTCATCAGCTGGGGTGCGATCGGCGCGCGCAACACTGAATCTCAGGTACACCGCGAGCTCGCGTCCGGCCTGTCGATGCCGGTCGGCTTCAAGAACGCCACCGACGGTTCGATCAAGCCGGCCGCCGACTCGTGCTATGCGGCCGCGTTCGAGCATCACTTCCTGTCCATCAACCTTGACGGTCGTGTCATTTCCGCCGAGACCAAGGGCAATCCGGATTGCCATCTCGTGCTGCGAGGCTCGAACACCGGCCCGAACTACGACGCGGAATCCGTGGCGCAGGCGCTTGCCGACCTCAAACAGTCGAAGGCGTCCGGTCCGAGCGAGCATGGCCTGGTCATCGACGCGGCGCACGGCAACTGCGGCAAGGACGAGAAGGTCGAGGCTGAGGTCGTGGAGAACATCGCCTCGCGCATTGCGGCCGGCGAACAGGGCATTCTCGGCGTGATGATGGAAAGCTTCCTCGTGGCCGGCCACCAGAAGCCCGCTCCGCTCGACCAGCTCGTGTACGGCCAGTCGGTCACCGACTCGTGCGTGCCGTGGGACCGCACTGAGCAGCTCCTGCACACGCTCGCCGACGCGGTCGCCACGCGTCGCGCCGCCTGATCGTTGCCCCGGATCTCGCCGTTTGTTCCCGTGATTCCTTATCCTTGGGGGAAGATCAAGGAATTAAAGGAGCATCATGCAGCAGCAGAACAACATGGGGGACGCCGTGCACCACGCCGGCCCGCAGCCGCTGAACACCCCCGAGGAACTGCGCGCCATCCGTCAGGCGATGGACGAGGGCAAGAATCCGCTTATCGCCACCGACGTGCCGCGCTGGGAAGATCAGGTCGGCGTCAGCCGCATCGTCAACCGCCGCATCCTCGAACTCGAACCGTTGCCCACGCCGGCGCAGGTGCTGGCCGAACTGCCGCTCGACAAGACCGCGCAGGAGATCGTCGCCTACTCGCGCGACGAGATCCGCGCATGCCTCTACGGTCAGGACGACCGTCTGCTCGTGATCGTCGGCCCGTGCTCCGTGCACGACCCGGCCGCTGCGCTCGACTACGCGCACCGGCTCGCGCGCGTGATGAAGGAGGTCGAGGGCGAACTGCTTATCGTCATGCGCGTGTACTTCGAAAAGCCGCGCACCACGGTCGGCTGGAAGGGCCTGATCAACGATCCGGACATCGACGGCACGCACAACATCAAGAAGGGCCTGCTGCTCGCCCGCAAGACGCTGCTCGGCGTGCTGGGGGAGGGGCTGGCCGCCGCGACCGAGTTCCTCGAGCCGACCAGCCCGCAGTTCATCGCCGACGCGGTGAGCTGGGGTGCGATCGGCGCGCGCAACACCGAATCGCAGGTACACCGCCAGTTGGCGTCCGGCATGTCCATGCCGATCGGCTTCAAGAACGCGACCGACGGTTCGGTCAAGGCTGCGGTCAACGGCTGCTTCGCCTCCGCGCAGCAGCACACGTTCTTCGGCATCGACCACATGGGCCGCGCGTGCGCGGTCGAAACGCTCGGCAACCCGGACTGCCACGTCGTGCTGCGCGGCTCGATCCACGGCCCGAACTACGACGCGACGTCCGTCGCCCGTGCGATGGACGACATTCGTGCGATGATGCCGGCCGATTCGGCCGCCGCACATGGGCTGATCATCGACTGTTCGCACGGCAACTCCGGCAAGGATGAACACCGTCAGGCCGAGGTCGTGCGCGACATCGCGCGGCGCATCGCCGACGGCGAGACCGGCATCACCGGCGTGATGATGGAAAGCTTCATCGAAGGCGGCAACCAGCCCGCCGCGCCGCTCGACCAGCTCGTCTACGGCAAGTCGATCACCGACAAATGCATCAGCTGGCAGGAGACGGAGCGTCTGCTGCACGAGCTGGCCGATGCCGTCTCCACTCGCCGCTGGAAGTGACTGAAAGGAACCACCATGACCACCATCGCCATCATCGGCGCGCTCACCGAGGAAGTCGCGCACATCGCCGGCGCGCTCAACAATGTCGAACACGACGTCGCCGCCAGCCTCGACGTGTCGCGCGGCACCATCGACACCACCGACGGCAAGCAGATCACCGTTGCCGCAACCGTCGGCGGCATGGGCCTTGTCAACGCGGCCGCCACCACGCAGCGGCTCATCGACGCCTACCAGCCGGACGCCGTCATCTTCTCCGGCATCGCCGGCAACCTCAACCGCAACCTGCACATCAACGACGTGGTGCTCGGCGGCACGCTGCGCTATCTCGACACCGACATGCGCCTGGTCGGCCAGTGGACGCCTGGCACGGAAAGCACGCCGGTCGAGGAATTCCACTCCGACGATCGTCTGCTCGCGCTCGCCGACGCGGCGCTGAACGACATGGGCATCACGCACATCACCGGCATCATCGCCTCCGGCAACTACTTCGTCGACGACCCGAGGAAGGTCGAGCAGGTCATCCACGACACCGGCGCCGATGCGGTCGAAATGGAAGGCGCGGCCGTGGCCCACGTCGCCGCCCGCAACAGCGTGCCCGCGCTCGTGATCCGTGCGCTTTCGGACAATGCGGACACTGATTACGAGGTGTTCAAGGAGTTCGACATCTCCGAATACGCGAATACCGCCGCCGCACTCGCCGTCAACATTCTCAAGCGGATGTAGTTCGCTCCGTCCCGCCTCAACATGAACAACCGTTGAACTTACGTAGTCGCGCGTGGAAACTACGCATGTCGGCCACTACGCTGGAAGCCGTACATTCGTTTCGTGCGGAAAGGTTGTTCCATGACATGGTGGCAGATCCTGCTCATCGTGCTGCTGGCGATGGCCGCGGCCGCGACCGTCGCCGCCGTGCTCGCCTATGATGCGGGCCGGCGGCGCGGCGACGCGCGGGTCGCCGACCTGCTGCGCGACCCCGCCCGACAGTCGCTGTTCGGCGAGGACATGCCGGTACGCGACGCCGAACGCGGCCTGATCGAGGTCGCCCCCGAATCGGTCATCATCTGCGACGCGAAGTGCAACGTGCGCTACTTCAGTCCCGGCGCGAAACAGTTCGCACTGGTCGATCACGGTCGTCTCGACTCCGACGAGATCAAGGATTTCCTCTCGCTCACTATCGCGGACGGTCGTGTGCGTGAACGTGAGGTGGCGATTCCCTCCGACCGCGACCACCGCGCCGCCGCCCCGTCGGACGGTCGCGGCGTGCGCCCCGGACAGGAAGTCCCCTCGGATCTGCTCTATCTGCGGGTTCGCGCCGGTCGCATTGTGGACGGTCTGTACGCGGTGTTTCTCACCGACATGAGCGAGCAACGTCGTTTTGAGGCGATGCGCCGCGATTTCGTCACCAACGTTTCGCACGAGCTGAAGACCCCGGTCGGCGCGATCTCGCTGCTGGCCGAGACGATCACCGACGCGGCCGACGACCCGGATGCCGTGCGCTATTTCTCCGGTCGTGTGGCCAAGGAATCGAACCGGCTGACCGAACTCGTACGTCGCCTGATTGACTTGCAGAAGGCGCAGTCGATGGAGGGCGTGGTCGAGATGAAACCGGTGTCGGTGATGACGGTCGTGCGTGATGCGATCGGCGAGAACCAGCCGCAGGCTGACGCCAAGCACATCGACATCCGCCTGACCGACAACGGCACGGCGGTGCCGCTCGCCGTGCCCGCGGACGATGATGCCGAGGTTGAAACCGGTGACGAAGTGACCGTGATGGCCGACGACGAGTCGCTCAAAACCGCCGTCAAGAACCTCGTCGAAAACGCGATCCACTATTCGCCCGCGCATACGGTCGTCGCGGTCGGCGTCGCGCAACGGCGCGGCAAGGTCACGATCCGCGTGGTCGATCAAGGCATCGGCATCCCCGCCGAGTCGCTGGGCCGCGTGTTTGAACGGTTCTACCGCGTCGACCCGGCGCGCTCGCGCGAGACCGGCGGCTCCGGGCTGGGGCTAGCGATCACCAAGCATTGCGTGCAGGAATGCGGCGGTACGATCTCGGTATGGTCGCGCGAAGGTGAGGGCTCGACATTCACGATCGAGTTACCGGCGGCGGACGATACTGCGACGAAAGACAATCGTAAGGATGCGAAAACCGAGGCATGACTACGTTGATATAGTCGGCGCAATCGGTTACGTAGTTTAGGAAGTTCGTCATATTCGGTTCACCGAGCGGCTACGATAAGGCTCAGCAGTGAGATCGTCGCCTGTGTCGGGACGAGATGAGACGAAATCAATCGAGGAACAGGATAAGGACAGATGACCCGTATTCTTATCGTTGAAGACGAGGAGTCGTATCGAGAACCGCTGGTGTACCAGCTCACGCGCGAGGGCTACGACGTGTCCGCGGCCGCGACCGGCGAGGAGGGGCTGGAACTGTTCACTCAAGGCGGGTTCGACCTGATCCTGCTCGACCTGATGCTGCCCGGGCTGGACGGTACTGCGCTGTGCCGCAGGATTCGCGAGCAGAGCCGTGTGCCGATCATCATGCTGACCGCCAAGAGCGCGGAGATCGACAAGGTCGTGGGCCTCGAGATCGGGGCGGACGATTACGTGACCAAGCCGTACTCGTTCCGCGAGCTGCTCGCCCGCATCCGCGCGGTGCTGCGGCGCAACCAGATGGTCGCCGAGGTCGCGGGCAGCGCGGACGGCGACATGCCGCTGACCTGCGGCGACATCGTGATGCACATCGGCCAGCATCAGGTGAGCGTGCGCGGCGAGAACGTGTTCTTCCCGCTCAAGGAATTCGAGCTGCTCGAATACCTGATGCAGAACAAGGGGCGCGTGATGACGCGTCACCAGCTCATCGACCGGATCTGGGGATCGGATTACGTGGGGGACACCAAGACGCTCGACGTGCACGTCAAGCGCGTGCGTGCCAAGATCGAGGTCGATCCGGCGCATCCGAAGTACCTGACCACCGTGCGCGGACTGGGATATAAGATCGATAGTCCAACGGAGTGACGGGCTTTGCCCGTCACGCAGTGTTCGGCGCGTGCGCCGGTGCGCACGGCTACAGACAGTCCACGGGACTGTCTGTCCACAGAGTGACGAGCGAAGCCCGTCGCGCAGTGTTCAGCGCGTGCGCACGCCCCGGCTATGTCAAAAACGACGTAGCCGGGGCGTAGTCGTATTGATTGGCAACTGTTCATCTTACGTTCACCGATTTTGGCCGGTGACCCCCAAAATCTCCCATAACCTTGAACTGTCAAAAAGAAATATTGACAGAATAGAGAGAAATAGACATGCGTAAGAATGTGCTTTTCCGCTCCATCGCGGCCATTTCGGGCATCGCGATGCTGGCTTCCCTCGCGGCTTGCGGCGACAACACCACCGCCTCCACCGACAACGGCTCTTCCAACAACAACTCTTCCGACACCACCTCCAAGTCCGAGCCGATCTCGGGCAACTTCAACGGCGCCGGCGCCTCCTCGCAGCAGGCCGCCGTCGAGGCGTGGGTCGCTGGCTTCCAGGGCACCAACCCGGACGCCAAGATCGCGTATGATCCGTCCGGCTCCGGCGCCGGTGTCAAGACCTTCCTGACCGGCGCCACCGCGTGGGCCGGCTCCGACAAGGCCCTCGCCGACGAGGATGTGGACAACTCCAAGTCTGTGTGCGCCGCCGACACCACCGCGTTCGACGTCCCGGTCTACATCTCCCCGATCGCCGTGATCTTCAACCTCAAGGGCATCTCCGACGCCGGCAAGCACATCAACATGGACGCCGCCACCATCGCCAAGATCTTCGACGGCAAGATCACCAAGTGGAACGATCCGGCCATCGCCGACCAGAACAAGGACCTCGACCTGCCGGACACCGCGATCACCGTCGTGCACCGCTCCGACAAGTCCGGCACCACGCAGAACTTCGTGAGCTACTTCAAGGATCAGGCCGCTGACGCATGGTCCTACGATCTGTCCGAGAACTGGCCGAACGAGGTCGGTCAGGGCGCCAAGGGCACCTCGGGCGTCGTGAACACCGTCAAGCAGGCCGACGGCACCATCGGTTACGCCGACTTCTCCGCGGTCGGCGACCTCGGCACCGTGGCCGTCAAGGTCGGCGACAAGTACAGCGAGATCTCCGCTGACGGCGCGACCAAGGTCATTGACGATTCCGAGCTCGACTCCTCCGTCAAGGGCGACAACCGCGTGGTCGTCAAGATCAACCACGCCACCACCACCGAAGGCGCCTACCCGATCGTGCTGGTTTCCTACATGATCGCCTGCCCGCAGTACAAGGACACCAAGACCGCCGAGTTCGTCAAGTCCTGGCTCACCTACGTGACCAGCTCCGACGGCCAGAAGGCCGCTTCCCAGGCCGCCGGCTCCGCTCCGCTGCCGGACTCCATCGCCCAGAAGGACGCCGCTTCCATCGAGGCCATCAAGACCAAGTGAACCGGTCATCCGGACGCTGACTGAAGTGAAATCCTGTAGGCCGCAGTCGCATCACGCGGCTGCGGCCTACAGGCGGTCAGGCTCCGAATGCGATTCACTCGCATATCGCCCAAATAATAAGGAGAACCTGTGAGTTCGCAAGACAAAGCAGCGGTCACGATGCCTGCTGCGAGCGGCAAGACCGCCGACAAGGTGTTCCGCGTCATCGCGTACGCCTGCGGCATCTTGATCCTCGTGGTGCTCGCCGCCGTGTTCCTCTTCCTGCTCTTCCGCGCGTGGCCGCTCATCGGCGGCAACCAGGCCGACAACAGCAAGACCATCGCCGACTTCACCGGTGGCAAGGCCAACGGCTTCTGGCAGTACGTCGGCCCGCTGCTCTTCGGCACCGTACTCGTGTCTGCTCTCGCGCTGCTGCTGTCGTTCCCGGTGTCGATCGGCATCGCACTGTTCATCTCGCACTACGCGCCCAAGAAGCTCGCCACGGCCCTGAGCTACGTGGTCGACCTGCTTGCCGCTATCCCGTCCGTTATCTACGGTCTGTGGGGCGGCCTGATCCTCGTGCCGGCCATCTACCCGTTCTGGAACTGGGTGGCCACCTACTTCGGCTGGATCCCGCTGTTCGCCGGCCCGGCCGCCAACCCGTCGCGTACCGTCGCGACCGTGGCCGTGGTGCTCGCCGTCATGATCCTGCCGATCATCACCTCCTTGTCGCGCGACATCTTCCTGCAGACCCCGCGTCTGCAGCAGGAAGCCGCCCTCGCGCTCGGCGCGACCAAGTGGGAGATGGTCAAGCTTGCCGTGCTCCCGTTCGGCAAGTCCGGCGTCGTGTCCGCTTCCATGCTGGGTCTTGGCCGTGCACTCGGCGAGACGATGGCCGTGTTGATGATCCTGTCCCCGGGCCTCAACTACTCGTTCAAGCTGCTGCAGGCCTCGCAGAACCAGACGATCGCCGCGAACATCGCCGCGCAGTACCCCGAGGCCAACGACCTCGGCGTGTCGGTGCTAATCGGCACCGGTCTGGTGCTGTTCCTCATCACCTTCGTGGTGAACTACGTCGCCCGCAAGATCACTGAAAAGAAGGTGGGATGATGGCTGACCTGACCCAGGACCCCAAGGCGTCGCTCGAAGGCGCGCCCGTCATCGACTTCGACAAGTTCAAGCCGTCGCGTTCGTTCATCGCGTCCCGCAAGCGCAAGGATCTCATCATGCGCGTGCTCATCTCGCTCGCGTTCGTGATCGCGCTCATCCCGCTGGTCTCCGTGCTGTGGACGACGCTCGTCAACGGCCTCAAGCGTCTGAATCTCAACTTCCTGAGCTTCAACATGACCGGCGTGGTCGGCGGCAACCCGACCCCGTCCGGCGGCTACGGCGGCGTGTTCCACGCGATCATCGGCACGCTCGAGATCACGTTCGGCGCGATGGTCATCTCCATCCCGATCGGTCTGCTGTGCGCCGTCTACCTCGTCGAATACGCGCACGGCGGCAAGCTCGCGCAGACCATCACCCTGCTCGTCGACGTGATGAGCGGTATCCCGTCCATCGTCGCCGGTCTGTTCGCATTCTCGATGTTCACCATCCTCATCGGACCGGGTTCGGTCAACGGCTTCGCGGGTTCCGTCTCGCTGTCCCTGCTGATGCTGCCGACCGTCGTCAAGTCCAGCGAGGAAATGCTCAAGATCGTCCCGGGCGACTTGCGCGAGGCATCGTACGCGCTCGGCGTCACCAAGCAGCGCACGATCACCAAGATCGTGCTGCGCACCGCCCTGCCGGGCATCGTCTCCGGCTGCATTCTCGCCATCGCGCGAGTGATCGGCGAGACCGCGCCGCTGCTCATGACCGCCGGCTACATCGCGTCCACGAACTTCAACCTGTTCGACGGCAAGATGACCACCCTGCCGGTGTACGTCTTCCAGGAGTACTCCAAGCTCAACGCGAACTGCCCGGCCAACGCGACCGTCGCCTGCGTCACCACGATTCCTATGGAGCGTTCGTGGGCTGCCGCACTCGTGCTGATCCTGATCGTCCTCATCCTCAACGGCATCGGCCGACTCGTGGCGAAGGTCTTCGCCGTCAAGTCCGAACGCTGACGCCGCCCGCGATGCAAGAACTTCGGTAAATATCAAATAAGGAATTCACATGGGACAACGCATTGATGTCAACCATCTGAACATCTACTACGGCAACTTCCTCGCCGTGGAAGACGTGAACATCAACATCGAACCGAACAAGGTGACCGCGTTCATCGGACCGTCCGGCTGCGGCAAGTCTACCGTGCTGCGCACCCTCGACCGCATGCACGAGATCATCCCCGGCGCCCACGTCAAGGGCGAGGTGCTGCTCGAAGGCAAGAACCTGTACGACAAGGACGTGGACCCGGTCTCTGTGCGCCGCGACGTCGGCATGGTGTTCCAGCGCCCGAACCCGTTCCCGACGATGTCGATTCGCGAGAACGTGCTCGCCGGCGTGCGCCTGAACAACCGCAAGATCTCGAAGTCCGACGCGGACGACCTGGTCGAGTGGGCGCTGCGCGGCGCGAACCTCTGGAACGAGGTCAAGGATCGTCTTGACAACCCGGGCATCGGCCTGTCCGGTGGCCAGCAGCAGCGCCTGTGCATCGCGCGCGCGGTTGCCGTGCACCCGCAGGTGCTGCTCATGGACGAGCCGTGCTCGGCTCTGGACCCGATCTCGACTTTGGCGGTCGAGGATCTGATTCAGGAGCTCAAGGGCGACTACACGATCGTGATCGTGACCCACAACATGCAGCAGGCCGCCCGTATCGCCGACTACACCGCGTTCTTCAACCTGAAGGCCGTGGGCCAGCCGGGTCACCTCGAGTACTTCGCGGACACCACCACGATGTTCAACAACCCGCAGAACGAAGAGGCCGAGCGTTACGTCTCCGGCCGCTTCGGCTGATCGCGCGACGGATTGAGCCGTCCCGCATGTTTTCGGAAAGCCCCGCCTCGTGCGGGGCTTTCCGTGTTTTCGGACTTTTGGCCCGATTGCTGGCGCGGATTGGGATAACCGAGTCGGGCGCCGGCCTGTGCCGGGGCTCACGATGCGGATTTCGTTCACGAAACCTCCATGACTTGTGACGGTGCTATCGTGGGCGCGTTCGACAAAACGGACGTACGGCGAGTCGCGATTCTCGCCGGGGCCGTGGGTCGTCGGCATCCGTCCGCCACCGCGGACGCACACCGCACGACCGGCCCCTAACAACCCACGAAAAGGAAGCAGAGATATATGGAGAAGTTCTTCCATTTGAAGGAGAACGGCACCACCGTGTCCACTGAGGTCATGGCCGGTCTGACCACGTTCTTCGCGATGAGCTACATCATCGTCGTCAACCCGCAGATCCTGAGCCAGACGGGCATGCCGTGGGGCGGCGTGTTCCTCGCCACGATCATCGCGGCCATCATCGGCACGCTGGTCATGGGCCTGTTCGCCAACGTCCCGTACGCGCAGGCCGCCGGCATGGGCCTCAACGCGTTCTTCACCTACACCGTCTGCTTCGGCCTGGGCTTCACTTGGCAGGAGACGCTGTGCATGGTGTTCCTGTGCGGCCTGATCAACATCGTCATCACCGTCACCAAGATTCGTAAGATGATCATCCAGGCGATCCCGGAGACGCTGCAGCACGCGATCGGCGGCGGCATCGGCTTGTTCGTCGCATACGTTGGCATGCTCAACGTCAGCCTCATCACCTTCACCCCGAAGGATACCAAGGCCGCCGGCAAGGGCCTCGCCACCGGCGCCACCCCGGGCCTCGCCACGCTCAACACCCCTGTGCTGTGGGTGTTCCTCGTCGGTCTGCTGCTCGCCATCGTCTTCACCGTGCTCAAGGTCAAGGGCGGCATGCTGCTCGCCATCGCCATCACCACTCTCGTCGGCATCCCGTTCGGCGTGACCAACTTCGGTCAGTCCGTCTCCATCGGCGAGACCTTCGCCCAGCTGCCGCAGACCTTCGGCGTGATTTTCACCGGCGCCGGCTTCCCGGCCCTGTTCTCCGACGTTGCGCGCCTGCCGCTCGTGATCGTCACGATCTTCGCGTTCTCCATGTCCGACACGTTCGACACGATCGGCACGTTCATCGGCACCGGCCGCCGCACTGGCATCTTCTCCGAGGCCGACGAGAAGGCCCTCGAGAACGGCTCCGGCTTCTCCTCGAAGATGGACAAGGCCCTGTTCGCCGACTCCATCGCCACCTCGATCGGCGCGATCTGCGGCACCTCGAACACCACCACGTACGTCGAGTCCTCCGCGGGCATCGCGGCAGGCGGCCGCACCGGCCTGACCTCCGTGGTCGTCGCGATCTGCTTCGCGCTGTCCGCGTTCCTGTCCCCGATCATCTCCGCCGTGCCGTCCGCCGCGACCGCGGGCGTGCTCGTGATCGTCGGCTGCATGATGGCCGCATCCCTCAAGGAGATCGACTGGAACGACATCACCGAGGCGGTCCCGGCGTTCTTCGCCGCCGTGTTCATGGCGTTCTCGTACTCGATCTCGTACGGCATCGCCGGCGGCTTCATCATGTACTGCATCGTGATGACCTGCAAGAAGAAGGCGAACAAGGTGCACCCGGTGATCTGGGTCGTCGCGATCCTGTTCGTGCTTGACTTCATCCTGAACGCGGTGCTGTGATCGACTGATTGCACCATACAAAACCCCGTGGGAGATTTCCTGCGGGGATTTTTGTATTTGCGCCGCGACAACGGCACCCCGCCGTTCACTATGTGGTCAAAGCCGCCCCTGATGACCGGTTATCGACCACACTCATAAGTCAGCACAGCGGTGTGCGACACCGCTGGCCAAAAGCCCCTGACGCGGATGTCGCATACCCGGTGCGTTTCTCGCGCGGCTGTTGCCTGAATTCATCGCCGGCCGCAATCGAAGATATAGAGGGGAAGACTCATCATGTCCGCATCCGTCGCCGTGGCTCAATCCGCCACCGACAAGGAAAAACGCGATTCCGTGCCTGAAATCATCGCAGCCTCGATGGTCGGCACCGCCATCGAGTTCTACGACAACTACTGCTATTCCATCGCATCCGCCAGCTACTTCGGCGCGATCTTCTTCCCGGGCGCAACCAAGGCGAACCCGGCCATCGGCACCATGCTCGCGTTCCTGACGTTCGCCGTGTCGTTCCTCGCCCGCCCGTTCGGTTCCATGCTGTTCGGCCACTTCGGCGACAAGATCGGCCGCAAGACCACGCTGGTCGTCGCGCTGATGACGATGGGCATCTCGACGTTCCTCGTCGGCTGCCTGCCCGGCTATGAGCAGCTCGGCGTGTTCTCGATCATCATTCTGTGCATCTGCCGCGCCTGCCAGGGTGTCGGCCTCGCCGGCGAATGGTCCGGCGCCGCGCTGGTCGCCACCGAGAACGCCCCCGCCAACAAGCGCGCGCTCTACGGTTCCTTCCCGAACCTCGGTGCCCCGATCGGCTTCTTCTGCGCGTACGGCCTGAACCTGCTACTCGACACCGTGCTCGGCCCCGACCAGATGCAGGCGTGGGGCTGGCGCATCCCGTTCCTGTGCTCCGCGGTGCTGGTCGCCATCGGCCTGTACGTGCGTCTGCACATGACCGAAACCCCGATCTTCCGTCAGGCCGCCGCCGAGGATCGCGTCGTCAAGCACCCGCTGCGCGCCCTGCTGCCGTACTGGAAGGAAGTGCTGCTCGGCACCTTCGCGATGGGCATCACCTACTCGCTGTTCTACGTGCTCGGCACGTGGTCGCTGAGCTACGGCGTGAAGGTCATGAAGCCGGCGTTCACCCAGAACGAGTACCTCGCCATGCAGATGGTGTCGGTGTTCTTCTTCGCGATCTTCATCATCATCTCCTGCCTGTACGCCGACAAGCTCGGCCGCAAGACCGTGCTCATCACCGCGACGCTGTGCACGCTCGTGTTCGGCATCTTCGCCCTGCAGTCGCTGCAGCACAACCCGTTCACCGTGATGCTGTTCCTGTGCGTCGGCTTCTGCTGCATGGGCGCCCTGTTCGGGCCGTGCGGCGCATACCTGCCCGAGCTGTTCCCGACCAGCGTGCGTTACTCCGGCGCCGGCCTGAGCTACAACCTCGCCGCGATCCTCGGCGGCGCGTTCGCCCCGACCATTGCCACCGCGCTCGTGCAGGCGACCGGCACCGTCCAGTCCGTGGGCTGGTACCTCGCCGTGATGTCGGCGCTCGCGCTCGTCGCCCTGTTCCTGATCAAGGAGAGCAAGAACAAGGACTACACGAAGTGATTCGCTGACCACTAGTACGACACGCCCGGGTTTGACGGAAGTCAAGTCCCGGGCGTATTTTATTCATCCGTAAACCACAGACCGTTGGTTTGGGATGCAAATCCCACGAAGTTTGGTTCGCCAAGCCAGCGCAGGTTGAGAAATATGTGCCCGTTCGCGGGATGCCGCAAGTCGCAAGACAAACGCGGTGGATGTTGCTCTGCCTGTGCGCAGGGCTTTTTTATTGCCTTGGCAGCTTGAGTTCCTGACCGAGAAGATCAACGGCCGATCTAGGAAGGAACGCCATGAAGAGGCCCGAAAAGGAAGCGGTGGTCGCTCAGCTTACGGAGCAGTTCCGTAACGCCGATGCCGTCTACCTGACCGAGTACCGCGGGCTTACCGTTCCGCAGGTTTCCGAACTGCGCGAAAAGCTAGGCCGCGATACTTCCTACACTGTGGCTAAGAACACGCTGGCGCGTATCGCCGCCAAGGAAGCGGGCATTGAGGGTCTTGACGACCTGCTCAAGGGCCCGACCGCCATCACCTTCGTGAAGGGCGACTTCATTGAGGCTGCGAAGGTCCTGCGTGACTTTGCCAAGACCAACAAGGCTCTCGTTATCTCGGGCGGCTATGCCGATGGCACCGTCTACGACGGCGAGGGTGCGAAGAAGCTGGCGGACATGATGTCTCGCCCGCAGCTGCTCGCCAAGTTCGCCGGCGACCTCAAGGCCACGACCTCCAAGGCCGCGTACCTGTTCGTCGCTCTGCCGACCAAGGCCGTGCGTACGATCGACGCCCTGCGCGAGAAGCAGGAAAAGGCAGCTTGATCCCCATGCGGCTCGCCGCATGAACCATTCGGAAAACAAACAAAACATTGAGACGGTGCGCCGGCATGAGCACGCGGGCCGCCGCCAGAATGAAAGGAAGCCATCATGGCTAAGTACACCAACGAAGAGCTGCTGGAAGCTTTCGGTGAAATGACCCTCGTCGAGCTCTCCGAGTTCGTCAAGGCCTTCGAGGAGAAGTTTGACGTCGAGGCTGCCGCTCCGGTCGCCGCTGTCGCCGCTGCTCCGGCCGCTGGCGCTGCCGCTGAGGAAGAGGAGAAGACCGAGTTCGACGTCGTCCTGACCGCTGTCGGCGACAAGAAGATCCAGGTCATCAAGGCCGTCAAGGCCATCACCAACGCTGGCCTGGCTGACGCCAAGGCCATGGTTGACGGCGCTCCGAAGGCCATCCTCGAGAAGGCCAAGAAGGAAGACGCCGAGAAGGCCAAGGCTCAGCTGGAAGAGGCTGGCGCCACCGTCGAGCTCAAGTAATACACGCGGGAGTGAAGCCCGCACATTACCAAGCTTTTGCAAACACCCCGTCATCGCGCTGCACGCGCGGAGGCGGGGTTTTTGCGAATAAACGCGCAATGTCGAGAGAAACATGACACAATGGCACGTAGCATATTGGCAGAAGTCCCGTTGGAAGGCAGAAAGGAAGGCTGCGCGGTGAGTGATGAACAGCGGTCTCGCAGGTGGCTGGTGAAGGTCAAGAGCTGCGATCAGGTGAGCGTGCTGCCGTCCGAAAGCCTGGAGATCGGACGCAAGCCGATCCGTCCGCTGCCGGATGACGGCACCCCGCGGTTCGAGGTGAACGACGAGACCCGCTCGATGTCCAAGCGTCACGCGGTGCTGCGTGTGCTCGCGAACGGATCGGCGACGCTGCGCGACATGCGTTCGACGAACGGCACGTATCTGGTACGCGACGACGGCCGGCTGGTGCGTCTGCCGGCGGACGTGGATTTTCCGATGCCGTCCGCTGCGGTGCGTATGCAGTTCGGCGACGTGCCGGTCGATTTCGTGCAGGTCGAGGAAGCGGCGGAACCCGAACCGTCCGTGACCGACCTGTTCGAGTATGCGACCGACGACGGCAAGCCGGCCGAGCCCGACGTGGCCGACATGTCGGTGGACGATATTCTCGACCTGCGTGCCGGCGAGCCGACCAGCGCGCTCGACGCAAGCAGCGTGGAGGCGCGCGCCAAAGCGCTGCGCGCGGCCGCCCTGCAGAGCTTTACGCCGATGGTCGCGCCGGTCGAGGATCCGAACCGTCCGGTCGCCATCGCCGATCCCGTGCCGCTGCACGTCGAACAGCCCAAGCGCGAGGAACCGCGCGACCTGTTCGTGGACGCGCTGTCGACCGCGTCCGGCGTGAGCGCGGACGGGATTGATACGCCGAAGGACGAGCATGTTTCGCCGGAACCGGCGCAGAACATCGACGAGGCGACCTTGCCGGTGGCGACCCGTATTCCGGTGCTCGACACCACACCGCTTGACACGTTCGACCCGCATCCGGTCGAACAGCATTCGGACGTCGCGCAGCCGGCAGAACCGGAGGCGATCCCGCAGTCCGAGACCGCCGCGCAGTCCGAACCGACGGCATCGGCCGATCAGACGCAGCCCGAGCAGTCCACACAGCCGGCCGTACAGTCCGACCAGCAGTCCGCGCAGCCGACGGTCGGCGAACCGTCCGAACCGGAGACGACCGCCGCGTATACTCCGGTGTTCGAGCCGGGTTCGGTGTTCGATCGCGTCGCCAAAGGCGAATTCCGCAAGCCGGAACCCACCGTCGAGATCGACGGTCTGACCTCCGACGAGGCCAAGCACACCACCGACTTCACGGTGCAGTTCAGCATGGCCGCCCATCGCCAGTTGCTGCCGTTCCTCGCCATGAACCCGTCGCTGTACGACGACCTGTACGCATGGTTGTCGGCCCGAGGTGACGCCGACATCGACGCGGCGCTCGCCGACAATCCCGGATACCAGGAATACCGCCACGCGGTAGGCAAGTGAGGCCACATCCATGAGTGAGAACACCACGAACGCGCCATTGGCCGACATCCGAGCCTGGCGTGAGCAATACCGCGACGGACTTGACCCCTCGCCGCTGGAGAACATCGGTCAGCTCAACGTCAAACTCGACCTGACGCACGCGCACCCCTCCGGCATCGCCCAGCTGTTCGCCAGCGGCCACGCCCCGATGGACGCGTTGTTCCGCGACACGGCCATGCGCCGCGCCGCCGGACGTCGCATCGAACGCGTGCTGGACGACAAGGCCACGCGCGCACGCGTCAGCGGTGTGTCCGAACTCTCGCTCGCGGTCGGCGTGGCCGACTGGGATGGCAACCAGATGCCCGTGTTGCTGTATCCGGTCGACGTGACGCGCGATGAGAATGGCCTGCGCGCAACGATCCGCTTCACTGGCCGTGTCGAACTCAACCCGGCGTTCGTCGCGGCGATGCGTGAACACGGCGTGACGGTGAGCGCCGACGATCTGTTCGACGGCTCGCACTACGCGAACGGCACGCCCGACACCGCCGCGGTGTTCGGCGCGATCACTGATCTGGCGACCGAAGCGTTCCCCGATTTCACGATCGAACGCCAGCTTGTCGTCGGCTGCTTCGTGGATCCCTCGTCGATGGTGCTCGCCGAAAGCCAGCGCATCGTCGACCAACTTGAGCAAGGCCGCACCGGCAACCGCATGCTCGACGCACTCGCCGGATACGAGGATGCCGTCAGCGAACTCAAGGGCGAGGCGATGCCCGACTATAGTCCGTTCGACGCCGACCCGCACACCGAATACGAGATCGGCGACGTTGACAACAAGGTGCGGTACGCTGCGAACATGGCCGCGACCGGACGCAGCCTGTTCGTCGACAGCGAGGTCGGCAAGGACAGCGCCGACCAGGCGGCCGCGATCGCGTCACGCTGCGTAATGACCGGGCACACCGTGCTGTACGTGCCGTGCGTGGCCGATCAGAAGCGCCGCTTCCAGCAGGCGGTGCGCGAAGGCGAGATGGGCGGTCAGATGCTCGATATCGCCGACGCGAAGGCCGCCGCCGACATCGACCGTCAGCTCATCGCCGCGGTCGGCTTCCATCCGGGGGTCGCCTCCTCCCGTTTCGACCAGTTGTCTGACGAACTCGTCGGCGTGCGCTCGCGCCTGACCCGCTATCTCGGTGACCTGCACGGCACCAACGAGCAGTGGGGCGTCTCCGCATACCAGACCATCCAGAATCTCGCCAACATCGCCGCGCTGCCCACGCACCCGGCCACGCATGTGCGCCTGCAGCCGCAGGCCGCCCATTCAGTCGCCTCGAATCTGGACGAATGGGCCGGCAAGCTGCGCCGCGCCGCCGAACTCGGCGAATTCACCATCGGCCCCGAGGACACCGCGTGGTTCAAGGCCTCGCTCAACAGCGAGGAGGAAGCGATCAACGCCTACCAGCATGTGGTCGACCTGCTCAACACGCTGCTGCCAGCCACGCGCGAACAGGTCACGTCCACCGTGCAGGCGTGCGGCTTCCCGGTGCCGAACACGGCGCGCGAATGGGGCCGGCAGGTCATGGTGCTCAAGAACCTGCGCCGCGTGCTCGACGTATTCCAGCCCGAGATCTTCGAGCGCGACATCGACTCGATGATCGAGGCGAGTAAGCCGAAGGCCGAGCGCAAGGCCGAAGGCACGTCGATGGGCTTCTGGGAGCGTCGCCGCCACATCAAGGAGGCCAAGAGCCTGCTTCGCGTCGGCGCCCAGGTCGAAAACCTGCACGAGGCTTTGAAGGTCGTTTCCAAACAGGCCGACCAGTGGCGCATGTTCGTGCCGCATGGCGGCTGGCCGGTGCTGCCGCCCAAGCTCGACGCGATCATCGAGACTCAGGAGGCCCTGTCGGCCGGCATGACCGCGCTTGACACGGTGCTGGCGACCACCCCGGCCGGTGGCAACATCGACGCGGTGGACTTCAACGACGTCGAGACGCGGCTCAAGGCGCTCTACGACGACCGTCATGCGCTCGACACGCTGCCGGAACGCTGCTGCCTGGAACAGGAGTTCCAGTCGGTCGGACTGACCGAACTGGTCGACGACCTGCACAATCGCCGCGTCGACGCGGATGCGGTCGCCGGCGAACTGCAGCTTGCGTGGTGGACGACCGTGTTCGAGAACATCGTGCAGTCGTCCGCGATCATCTCGAACCAGGACGGTTCGGCCATGCAGGCCGCGGCCGACCGGTTCGCCCAGGTCGACGTCGAGCACGTGCGTTCGATCGGCCCGATGGTCGCGCAGGAATCCATGCGCAAGCTGTCCGATCTGTTGTTCTCGCGCACGCAGGAGGCGAACCAGCTGCACACGGTGCTCGCCGGATCGGCTTCCCGTGCCTCGTTCGCGCGCGTGCAGCGCGACTACGGGCAGATCCTCGCCGCCGCCAAGCCCATCCTCATCGCGACCCCGTCCACGTTAGCCGCGCTCACCGGGCCAGCCCCGGTCGCCGATGTCGTCATCATCGATGCCGGCGCGCACATGCCCGCCATCGAACTGCTGACGATCCTCGCCCGCGCCCGCAGCGTGGTCGTGCTCGCGCACCGCGCCACGGTCACGTCAGCGTCTCTCGCCAAGCTCATCGGGCTGCTGCCCGGGGTCGAGGCCGGTACGCATCCGGTGCGCCGCTCGCCTAAGCTCACCGCGTTCCTCGAGACGCACGGCTACGGCGAGGTGAGCCACGACGCGGCCACCGTGCAGGGGTACGTGCGATTCCATCCCGTCGACGGCAGCGGCGTGCCGGTGATGAGCTCCGGTCTGGTCGAATCCAGCCAGCAGGAGATCGAGGAAGTCGTGCGTCTCATCACTGAGCGCGCCGGCACCTTCACCATCGTGCCTGCAAGCTACGTGCTGACCGTTGTGAGCCTGACCGACACGTTCCGTTCACGGCTCGGCGCCGAACTGAAGACGCTGGCTTCGCGCGACAAGACGATGGGACGATTCCTGCGCCACGTACGTATCGTGAACATCACCGAGGTCGCCGGGGCACATGCCACCGACGCGATCGTTGCGATCAGCTACGCCAAGACCACGCACGGATGGCTGCTGCAGCAGTTCGGCACGCTGGAGATCGAGAACGGGCAGAACCTGCTGCTCGACGCGCTCGCGCTCGCCGACCGCAACGTGGACATCACCGCCGCGTTCACGGCGGCCGATCTGGACGAGGATCGCATTCACCAGAGCGGTCCGAAGATGCTCAAGGCCGTGCTTGAATGGGCCGGCCAGCTCACGCAGGATTCGGTCAGCGCCTCGCCGGCTCCGATCGACGGCAACGTGCTGTTCGACGATCTGGCTGAGAGACTGCGTATGCGCGGGCTGAACGTGGCCGTCAACTACGGGTTTGACCGTGGCCTGCGCATCCCGTTGGTCGTAGGTGTCAACGGCAAGCCGTTCGCGTTGGCCGTGCTGACCGACGATGTGCAGTTCATGAGCACCCAGTCCACGCGCGACCGTCACCGTCTCATGATGCAGAACCTGACGACGTTGGGATGGTCGGTCATGACCGTGTGGAGCGTTGCCGCGTTCGTCAACCCGGACAAGGAAGTCGACCGCATCGTCTCGCGCATCAGCGAACTGTACCAGGAGACGCGATGAACGATCAGCCCGCCTATGATCCCAATCGCCGCACCACGCGCAAGCACCGGCGTGTGGTGTTTCATGGCACCGAACTGTTCGACGCCGACGGCGTCAAGCTCGAACCCGGCGACATGACCACCGCCGCCCAGCGCGACGCCGACGACGACAAGCGCATCCTCGGAGAGCTGCCGCCGCATTGGGGTATCTTCAACGACAAGCGCTGAAGATACCCCAATGCGGCGGCCTTCGCGAGTTGCCTGTCTTGCAACTCACTCACCTCGCCTACAGACAGTCCACTGGACTGTCTGTTTGACGGCTCGGCGCATTGGGACATCTTCAACGACAAGCGCTGAACATGCTATGGTATCGCCGCACCACGGCGATACCAGCCGGCGGAGCCTCAGCCCCTCGGCTGCAGGGGCTGTCCACTCTTGAGTTCTCAAACAACTGCTCGCCTCTCGCGGAGGGAGTTGGATTGGAACGCAGCGCGCAAGCGCGCCGCTCGACCTCGCTACCGCGTCACTGCCACGATGGCGCCGGCCTCCTGTGCGGCCATCACCCGCAACGCGTCCACGGCGCTCATGGCCAGTGGCGTCGTGGACACGGCCGCATAGCCGTTCGAGGTACGTCCTGCGCTCGTACCTAAACGCATCACCATGGCCCGTTCCACCAGCACACAGGCATCTGAACTCGGCCCGTCATCGGCCGCATCCGTACATCCCGTAGCCGAAGCCAACGCGATCTCATCACCGTTCATCAGCGCGTCCCCATCACTCGCCAGACGCACCTCGATCACGGTGAATCCGTCCGGTATCGTCGGCTGGTCGCGAATCATCGGACGGTACATCGGCTGTCCGGCGACGATGTCGACCTGCGCGATCCCACGCAGACCGTCCAACGAATCGAGCGCGTCCTCCAGCACAGCGCCATCGCCGATCGGCCATTGAGCCAATCGCAGCATACCGGCCTCGATCGCCGTGCCCCGCTCGATATCGACTGCGGCGACCACCACCGTGCGCGTGGCCACCGTTCCCAGCACGCACATCAGCGCGGCGAGCATCGTCAAACCGGCCGCGGCCGCACACGCGACTCGCCGCATCGCATACGTGAATCTGCGTCGTCGCAGACTCCTTGCCGGTCCGACTAAGCGGCCCAGCGAATCAAAAAAATCCGTCACCATCTCATGATGATGACGGATGCGAAATGCATTACGCAAGCCGAAACGGGGTATGTGGTCGAAAGGTCGAGTTATCCACATTCCGGCGTGTCGAGGTCACTTGGACTTGGAACCCGAACCGCTATCGGTGCGGTAGAATCCGCTGCCCTTGAACTCGATGGGCACGGCGGAGAACACCTTGCGCACCTGCTCCTTGCCGCACTGGGGGCAGACGGTGATCGGGTCGTCGCTGAACGACTGCTGCTCGGTGAAATCGTAGTTACAGCTCTTGCAACGGTAATGGTACGTAGGCACGGCTCTTCCTCCACGTCAAACGGTTCATCACGATACTCAACGAATCATTATCCTAATCGCAAGCCCGACAGCAGCGACAGAAGTTCTCGCATGGCTGGACATGGCCGCCGTGAACGCGCACACCGACGGGATTCGCCCGCCGCCGCACACGTTGTCAGCGCAACGTCAGCAGCCCGTCCGGCGTCAGCGCGGATTCGACCGGGATGTCGTGCGCCTCGCGGGGAAGCGGGCCCTCCACGACCTCCCAGGGCCAGCAGACCGTGACGGTGTGTGCGGCCGGATCAAGCCATTCGAGCGCACGATCGTACCAGCCGCCGCCGCGACCGAGTCGTGTGCCGGCATGATCGACCATGAGCGCGGGCAGGATGACCAGATCGGCGTCGCGCAATGCCTCCTTGCTGAATACGCGCGTATGCACCGGCTCGTCAGGACGCGTATGCTTACGCGGGGAGGACGCGAGACGATCAGACATGCCGCCTCTCGCCGGCGTCGCATCGCCGCCGACCGCGCGCAGATCATCCAGCGACGCCAGCTCGCCCCAGCCCACGTCCATGCCGCTGCCCAGCATCGGCACCAGCAGCCGCACGCCTCGCTCCAGCAACGCTTGCAGCAACGATTGCATCGGAATCTCGCTGCCCATCGACACATACGCGGCCACCGTGTTGCCCGCCCCATACTGTGCGATCAACGATTGCGAGACGGCCGCCAGCCGTTCGCCGGCCCGAGCGCGATCCTCGAGCGGCACCGACTTGCGTCGCGCGATCGCCGCCTTGCGCAACGCCCGCTTGCGTTCGGCCTCGCCGCTCATATCGTCCGCCGCACGGCCGATCCCGTCCGGCTGTATCCGCATGTTCTGCATACGCACGTTGTACCACACTGCACCATCGCACGCTCGCCGGCGATGTCATCGTGGCACAATGGGGGCGTGTCAGTTTTCCAATCGTTGCGGGCGGTTTTCCACCCCTCGGATGCGCCGGCGATCCGTATGCCCGCGCGGCTGCCCGAACGGCCGGTGATCGTCGCGTCGGGTGGCGTCGCCGCGCAGCCGCCGATTTACTTGCGCCCGCTGACCCTCGACGACGAGGACGAGTGGAACGCCGTTCGCTGGGACAATCGCGACTGGCTCGCCCCCTGGGATTCCGGCGACCCGACGCACGGCGCGCCGCTCACTTTCAACACGTGGATCCAACGTCAACGTCGCAGCGAGGAACAGGGTGCAGGCGCACTGTTCGGCATCATCCACAACGGCCGCATCGTCGGCCAGATCTCGCTCGGCGCGATCAGCTACGGTTCGATGCGCACCGGTGTCGTCGGCTACTGGGTGTCGCGGCAGGTCGCCGGCCACGGCTTCGCGCCGCTCGCGCTCGCCCTGCTCGCCGACTGGGCGCTCGCCGATCCGGACGGCCCGAGGCTGCACCGGCTCGAGATCGCGATCCTGCCCGAGAACTATCGTTCGCGCCGCGTGGTCGAGAAGATCGGCGCGCATCACGAGGGATTGCGCCCCAAATACATGTACATCAATGGTCGGTGGCGCGACCACGAAACGTACAGCCTGCTCGCCGAGGACGCGGGGGAGGGCTTCGCGGCCCGGCTGATGGCGGCTCGGCGGAGCGCGTGACCCGTCTGCTCGCGGCGCGTTTGCGACACGTTCACGACACGCCCGAGCGCAATTCTCGATTTGTGCCCGGCCTCTCCTATTCTTAAGGGCATGGGTTACGAGTCGTTAAGTGCTGTGGTGGTACTGGCGATATTCGTAATCATCATGGTTGGCTGGCTGCCTGTGCGGACGGCCAAAGGCATGAGAAAAGTGGCGGAGCACCGTGAGGACAAGTACTCGTCGTCGCTGCACCTGATCAGTGCAAACGATGGCACGCGGTTCTGTGACGAGCACACGCCGCAGGCGAAAGGGATTATTATGCAGTCTGACCCGAAATACACGGCGGAACGTGTCGCCCGTGTGCGGCAGCTTCGTCGCGCAGCGATTCGTCGTCGCCGTATGCTTGTCGTGTCGCTGCTGGCCATCACCGTCGTGGTGCTCGCCATCGCTTTCCCGCTCAAGTTCAGCCCGTTGTTCGCGTTGATCCCGTTCACCCTGACGTTGGTGGTGGTCGCGTTGGGCGCCCGCGCCGCGGCTCAGGCCCGCGCATGGGAGCGCAAGGTCGCCGCCTCGCGTGCACAGACCAGAAAAGCCAAGAAGACGCCGGCGCAGACGGTAGTTGAATCCGCGGCGCAAGCTGCCCGGCAGATCCATGATGTGAAGCCGGCCAGCGGTGCGGCCTCGGTTGACGGTGCGGTTCAGACCCGCGTGGACGAACCGGACACGCATGTGATGGAACAGCGCGAGATCAGGCGAGCCTTGGAGCAGGCACGTCGCGAACAGGCGCAGGCGTTCGCCGAGCGCGAGGCCCGTCGCCGGAACGAGGAACGGGCAGCCGCTCAGGTTGCAACCGAGCCGGTGCGGGAATCCTCCGACCCGTCCCAGGCCACTATCGCCGACGAGCTGCCGGTCGATTCCGTCGCGGAATCAGCCCAGGTCGTCTCGACGAGCGAATCCGTCCAATCCGATGAGCAGGTGCCGGACGAGACGAGCGAACTGGCCCATGTGAGCCCGTCCCGCGCGCTCGATGCGTTCGACATGGCGTCCGGACAGGATCTGATCTCGTTCTCGCTGGGTACGCCGCGCAACGGCGTGGACGTGTCCGTCCCCGCGCCGGAAAGTTTGGAGATCAAGTCGGCCAAGCAGGTCGCCAAGGCCGTGCCGGTCGAGCAGAACGCGGCCGAGTCCGTCGCCGAGCCGGCAGTCGAACCGACCGAAGACGCCACACCGGCCGATGATGCGACCAAGTCTGATCAGACCGCCGAAACGGTCAACGACACGGCCGCCTTCCACGCTTCGGAAGAACAGGGTGCGGTCGACGCACCCGAGGCGACGTCCGACTCGCTGGGCAACGGTCTCGAGGCGATCCTCGCTCGCCGATCTGTCTGACCGCACGAGGCCGGCCATACGAGGCCGACACCGCAGCACATGAGGCTCCCGAACGGGAGCCTTTCGCCGTTTCCGGGGCGTTTCACTCTCAGCGTTAGCACTCGAGTTGGCAGAGTGCTAAAAACCGCGCTACGATGTGTAGCAGCGCAAAGGAGAAGCGCGGCGGGTGATCGTCAGCCTCTCGCCTCACGGTTCTCTGGCGCGGACATACTGGTTTTTACTAGATATACGAGGTGACCTACAGTGTCGATCAAGCTCACACCGTTGGAAGACAAGATCATCGTCAAGCAGGCTGAGGCCGAGACCAAGACCGCTTCCGGTCTGTACATCCCGGACAACGCCAAGGAGAAGCCGCAGCAGGGCGAAGTCCTGGCTGTCGGCCCGGGCCGCCGCGACGACAAGGGCGAGCGCATCCCGATGGACGTCAAGGTCGGCGACAAGGTGCTGTACTCCAAGTACGGCGGCACCGAAGTCCACTACGAGGGCGAGGACTACCTGATCGTCTCCGCTCGCGACATTCTCGCCATCCTCGGCTGAGATACGTGCGCACAGCGCGGTATCGTATCTGATCCCGTTCGGCATTCCGCCGGGCGGGATTTTTGTATGCGCTGGGAGTGATGTGGCGTTTCCGTGCGCGGCGGTTTTCGCTCGCTCAGTGGTGTCTCAACAAGCGTTTTCCGCCACGTGGGAACAGTTGTGGCGGTTGTGTCGCGTATGGTCTGCCGGCAGCGAAACGCTGCATCCTCACTGCTAAGCTGGACAGCGGATAATCGATGTTGATTGGGGGACTTATGCAGGGTGGCGCACAGGCCGATACGGTTGATCGGCGGAACGATCTCGACAATCCAGCTGCCACCGATGCCGTGGCGTCGTCGACCGGCGCAACGCCGTCGACCACCATCGCCGCGCTGTCCGAGGCGCTCGCCGGCGTGCTTTCATGCTCCCGCGAGGTCATCGACCTGGCCATCACCACGTTCGTCGCTGGTGGTCACCTGCTGCTCGAGGACGTGCCCGGCGTCGGCAAGACCACGCTCGCCCGTGCGATGAGCATCGCGATCGGCGGCGAATCGCGCCGCATCCAGTTCACTCCCGACCTGCTGCCGTCCGATCTGACCGGCGTGAGCGTCTATTCGCAAGGAACCGGCCGTTTCGACTTCCATCCCGGCCCGCTGTTCGCGAACATCGTCATCGCCGACGAGGTGAACCGCGCGAACCCGAAGGCTCAATCGGCCATGCTCGAGGCGATGGGCGAGCGCCAGATCAGCGTCGACGGGTCCACGCACGAGCTGCCCGATCCATATTTCGTCGTCGCCACGCAGAATCCGATCGAGCTCGAAGGCACCTACCCGCTGCCTGAGGCGCAGCTCGACCGCTTCATGGCGTGCACGAGCTTCGGCTATCCGAGCGCCGCCGCCGAATCCGCGATGCTCACCGGATCGCACATGCTGCGTCCGTTGGAGGGACTCGCGCAGGTCTGCTCGACCGACGACGTGCTCGCGATCCGCCACGCCGCCGAACAGGTGACCGTAAGCGCCGCCGTGGCCGACTACATCGTCACGCTGGTCTCGGCCACACGCACGATGGACGGCGTCAAATACGGTGCGTCGCCGCGTGGCAGCCTCCATCTGGCCGCGATGTCGCGGGCCCGTGCGATCGCCGCCGGGCGTTCGTTCGTGACCCCCGACGATGTGCAGGCGCTCGCCGTACCCGTGCTCGCACACCGTCTGGTGCTCGACAACGCCGGCTACGGGTTCTCCTCGATGGAACGTGCGCGCCGACTCGTCGCCGATCTGGTCGGCACGGTCGCGGTGCCGCGTCCTGATCGGCTCTGACGGCGGGAGCAGACCATGCAGCGCACCCGACAGTCTCATCGTCGTGCCCGTTCGCGGTCCCGTCAGCGGTTGTTCGGACGACATCCCCGCCATTGGCGCACGCACGGTACGATCCGGCCTAGCGTGGCCGGCGTCGCCGCGGTCGTGTTTGCCGCCGGATTCCTGTTTATGGGGTTGCTGCTGGATGACCGTGCGCTCATGGCCGCCGCGGTTGCGGTCGCGGTGACGTTCGGCTGTTCGCTGATCCTTGCCGTTACGCAATGGCGGCTTGTCGGGCGGTACGGCGTCGCACTGATCGACGAGCGTCGCGGGCTTGTCGACGTGCCGCAATCGGCCCCGCGGCTCGCACGAGTGCTGTTGCCGCGCGCGATGCGCGTCCGCAGCCAGTACGAGCGACTTGATCAGGACGGTGGCGTTGTCGCCCGCATGGTTGGCGATATCGGCTCGTCGCGCGGCCTGTACCGTCGCGCGGCCATATTCGCACGCTGGCATGACCCGTTCGGCCTGTGGTCGGCATCGCGCCTGCTGCCCGACCGCGACGAGCGGATCGTACTGCCCGACGTGCCCACGCAGCCGGCATCCGGTCAGCGCATGGCCGACCAACGATTGCAGGGGCTGACGCAGTCCGAGAACACGGGCGGCGTGCGTGCGTACACGCCAGGAGACCCGCCGAAACTCATCTCGTGGAAGGCCACTGCACATCGCGGCGAGCTCATGACCCGCGAAACCGGTCGTGACATACGCGTCTCCACGATCGTCATGCTTGACGCAAGATCGGCGGGGATAACGGACGCGCAGATCGACGCGCAGGTCGAACAAGTGCTGCCGTTGCTGGAATCGACGTCGATGGATTGCCGACTGATCGTGACGGACGGCATACGATTCGCGGATGATGCCGAGGATTGCGCGCGACTGTTGGCCGCGATGTCACCGATCTCGACGGACGGGAGTGTGACGGCCGATGATGCGGCCAGGCAGACGCAGCCCGACAAAACGCAGGATTCCGCCGCGACTGATGTTGCTGCGACGGATGCTCCGCAGATGGGCGCCGCGCCCGACCGGCTCGCCGCACACGTGGCTGAAATCGCGATGCGGCAGACTGGTGCGGTCGGCGTGCGGCTGCTCACGCCACATCCGCAGGGAGAGCTGGCCACGGCCCTGCGCCAGGCCGTTGGAACTGATCATCTGCGCGTCATCGAAACCGCCGCCGCTCCCGTTATTCCGGAGCGGAAGATTGCTCGACTCGCTTCGCTCGCTCGGAATGACAGGGGAAGAGCGGTTGCGTCCGTTCGAAATGACAAGAGAACGGCTCTCGTCTCCCGCGCTCTCACTGCAGCCGCCCTGCTGGTCTTCTGCGAGCTGTCGGTCGTCTCGCTCACCGGACTGGTCGCCGCCACCGGATACTGGCCGTGGTTCGCGCTCGCCGCGCTCGCGGTCGTCGCCGTCGAATCGAACGTTCCCTCGCGATCCCGACTGCGCTACGCCGTCCGCGCCGCATCCGTCATCATCGCGACCCTCGTTGCTGCCGTGACTCTCGTCGTCGTCCGCATCCACGACATAACGCAACTGTGGTTGTTCGACTCCGCCGCATTCCGTCGGGTCAATGCGGAAGCCGCGACCCTGGCCGCGCGCAACGCCACCGGAACGGTCACCAGTGTCCAACGAGTCACACCGCTCGGCGTCGTGCGGGACGTGTTCGAACGCGGCTTCGACTCGCTCGATTCGCAGCTGCCGCCGCTCACCGTCGACGAATACGGTGACATCATCCTGATCCTCGCGGTCGCCGTCGTCGTCATCGTCATCCGCCTGATCCTGGTCGCGCGCCGCACGGCCCCGGCGTTCGCCGTCCTGCCGGTCATCGTGCTCGCGTCGAACTATGCGCTCATCGGACGGCAGACCGACTGGTGGCAGATCGCGCTGATCATACCCATGTTCCTGATCGCGCTCTGGCAGACCCGGCCCGAGCGAACGTTCGCACCCACGCCCGCCGCTGTCACCGCGCTCGTCACCGCCGTCACGCTCGCCCTGACCACGCCCGCCGTCAGCCTGGCCGAAGCCGTGCCCATGTCGTTCGGCGACTCGACCGGCTTGCTCTCGGCGAATACGATCAATCCGATGGTCGACCTCAAACGTTCGCTCCAGGCCGGCTCCGACTCCATCGTGCTCACCTACCGCGCGACGAAACGCACCTACCTGCGCATGACCACGCTCGACGGCTTCAACGGCGACACGTGGAGCTTCGACGAGGCGCTCGCCAAGGACGCGAACCTGTACGGTTCCGGCATCCAACTCGGCCTCGACTCGAGCAACATGATGTCGGACGACGACCGGTATCGCAACGCTGACGATCCACTCTCGTACTACCTGTACATGGGCTATCTCGGCATGTACGGATCGACCGCAGACAGTGCGGGCACTGGCGCGATCGGCTCCTACGAATACGATCCCACCGGCTCCGGGTATGGTGCGGGCTCCGGATCCGGCGTGGGCGTCGGCGCCGGTTCGGGTTCCGGTGCCTCGGACGGCGGGGAAGCCGCCATGTTCTTCGGATCCTCGGAATACACCGACATGGCCAGCATCACCATCGAAACGCTCAGCTCCCGTTTCCTGCCCGTGCCAGGTGTCACCAACTCGCTGATGAACGGCATCGGCGGGCTCGGATCCGACTGGGATCAGGCCGGTTCCACGATCTACAGCCGCATGGCCACCACCACGCAGGACATGCACTACCGTGCGCTCGGCATCGGCCTGCAACCGATCTCATCAACCAGCGGATTCACGCGGATCGGCGACGTTCATGACATCCAGCAGCAGATAGAAAAGACGGCGCAGGACAACACGGTCCCGTGGTCGCAGCGCACCGCCGCACGCGAACAGGCCATTGAAGACGGACTGGCCGAACGACACGGTCAATGGCTCGTCATGCCGCTTGAGGTTCACTCCTCCGGCACCGCCGCCAACGTGGCGGAGGTCGGGGATTCGGTGACCGACAAGCAGGGCAACCCCGTCGCCAGCGTGTCGGGAATCTCCGGATACATCGGCCGCAACGGCGCGACTCCGACACCCACGTATTCGCTGGAACTGAGCGATTCTTTCCTGACGGACTACGGCATCGGATCGGATGAGACGGTCGGCATCATGTTTTCGGAAGGTGGCGGCATCGCGCTGGCAATGACGGTCGACGAGCCGGACAACACGGAGGCCGATGCGGACAGTTCCTCGGATGACGACGTACAGGCCGGCGATGCGGATGGTGCGCTGGATGGCGGGGCGAATACCATCGAGGGCCGGTCCACGATGCGCTGGAGGGAGCTCATCCAGCTGTACAAAGAGCTTGGGTACGAAATGTTGTCCAGCAGCAGCAACGCGCCGAGACAGGCCGAGTACGCCAGATCGGCACTCAGCACCGTGCAGGCGATGGACCGGAACACCGCGTCGAACTATCGCACGCTGCCCGACGACCTGCCCGCGAACGTGACCGCACTCGTCAAGCAGGCCAAGGCGGACGGTGTGGCGACCGATGGCGACGGCTACGACCATCAGATCGCGGCGATGCGTTGGCTGGTCGACTACTTCACCGATCCGGCCAACGGTTTCGTGTATTCGCTCAACTCGCCCGACGGCAACGGTCGGTCGAACCTCGACGTGATCAACAGCTTCCTCGATTCGAAGTCCGGCTACTGCACGCACTACGCGTCGGCGCTCGCCGTGCTGGGCCGGGCGATGGGCGTGCCGACGCGCATGGTGATGGGCTACAACGCGGGCGTCGAGAAGGCGAACGCGGACGGCGAGTTCGAGGTGGCGGCCAAACAGCTGCATGCGTGGGTCGACGCGTACATCGACGGGGTCGGCTGGGTGCCGTTCGACGTGACGCCCGCGACCGTCGACAACGGCAGCGCGTCGCAGGACGGCACGACCTCGGCCGGCGCGACCGGCAGCGCCGGGGATTCGGTCACGACGACGATCACGCCGGACTCGACCGGTGCCGATACGAACGGTGGTGGTGCGGATGCGACGGATCCGAACGCATCCGACACGCAGGATGATACGAATGCCGACGGTTCGCAGTCCGGTACCACACAGCAGTCCGGTTCGGCCGTAACCGGTGCGCAGCAGGCTCGGCCGTGGTGGAACCGGCTGGAACTGCCGAAATGGCTGGCGATCGCGCTGTGGGTGGTACTCGGCGTGACCGTGTTGGCCGGGCTGGCGGCGGTTCCGTCGATCGTGCGGGCATTGAGAAGACGCAGGAGACTGCGGCTGATCGCCGGCATCGGCGCTGTCTCAGACTCCGGCAGGAACGCCGGCGATGACGGCGATGCCCGCGCATGGCTGGCCGCATGGTCGGAGATCTGCGATACGGCATGGGACGCCGGCATCCGCTGGCGGCCGTCCGACACCGAACGCGCGATCGCCGAGCGAATCGCCGATGCGATCGGTACCGCCCAGCCGCTCACCGGCATCGCCGATCAAGCAACCGCCATCGCGTTCGGCGTGTCGCCGCAGCCTGTCGCGTCGGCAGGTGGCTTGCACGAGTCGGTCATTGCCGTACTGGCCGACCTGAAGACCGTCCGAAACCGTCTTCCGATCCATATCCGGGCAAAGTTTCTTCTCCTGCCTCCCTCGTTGTTTCATCGGTAAAACCGTTGCAATGACTGGGGACACGCCGTAAGACGCGTGGACTTGCGTTCGGCGCTGAGTCATGGCATATTATTCGAGTTGCCGATTGCGGCCCCGGTCGCTTGAGACAACATGGCGGATTTCCCAAGCGGTCAAAGGGAACTGACTGTAAATCAGTCGCTTCGGCTTCAGTGGTTCGAATCCACTATCCGCCACGCCCCGATAGCTCAGTGGTAGAGCACTTCCTTGGTAAGGAAGAGGTCGTGAGTCCAATTCTCACTCGGGGCTCTCTGGCGGGATAGCTCAGCTGGCTAGAGCGTACGACTCATAATCGTAAGGTCAAGAGTTCGAGTCTCTTTCTCGCTACAAATATCGGCGGAACTGCCGATGGACAACGAACACAAGAGGTGAACCAAATGGCAAGCAAGAGCGCCGAGATCCGTCCGGGCATCACGCTGGCATGCACCGAGTGCAAGGAGCGTAACTACATCACGACCAAGAACCGTCGTAACACGCCGGATCGTCTTGAGCTGAAGAAGTTCTGCCCGCGCTGCGGCAAGCAGACCGTGCACCGCGAGACTCGCTGAGCCGGTTCCGCATCAAGCTTTCAAACCCGACCTTCACCGGTCGGGTTTTTTGTTTATGCTGACACACATGACTTCTTTTGCGGATATCACCACTATCGGTGTCGGCGGTAAGATCACCCGTTTTGTCGAGCCCACGTCGCGCGTCGGCGTCATCGAAGCCGTCGAGGACGCGGATTCGCGCGGATTGCCGCTGTGCGTCATCGGCGGCGGCTCCAACATGCTCGTCGCCGACGCGCCGTTCGACGGTGTGGTCGTGCGTGATGCGCGCCGTCGCATCACCGTGCCGGACGAGGCCGCCCCGGTCGAGAACGGCGAGCGCATCGTTCACGTCAATGCGGAAGCCGGCTGCAACTGGGACGATTTCGTCGCGTTCACCGTCGAACTTGGACTTGAGGGCGTTGAGGGGCTGTCCGGCATTCCCGGCACGGTCGGCGCGTCAGTCGTGCAGAACATCGGCGCATACGGCCAGGAGGTCGCCACAACGGTCGAATCCGTGGAGGTCTGGGATCGTGCGGACAAGAAAACGCTCGATATCCCGGCTGTGGACATGGGCTTCGGCTATCGCATGAGCCGGCTCAAGGCGAGCATGTACGCGGCTCCGGCGACGCCGGCGGCCGAGTTTTTCCCGTCTCCGCGCTATATCGTGTTGTCGGTCACGTTCGCGCTTCGGCACAGCGCGACCGGCACGGTCGGCTATGGTCAGCTCGCCAAGGCGCTCGGCGTCGAGGTGGGCGACCGCATGGAGACGAAGGCGATCCGCAACGCGGTGCTCAAGGTCCGTGCGGCCAAGGGCATGCTTGAGGATGCGGGCCGGTACGCGAATCCGGCGATGGCCGGTACGAAGCGTGACGATCAGATCGAGATCGCGCAACGCGCGCAGGAATCCACCCCCGATTACAACCGTCACAGCTGCGGCAGCTTCTTCATGAACCCGATTCTGACCGACGACGCGGCGGCCGTGCTCCCCGAAGACGCGCCGCGGTTCGACGCGACGCTGCCGGACGGCACCCCTGGTGTCAAGACGTCTGCCGCATGGCTCATCGATCACGCCGGCTTCCACAAGGGATTCGCGATCGGCGACGGGGCTGCGGCCACCGCCAGCCTGTCCACGTTGCACACGCTGGCTCTGACCAACCGCGGCAACGCGACCGCAGCCGATATCGCAGACCTCGCGCGCTCCGTGCAGGACGGTGTCGAGGCCGCGTTCGGCGTCCGTCTCGTCCCCGAGCCGGTCGTCGTCGGCCTTGATCTGCGGTAGGAGTATGCCTCTCGGCTTGCGGATTGCCCGGAGTGCCGATGAGATTCGTTCTTGCGCGATGTAACACGCTTCGCTTATGCTCGAGTGTTGATAATCACACGACCACCAGTCGAAACGACGCCGACAGAGAAGAGGCGAAGCGCATGTCCATGCACATATTCCGCACGAAATCAGTCGAGCAAACCATCGCCGAAACCGGCGAGGAGGGCCGCTCGCTCAAACGTAATCTCACATGGTGGGATCTGTCCATCATGGGTGTTGCCGTCGCGGTCGGCGCGGGCATCTTCTCGGTCGGTGCACAGGCCGCCGCGTTCCACGCCGGCCCGGCCGTCATCATCAGCTTCCTGATCGCCGGCATCGTGTGCGGCGCGGCCGTCATGTGCTACGCCGAATTCGCGTCCATGATCCCGGTCGCCGGCTCCGCGTACACGTTCACCTACACCACGGTCGGCGAGATCATGGCATGGGTGATCGGCTGGGACCTCATCCTCGAAATGCTCATGGCCGGATCGGTCATCAGCAAATACTGGGGCGTCTACCTCAACGACTTCATGCGGCTCATGGGATGGAACGCGAACACGAACCTCACGTTCGGCTCGTTCCACATCGATATCGCGCCGATCATCATCGTCGCGTTCTTCACCACGCTGCTCGTGTTCGGTACGAAGATCGGCGCGCGCGTCGACGGCGCGATGACCGTGCTCAAGATCGCCATCGTCTTCTTCGTCGTCATCGTCGGCTTCTTCTACGTCAAGGCGTCCAACTTCACGCCGTTCATCCCGCCGTCCGAACCGGCGTCCGCCGTGTCCGGCTCGATGGTCACCGGCGAGATGACCCAGCCGTTGTGGCAGTTCCTCACCGGCATGACGCCGAGCGTGTACGGCGTGCCTGGCATCCTGTCGGGCGCGGCGCTCGTGTTCTTCGCGTTCATCGGCTTCGACGTGGTTGCCACCGCGTCCGAGGAGACTATCAATCCGAAGAAGAACGTGCCGCTGGGCATCGGCGTGGGCATGGCGCTGATCATCATCATGTACATGCTCGTCGCGATCGTGACCACCGGCATGGTCTCGTACAAGGATCTCGCCGCGCAGGACAGGCCGTCGCTGGCCACCGCGTTCGAACTGGTGGGCGCGAACTGGGCCGCGAAGATCATCAGCTTCGGCATCGTGCTGGGACTTGCGACCGTGGTGATGGTGCTGCTGCTGGGATTGACCCGCGTCGTGTTCGCGATGAGCCGCGACGGTCTGCTGCCGCGAGGACTCTCGAAGACCGGCAAGCACGGCACGCCGGCCGCATTGCAGATCTGCGTCGGCGTCGTGGTCGCGCTGGTCGCCGCGTTCTTCGACATCGGCGTATTGAGCGACATGGTGAACATCGGCACGCTGTCGGCGTTCACGCTGGTCGCGATCTCCATCCCGATCATGCGCAAGAAGCGTCCGGAGCTGCCGCGCGCGTTCAAGATGCCGGGCAACCCATGGGTGCCGATCCTGATCGCGCTCGCGAACCTGTGGCTGATGCTGAACCTGTCGGTGCTCACATGGATCCGGTTCGTGGTGTGGCTGATCGTCGGTTTCTGCGTGTACTTCGGCTACAGCTACCGTCACGCGCGTCTCGGCACCGGCGAGCTGGATGCCGAACTGGACGAGGGAAGTCTCGCCGCCAACGCATGATCCGGACACTGCGGCGGACGTTGGTTGCCGTCGGTCGGTCGGTCCGGGGCGTCCGAAGTGTGGACTACTCTGGAGTGAGCTTAAACGAAGGAGAAACCATGCCATACGTTGTCGCTCAGCCTTGCGTGGACGTCAAGGACAAGGCCTGCGTGGACGAGTGCCCGGTCGACTGCATCTACGAGGGCTCCCGCTCGCTGTACATCAACCCGAACGAGTGCGTCGACTGCGGCGCGTGCGAGCCGGTCTGCCCGACCGAGGCGATCTTCTACGAGGATGATCTGCCGGAGGAGTGGGCGTGGTACAAGGACGCCGCGGTGAACTTTTTCGCCGAGGTCGGCGATTTCGGCGGCGCCTCGGCGCACGGGCCGATTGGCAAGGATCCCGAACAGGTCGCCGCGCTGCCGCCGCAGAACCAGTGAGACCACGGTTCGACTGAATATACGCATGATGGCCGTCGCATATGATGCGGCGGCCATTGTCGTATGCATGGCCTGCTTTGCCGACGTGGGCGGTCCGGGGCGGTGATGCGTCGGCGGATTGCCGTTGTGCCGTGATTCGGTGGCGCGGCGTGATACGGCCGGCGTGGCACGCCCGCCGTCGTCTTACCTGTCAGATGCCGTGCGCTGTGTCCCGGCACGCACGGCTACTATGTGTGTAGAAATCGCCGTTACCGGCCGGCGTCCACGGTCGCCCGAGCCGTATCGCAAGAAGGAGCATCATGGGGTTCCACGAATTTGCCTCGCCGTATGACTGGTCGCGCCTTGCGACATACAGGCGCACCGCGAAAGCCGCGTTCGGAGGCATGATCGACCTGTCGGTCGGTTCTCCGATCGACCCGGTGCCCGACTCCGTGCGTCAGGCGTTGGCAGACGCGTCCGACGACCCGAACGCATACGGATACCCCGTGACCGTCGGCACCCCTGACCTGCAGGCCGCGATCGCCGAGTGGTTCCGCGACTGCCGCGGCGTCGACCTTGCCGCCGTCGACGCGGCCGTGGTGCCGACGGTCGGGTCCAAGGAGGCGGTCGCGCTGATGGCCTCCCTGCTGCGCTTGGGTGAAGGCGACGTGGTCGTGCAGCCGACCGTGTCGTACCCGACCTACGAGATCGGCACGCAGCTTGCCGGCGCCACCGTGCTCAAGGTCGACGACGTGACCGACGTCGACTCGTGGAAGCATGTGCCGGGCGTACGGGCGATCTGGATCAACTCGCCGTGCAATCCGACCGGCAAGATCCTGCCCGCGTCGCAGATGGCCGGCATCGTGGCCGCCGCGCGCGAGATCGGTGCGGTGGTGCTGTCCGACGAATGCTATGCCCTCATGACCTGGGGGCAGCCGGTCTGGAACCGGTCCGATGCGTGCGCGGCCGGTAGTTCGGCCTCGCCGTCCGACGAGAAGAACGCACTGGGCCGAATCGCGGCCCCGTGCGCATTGAGCCCCGAAGTGTGCGGGGGGTCGTCGCAAGGCGTGCTCTCGTTGTACTCGCTGAGCAAGCAGTCCAACATGGCCGGATACCGTACCGCGTTCATCGCCGGCGACCCCGCGATCGTCAAGCCGATGAGCATCTACCGCAAGCAGATCGGCCAGATCATCCCCGGGCCGGTGCAGGCCGCGATGGCAGCCGCGTTGCGCGACCGCGAGTCCGTTCGTATCCAGCATGACCGGTATCTCAACCGTCTCGGTGTACTGGTCGGCGCACTGCGCGCCTACGGGTACGCCGTCAACATGCCGGACGGTGCACTCTACGCATGGGTCAAGGCCAAGTCCGGCGACTGCTGGCAGGACATGGCGGCGCTCGCCGAAATCGGCATCATCGCCAGCCCTGGCGAGTTCTACGGAGCCCCGCAGTACCTGCGGTTCTCCGCCACCGCCACTGACAAGGCCATAGCCGACGCCGCCGAACGTCTCGCTCGTTAGCTGGTCTTCTAGAGCTTGTTCACAGGCCGTCCGTTTACTCCGTCGCATGCGCCGGCTACGTGCGCGACGGAGTAAACGTTTATAGTCCCAGACTGGCTGCCTTGCTGCCATACTTGCGCCGCACAGCGTCCAGCGCCTGTTCCGCGCCGCGCAGCCGCTCGGTACGGGTCACCCCGCCGTGGCCGTCACCTCCTTTCGCATCAGCAACAGCCTGTTCCTCCAACATGTCGTCCAGCGTCGGCTGCACCTCCAATCCGGCCGATTCGACCAAGCCGCTGGCGCTCATGCCCGCCAGCCGTATCTTGCGTGGCAGTGGCATGTCGCCGCCCGCGCCCGGTGCCATGCCCAGCATCGCGTGCAGCAGTGCCACGGTCTGCGGATACAGGGCACTCGCCGTGTCCGTGGGCCGTTCCATCGTGCGTGCCTTCGTCATGTAACTCAGATCGGCGAACCGCAGCTTCACCGTCACCGTTCGGGCCGACAATCCGCGCCGTCGTAACGAACTGGCCACTTCGTCGCAGCATCGTCGCAGCAGATCGCATACACGTCGTGCGTCGCGCGTGTCATGCGTGAACGTACGTTCGGCTCCGATCGACTTCTCCGGCGTATACGGCGTGATCTGCCGGCCATCCATGCCTCGTGCGGCCAGAAACAGGCCATGTGCCGTTGATTGCGAGCCGCATGCCTGCGCCAGCGAGGTTTCGTCCAGCAACGCCAGATCGGCCACGGAATCCACGCCCCAGCCCCGCAGTCGTTGTTCCAGAGACGGCCCGATGCCGGGAATGCCGCGCAACGGCATCATCTGCACGAACTCGGCATGCCGGTTCAGCGGAATCAGCAGCATGCCGTCCGGTTTCGCATTGGTCGACGCCATCTTCGCCACCAATTTGTTCGATGCAATGCCCACCGAGCACGTCACGTGGTAGCGCGTGGCCACCTCGCGCCTGATCCACGCGCCGATCGCGCTCGGCCGTTCCCAGCGCAGCAATGCTCCGGATACGTCCATGTAGCACTCGTCCACCGACACCCGCTCGATGCGGTCGGTGATCTGCGAGAACACTTCCGCGAAGATGCGGTGCGACATCATCCGGTAATACTTCATGTCCACCGGCAAGAACACGCCGTCCGGGCATAACTGGCGCGCTCGGGCCGACGGCATCGCCGAATTGATGCCGTACCGCCGTGCCTCGTAGCTCGCGGCGGACACCACCGAGCGAGGGCCGGTCCCGATAATCACGGGCCTGCCCTTGAGCTCGGGATGCCGTGCCACTTCCAACGATGCGTAGAACGCATCCATGTCGATGTGCAGCACCGTGCATCCGGTCTCGTCGTGCCCCCAATCTCGCTTGGCGGCGGCCAGCCTCGGTGCAGTGCTCATGACGACAGCATAGCGTAAAGCTAGAACAAATGTTCGACTGTCGTGTCGTGTATCCGTGTTGCGGATGCGGGGTTCTCGGAGTGTGGAAAGGTTTGCGACGCGATGCCACGCCGATCCTGTGCGCCGCAATACAAAACCCGGCAAAACCGCCGTACGGCTACGCGCTTCCGTGCTACGCGAGTAGGCTGAACAATCATGAAGAGAGCAGTGCTTGACATCCTGAACCGCGTGCCGGTGTTCCTCGTCGTGATGGGGGAGGCCGTGGTCATCTACCTCGCCACGGCCATCGCGAAAGTCGCCTTCACGCAGCTCGATCCGCTGTACGCAGTGTGGTACCGCGTCGGTTTCATGGCCGTGATGCTGCTGGCGTGGCGTCGTCCATGGCGTGCCGCGAAGCGCCATCACCTGCCGCACAACCTGCCCGGCTGGGCGATCGTCGTCGGCTGCGGCATCGCGGTCGTCGTGATGAACACGATGTTCTACGTGGCCATCAGCAACATGGATATGGGCATCGCGGTCGCGATCGAATTCATGGGACCGCTGTCCGTGGCCGTGATCACCGGGCGCAGCTGGCGCGAGCGGCTCGGCATCTGCATCGCCGCATGCGGCGTGGTGCTGCTCGCCGGCGTATCGCTGGCCGGCGCGTCAAGCAGCCACTTCCTGATCGGCCTGATCGCGATCCTCATCGGCGGATCGATGTGGGGCGTGTACATCGTGCTCGGTCGCAAGGTCGCCTCGCGCGGTAACTCGCTCGACAATTTGTGCGTGAGCATTGCAATCGGCTGGGTGCTGCAAACGCTGGTGCTCGGCCCCGGTGCGGTCGAGCACGTGATCCGGCCGAAGGCGAGCGCCACGTGGGCCGCGGCTCCCGGCGGCGCGTGGAAACTGCTCGGGCTGCTGTTTCTGATCTCGATGCTCGCCTCGTTCATTCCGTACATGGTCGACCAGGTGGTGATGCGGCGTACCACGTCCGGCGCGTTCTCGGTGATGCAGTCGATCAACCCGGCCGTCGCGGTGGGTGTCGGCCTTGCGTTTGGCGAGATTCCGACAGTATGGGAGTGCGTCGGTGTTGCGTTGGTGATCGTCGCCGTGATCGTCACCTTCTCCGGCGATCAGGCTCCGGCCAAGTGAGACGCCGGAGATGCGCGGTCGGGTGGTTCGTCTGAGCGGAAGGTTTCGATGATTTCCGGCAGCTTCGGTGTTTTGTCCGGCCGTTGATGGTACAGTTACATGCTGTTGCGCTGCTGAGTCGCGCAACACGGAGTCATGCCTGAGTGGCCGATAGGGGCACCCTGCTAAGGTGTTAGTCGCTTTTCGCGGCTCGAGGGTTCGAATCCCTCTGACTCCGCCATCAAGGGTTTTCGGGACTTCCCGAAAACCCTTTTTTCATACCAGAAACAGCGGGCTATAGGAACCAAACGTGGTGTTTTAGGGTTATAGGAACTAGACGTGGTGTTTTAGATTCCGGGTTCGTTACTGGCGTGAGCTGGTAACAAAAAGGCTCGGCGCTACCAACGCCGAGCCTTTTGCCAGGTTATCGGCTTACGCCCCTAACCTAAAAGGGTTCAAGATGAATCAAGACGTAATAATATCACGATGCATGGCGATCTGACCGTGAATGTCGAAACGCTGACGGCCTTGCAAAGACAGCGAGTATTATCGGGCGATCTTCGAGGAAGTAAACGGAGCCGGAGGTACGCCCTTGTCCGTCCGTCTCCATGTTTTATTGTAGCGGTACGAGCGTTGGGACGCGGCTGATTTTCGTTGATTTTTCGCCGAAATTGTATGTTAGCGTTAACTATGTCGAAGATCACGTTGAAGATGGCAACAGGAGAAAGAACCGGGAATCGGAAGGTGCGACTGCTATGAAGCATGTCAACGGATTTGGTCAGCATGTGGACACTCGTATGCTCACGTCTGCGAATGATACGGCAGGACGCATGCGTCGGCTCGTCGTCATCGCCGTCTATCTGATCGCGGTCTGCTGTTTCGGCGGCTGGGCGATCGCACATTACCTGACTCCGTCCGCAAACCAGCCCGCGGCCGGTCAATCCTCCGGTCGCAATGCGGCAGACGGCACCTCCGACACCGCTCTCGACAAATCCGAACCCGCCCCGCAGCCCGTCGCCGAACACCACGGAAACTCGCCAGACTGCCCCGACACCGACTGCATCTCCATCCTTGTCAACGGCGACCTGCTGTTCCACCCCGGCCTGTGGAACCAGTACGCCGTCAACCCCACCGCCACCGACGGCACCGCCTTCGACTTCACCGGCCTGTTCGAGCCGCTGCGCAAGTACATCGACGCCTCCGACATCGCGATCTGCGAGTTCGAAACCCCGATCGCCCAGCGCGGCGGCCCGTACTCCGGCTATCCGGTTTTCAACATCCCGCCCGAAGTGGCCGACGCGGCCGCCAAGGTCGGCTACCGCGCCTGCACCCACGCCACCAACCATTCGTGGGATCAGGGTGCGGACGGCATCGCCCGCCTGTGGGACACGCTCGCAGCCGACGGCATCGCCCAAACCGGCTCGTACAAAACCGAAGCGGACTCCGTCAAACCGCTCGTCATCGACTCGCCCACCGGCGGCGGCAAACTCGGCCTCGTCACCGGCACCGTCTCGCTCAACGGCATGACCGCCGACCACGACTGGCAGGTCGACCGTCTGCGCGAATCGGGCGATCCCAATCATCAGGCCGACATAGACAAGGCCGTCGCCAAGGCCAAGGCCGCCCGCGACCAAGGCGCCGACGTGGTCGCCATCGCCATGCATTCCGTGCAGGAGTACCTCGACTACGCCGATTCGTGGCAGCAATCCGAAGCGCATGAGCTCGCCGACACCGGCGCATTCGACGTGATCTACGGCGCCGGCTGCCACTGTGCCCAGCCGATCGAGCAGTACAACGGCACCTGGATCATCTACGGTCTCGGCAACGCCGTCACCGAATCCGCCGGCCCGGACACGATCGTCAACAACCAAGGCGTCACCGCACGCATCCAGTTCGCCGGCAAACGCGGCCAATCCGGCACATGGCGCGTCACCCGCATCGACTGGACGCCCAGCGCGAACGAGACGCTCGGCAAATACCAGTGGTGCTCGCTCGCCTCCGACCATCCCGACGGCGTCTGTTGGAACGAAACGCAGGATGCGGCTGTCCGCGAACGCATCGAAAGCGTCATCTATTCGATGGGAGCCGACCGCAACGTCGTGCGCGAATGGGACATCACCGCCGAACAGGCCGCGAAACAGCAGTCCGGCAAGTAGACCGGCCCCGCGCGACTGCACAACAGGCCAGACCGCAAGTAGACTGGCCGGTATGCCCACCATGCACACCATCCTCAACCCCGCCGGCGAGCCTGCGCACGACTCGTTCGTCGAGAAGAAGTCCGAATTCATCGGCGACGCATGCCACATCGACTCGCTCGACGAGGCGCTCGCGTTCGTGGAGACGATCCGCGAGCGGCATCCCAAGTCGCGGCACGTCGCCTATGCGGCGGTGTGTGGAGGTTCGGACGGACGCATGACCGAGCGTATGAGCGACGACGGCGAGCCGTCCGGCACCGCGGGCAAGCCGATCCTCGACGTGCTGCGGCAGAACGACCTGACCGACTGCGTGGTGGCGGTGACCCGGTATTTCGGCGGCATCCTGCTCGGTTCGGGCGGGCTGATCCGCGCGTATTCGACCGGCGCGTCGATCGCGGTCAAGGCGGCGAAATTGGCGCGAATCGTGCCGTGCCGACGGTATGCGGTGCGACTCGAGTATCCGCAGCTCGCGCAGTTCCAGCGGCTGCTCGCCGATTGCGAGGGCCTGGCGGACGACGAACGGTATACGGATCGCGTGACGTTGCGTGCCGCCCTGCCGCAGGACCGGTGCGGCGATTTCGAGGCGCGCGTGCGGGAGACGTTCAACGCATCCGTCGTTCCCGAGCCGATCGACATGGTCAACCGGCCGGTTGCGTTGTGACGGTTGCGCCGACGATTCTGTCGTGGCGATCGCGCCGTGATCGTCGGCGGCCGTGTTCGCCGCCGCCGGTTATGCTGGTCGGCATGACCGATGAGAACGAATCCGTGGACGATTTCGAGCCGCTGACCGCCACCTACGAGCATCTGCGGCATTCGACCGACGCGGCCGAACTGTCCGAGTTCGCGCGCCGTCCGTTGCCGGACCGGTCCGATCAGGCCGGGTTCTCCCGTGCGACCGCATTGCTGGAGGCCGTGGCCGGCAACCAGCACACGCCGGTCGCCGACCGCATCTACCTGGCGCAGTCCATGCCGTTCCCGAACATCCTCGTCAAGCTGTCCGCCGACGCCGACGACGAGGTGCGCAAGGCCGTGGCCGCGAACACTGACGACAAGAACTGGCTGGTCGGCCGCCTGACGAAGGATCCGTCGCCCGAAGTGCGCGACACGGCGCTGCGCAACAAGCGCACGTCGTGGAAGATGCGGCTCGAGGGTGCGCAGGATCCCGAGCTGGATGCGGACACGCTCGATTTCCTGAGTCGGTTCGGCGTGGAAAGCGAGCCGAACGCCCCGGCCGTGCTGACGGCGATGGTGCGTCGCGCGGTCGCGCTGAATCCGAACACGTCGGCGGACACGTTGGCCCGCCTGGCCGCCGATCCCGACGCATCCGTGGCGAAGGCCGCCGCCAGTCGCGGGTGATCGTGTCGCGCTCCCGGTGATCCCGGCGGGACGCATGGGAGGGCTGTCCGCATGGCGGAATCCCGCTATGAGACGATTGTTAAGGCTAACATTTGACGAAGATCGGCGTTTTGGGCGTTTTGGCGTGCGTGGCGTGCCATACCGGGGCATAGACTAAGGACTATGACTGAGAGAACAGAAAGTGCCGAGCGCCTCGCCCGCCCCCTGATTCGCCTTGCGAAGCTCGTCGGCGTCGCCACCAGCTATGTCGGCATGTCTGATGACTACCACGAAATCGAAGACGATGTCCTGGTTGCCGTGCTTGCCGCCTTGGGCATCGATGCCTCCAACGACGAATCGATCACCGCATCCACGCGTCGCATTCTTGACGAACGTCATGGCCGGCTCATCAGCCCCACCGTGCTGCATGTCGCCGGACGCGAAGACACCGCACTGATCAACACGCCGATCCTTGCCGTGCCGAAGGCCTCGCTCACGCTCGAGAGCGGCGAGGAATACGGCAAGCTGGAGGTCGGCCCTGGCGACGGTTCGCAGGCGTACGTGATCAACGGCAAGTTCATCGCGACCGCATCGGTCGTGATGCCGGCCGACCTGCCGCTGGGCTACCATACGCTGCACATCACCGTCGGCGACCGCACGCAGGACGCGACGCTGATCAGCGCGCCCGAAAAGGTGGAAATGCTCGACGAGATGGAACACGGCCACCTGTGGGGATGGATGGCGCAGCTCTACTCGATCCGCTCATCCGAGTCGTGGGGCGTGGGCGACTACGAGGATCTCAAGCGCATGCTCGTCGAGGCCAAGACCAAGACCGGCGCCGACTTCATCCTCGTCAACCCGCTGCACGCGGCCGAGCCGGTCTCGCCGCTCACCCCGTCGCCGTACCTGCCGGTGTCGCGCCGCTTCGTCAACTTCACGTACATCCGCCCCGAGTCGATCGAGGAATACGGCCGACTGAGCGAGACGGTCGCCGCGCAGGTACGCGAGCTGCATGCGCAGGTCGAGCCACTCAACGGCGACTCCCAGCTCATCGACCGCGACGCGATGTGGCGCGCCAAGATGGGTGCGTTGTGGCTGATCTTCAAGGCCGGCCGCAACGCCGAGCGCCAGGCGGAGTTCGATGCCTACAAGCAGGAGCAGGGCGGCGAACTCGAGTCCTACGCCACGTGGTGCCTGTGCTACGACAAGTGGGGCGCGCCGAGCGCCGACCCCGACAACTGGGAGCGCAAGTTCACCAAGGACTCGCCCGAGATCAAGGCGCTGCGCGAGCAGTACCCGGACACGCTCGACTTCTACCGCTGGCTCGAATGGATCGCCGTCGGCCAGCTTGAGGCCGCACAGGAGGCCGCCCGCAAGGCCGGCATGCGCATCGGCGTCATGTCCGATATGGCCGTGGGTGTGCACCCGCTCGGCTCCGACGTGTGGTGGAACCCGGAGCGCTTCGCCAAGGGCGCGACCGTGGGCGCCCCGCCGGACATGTTCAACCAGCAGGGTCAGGATTGGAGCCAGCCGCCGCTGAGCCCGATCGATCTGGAGAACACCGGCTACCGCACGTACCGCGACATGGTGCACGGTATGTTCCGTCAGGCCGGAGCGGTGCGTATCGACCATATTCTCGGTCTGTTCCGTCTGTGGTGGATTCCGGACGGCAGGTCTGCGACCGATGCCACGTATGTGCATTACGACTACGACATCATGCTCGGCATCCTCGCGTTGGAAGCCAAGCGTGCCGGCGGCGTGGTCGTTGGCGAGGATCTCGGCGTGGTGCCGAGTTATGTCGCCAGTGCACTGTCCTCGCACGGTATCCTCGGCTGCGCGGTCGAATGGTTCGAGCAGTTCGACGGCACGTTCCGTCCGCCGGTCGACTGGCGTCCGTACGCGCTCGCCTCGGTCAACACGCACGATCTGCCGCCGGTCGCCGGCTACCTCGAGTACGAGCACGTCAAGCTGCGTGAACAGCTGGGACTGCTGAGCGGGCCGAAGGAAGAGTTCGAGCAGTCCGCACAGGCCGAGCACAAGGCGATGATGGACATGCTCGTCAAGAACGGCTATCTGGATGAGTCGTTGCTGGCTGACGAACAGGCCAACGAATGGCAGATCATCGAGGCCATGTACCGCGCGCTGCAGGATTCGCCGTGCAAGCTGCTCGCCGCGTCGATCACCGACGCCGTGGGGGAGAAGCGTGCGCAGAACCAGCCGGGCACCAACAACGAGTACCCGAACTGGCGCATCCCGCTGGCCGACGGCGATGGTAACGTCGTTCCGCTCGAACAGCTCTTTGACAACGCCAAGCTGCAGCAGCTCACCGCCATCATGCGCGGCTGAGCGCGCGTCGCACGTTTCATCAGCGGTGCCATTCCGAACGAGGCGGTAGCCAAGTCGAGAAATCTTCTGGAGGTCGTTCTCCGTCGGAGATTTTCTCTGTCCCGGCTATCGCTTCTCTCGAAATGGCACTTTTGCATATACGGAACCGGTGCGCAACACGCCCGGCATAATGTCAAGGCCGGCGATACACTAGTAGATTGTTGTGTTTCCCTAAGGGGTCCTTCAAAGCGCTTTCCCACTCGCCATCGAGGACTTTCAGGGAGCCCACGGATAATGAGGTCGAAGCCTCTCGCCTCGCGCGCCCTAACCAAGCGCACGATCGAGCAGCCGAAACCCGGAACACAATAGTTAAGAAAAGGTACACCAGTGAAAACTTTCACTCCGAAGCCAGCTGATCTGACTCACGACTGGTACATCATCGACGCCACCGACGTTGTTCTCGGCCGTCTGGCCACTCAGGCCGCCACGCTGCTGCGCGGCAAGAACAAGCCGACCTACGCGCCGCACGCCGATTCCGGTAACCACGTCATCATCATCAACGCCGACAAGATCGCTCTGACCGGCAACAAGCTGGGCAAGGAACTCTACTCGCACTCCGGCCGCCCGGGCGGTCTGCGTCGCGACACCTACGCTCAGCTCCTCGCCAACAAGCCGGAGCGCATCATCCTGGCTGCCGTCAAGGGCATGCTGCCGAAGAACCGTCTGTCCAAGGTGCAGCTGGACCGTCTCCACATCTTCCGTGGCGCCGAGCACCCGCACACCCCGCAGAAGCCGCAGGTTTTCGAGATCGCTCAGATCTCGCAGCAGGCTAAGTGAACCGAAGGGAGATAAGAATCATGGCTGAAAACACCAACGACTCCGCGGTTCAGGCAACCGAAGAGGAGCTCACCTCGTACACCACCGAGACCAACGCTGGCGCTGGCACCGGCACCTCCGCGATCGCTCCGGGCTACGGCACCGGCCGTCGCAAGGAAGCCGTCGCCCGCGTGCGTCTGATCCCGGGCACCGGCAAGTGGACCATCAACGGCCGCACCCTGGAGGAGTACTTCCCGTCCAAGCTGCAGCAGCGTGAGGTCAACTCCCCGATCGTCCTGCTCAAGCTCGAAGGCAAGTTCGACGTCGTCGTCCTCGTTGACGGCGGTGGCACCACCGGCCAGGCCGGCGCCATCCGTCTCGGCGTGGCCCGCGCCCTGAACGCCATCGACCGCGACACGAACCGCGCCACCCTGAAGAAGGCTGGCATGCTGACTCGCGACGCCCGCGTCGTCGAGCGCAAGAAGGCCGGTCTGCACAAGGCTCGCCGCGCTCCGCAGTTCTCGAAGCGTTAAGCCTTCGCGGTTTTGCCGCTTATACGAAGACCCTCGTACCGTTCGGTGCGAGGGTCTTCTTCGTATGCGGGCGGCGCGTGCCGGACGCGGATCACTGGATCTTGCGCATGACGCTGATGCTGAGCGCGGGGATCGTCCACAGATCGATATCACCTGTTGTGTCGGACTGCGCGGCATCGTCCTTGGACGAGGCCGGATTATCGGTGGACACAGCGGCGTCATGTGCGATCGCATGCGCATCATCGGACGATCCGATCGCCGATCCAGTCGCCGATCCGGCCGTAGTCGCGGCATCGGTCGTCGCATTACCGATCGTCCCCAGCGCCACCTCGCGTGGTATGTCCAGCTTCTCCTGCCGACGCAGCTCGGCCTGCACCACCTCGACCAACTCGTGAATCGGATCCCGCTCGTCCACGACCACCGTCCAGTTCGTATCGTCATAGTCGCGCGGATTGAGCCGCTGTGTGAACAGTCCCTGCGCCGGCCGCACGTCGCACACCACGCTGGAACTCCACTCGCACCGCCACTCGCAGTCGGACGGCAGCCGGAACTGCATGTCGCGGTCCACGCCGTTGATCACGATCAGGATGTCCGCCTCGTCGGCCGATAGCAGCCGCATCGCAAACGATCGCACGCTCGTGTCGAACCAGTCTCGTTCCATCGGCGTCGTGCCGTCCGACAGATACCATTGCACGCGGCTCGACGGCCTGAACAGGCCGAGCTGCGTGAGCCGGGTGAAGAACTCCTCGTGATGGTACAGGTCAAGCGACTTGCGGATCGCGATGAGTCGCGACACCGTTTCCAAGCGGCGCATTTCCGGCGTTTTCTTGGTTTGGTACAGCCAGTCCCAGTCAAGCCAGGTGATGTCGTTGTCCTGCGCGTACGCGTTGTTGTTGCCGTTCTGCGTGTTGCGGAACTCGTCGCCGGCGAGCATCATCGGCGTGCCGAGCGAGAGCATGAGCGTGCCGAGCATGTTCATGGCGGCCCGCTCTCGGTTGCGTTCGATCGCGGGTTCCTTGGTCGGCCCCTCCACGCCGAAGTTCACGGAATGGTTCGTATTCGAGCCGTCCATGTTGTTCTCGCCGTTGGACTCGTTATGCTTGCTCACGTAACGCGTCAGGTCGGTGAGCGTGAACCCGTCGTGACAGGCGACATAGTTGATCGACGCGACGCAGCCGCGCCCCGGATCGGTGGCGAACAGGTCAGCCGAACCGCACAGTCGCGTAGCCATCTCCTGCATGCCGATACTGCCGCCCGCGCCCGGCTGCGTGTCGGTCAGCCAGAACTTGCGCACCGTATCGCGGAACCGGTCGTTCCACTCGCTGAACGGCATGCCGAAGCCGCCGGTGCGCCAGCCTTGCGGGCCGAGATCCCACGGTTCCATGATGAGCTTGAGATTGCCGAGCAGCAGATCGGATCGCAACGCGTACAGGAACGGGTGGTGCTTGGTGAAGTCGCCGTCGAGTCGGGCGAGTGAGGCGGCCAGATCGAATCGGAAGCCGTCGATGCCGATGCGTTTCGCCCAGTACCGTAGCGAGTCGATTGCGAACGTTACCACATGCGTGTTCGTGAAGTCGAACGTGTTGCCGCAGCCGGTCGTGTCTTCGAGCCGGCCGACGTTGTTGCGCTGGCGTCGGTAGTACGAGATCGGGTCGAAGCCTCGCCAGCAGACCGTCGGGCCTTCGATGCCGCCTTCGCAAGTATGGTTGTAGACCACGTCCATGATGACTTCGAAACCGGCCTCGTGCAGCGCGTTCACCATGTTGATGACCTCGTCGCGCACGGCCGACGCGCCCTTCGCGCGAGCCTCGGCGGTGGCGTACGACGGCTCGGGAGCGAAGTAGCCGAGCGTCGAATACCCCCAATAGTTGTGCCGGTCGCGCTCCTGCAGGAACAGCTCGTCCTGCTTGGCCTGGATCGGCAGCAACTCGATCGACGTGACGCCGAGCCCCTGCAGGTATGCCAACGTTATCGGATGCGCGAGGCCGGCATATGTGCCGCGCAGTTCGGGCGGCAGCCACGGCGCGTTCTTCGTGAAGCCTTTGACGTGCAGCTCGTAGAGCACGGTCTTGCTCCACGGCACATGCGGATGCACCGGGTCGCCGTCATGCTTGGTCGCATCACGGTCGTCGATCGCGACCGACACCGGCATCTTGCCGAGCGCGTCCACCGTGCTCATCTCGCCGAACGCCGAACCTCGCACCTTGTGGTCCTCGCCGATTTCGCACCGGTACGAGAATGCGGCCGGATCCAGCTCCATCCGCCCGTCGATGCCTTTGCCGTACGGGTCGAGCAGCAGCTTGTACGGGTTGAACCGCAAGCCATGTTTCGGGTCCCACGCGCCGTCCGCACGGTAGGCGTAGCGCATACCGTCCCATGCCTTCGGAAGGTGCACGTACCACAGGCCGTAATTCGGCCCTTCCATGCGGAACAGCGTCTCGCGCACGTACATTGACTCGATGATGCGCGTGCATACCGCATGTTCGTGGATCTCGTTGATGAACGGGGTTGCTGAATCGTCGAAGATGCGGATCGCCCCGTTGAAGAATTTGGTCGGCTGGTCGACCGGTTCGTAGACGCACAGCCAGATCTGGTCGGCGGTTTCGGAACGCACCACGGCGTCCGCCCCACCGTCCTCGGTGAAGTACAGGCCCGGCCTCGTTGCATAGCGGTGAGGTATCGCATACCGCTGGGGGATCGCGTGTTTCATACACCCATTGTAGCCGTGTTGATTTAGCGGGGATATGGCGCGATTTGGCGAGGAGACGTTGCGGCCGCCGAATGGCCGTGTCAGATGCCGGCGAGTCGGTGCATGTACCGTTGCACGAAGCCGAGTGCCGCGCCGGTCACGTGCAGCCGGTCGTCGGCGCGGCTGATGCGCAAGGTGAATGGCTCCGGCATGGGATCGAGGTCGAAGGCCGCCGCCATTGGTGTGAGGACCGTCGTTGGCTGTGCCCGGTTCGCTGTTGCTGTCGGTGATGACATCGTTGTCGTCGCCGCGTCCGTCGTTCGCGTCATGTGCCGTTCGCCCGACCTCGCGATCACGCGTCGCGTCAGTTCGGCGATATCGTTGTCATCGAGATACTGCGCCGCCTCGCCGCCGACGATCACGTCGCCTGCCACGATGGTGCGGGCGTTCGCGATGGCCTGTGCCACATAGTCCAGCCACTCGTTCATACGTTCGCGGTGATGCGTCTCGCCTTGTTCGAGCACACTGAAGAAGCCGGGGATGCTTTCGTAGTCCTCTGGCAACGTTTGCGGCGAACAGTACGCGCTCATGCAGCCTCGTCTGCCGCACGTACATTCGCGGCCTCCTGGTACGAGCGTCATGTGTTCGATCGTGCCGTTGCGATGCGCGATCGCGGTGCCGTTGTCGTTCATGGCATCGGCCGCTCTGCTCGTCGGCTGGTGCAGCCGTCCGCCGATGATCAGCGAGCCACTGGGCTGCCGGTCGAGATAGACGCAGATCGCATCGTCGAGCGTCGGGTCGAACCATGCTTCGGCGGTGGCCGATGCGTCCGCGTAGTGGATCGTGGCGCACGGATAATGCGCGGTCTGGGCGAGCGGCGTAGCTGCCGGGGTGCGCAGACATAGACCGATGCCGAGTATCGTGCGATCGTTGTCTGCTGGTCCGTCTGCATTGTGATTGGTGGACTTGGTAACGTTTGCGGCAAATTCATTGACGATGATGCCGACCCGCTGCCAGTAGGCGGCGTCGTTGCGATAGGGGAGCGTGCGGCTGAGATCGGCGACCGTTGCTCCGTACAGATTGATCGCCCGTAACGTTACGGCGGTCGGTGTGGGTGCGACGCCGATCGCAAGTCGGTGGTTCGGGTTGAAGATGAAGGCTCGTGCCTTGCGCCCGCCGGTGGACTGCTGCAGTGCGCCGGGGGAGACGATGCCGCCGGCGGTCAGGTCACGTAGGTTTTGCGTGACCGTGGGGCTGCTGAGGTTCAGCGACTGCATCAGCTCGAGTTTGGTGGCTTGATGGTGCTGATAGAGGTGATGGATGATGGCGGTTTGGTTCTGTGTCCTGATCGTCGCTGATGGCATCGTTGTCATTGCTGGCCTCGCGGTTGGGTGGTTGTTCGGTGGCGTGGTTGTGGATAACAAGCATACTTTATAAAAGCAGTTTTATGTAACTTGGTGTGAAGGTTAAACTTATATAAAGTTGTTTTTCTAAAGTTGATTCTGCCGGATGTGAGCTCACTTGTGATATCGATGGAAAAAGTGAACAAAAGGTTGCGAAAAACCCGATTTTGTTGCCAACTTGTCATAAATCGACCTTATAACGAACAAAAACAAGACAAAAAAGCACATGAAACGCCGCTGTTTGTGTGCGTGTGCGATGCGAACGTCCGTTCGGTACATTGTGACGTAGGCCACAGAACGGCAGCTCATAGAGGGTGCCATGCGACCGGCAGCCCGGTCGTTGACGTGGCGGGAATAAGTTGCTCCGAGCAAGTCAAGGAGGATTCATGGCAGAAGCACAGCAGGCCGAGGCCCCCACCAAGCCGACCCCTGAAGAGAAGAAGGCGGCCGCCGAGGCCGAGGTCGACGCGCTCGTCAAGAAGGGTCTCAAGGCCCTCACCGAGTTCGAGAAGCTCGACCAGAAGCAGGTCGACCGCATCGTCGCCAAGGCGTCCATCGCCGCGCTGAACAAGCACCTCGTGCTCGCGAAGATGGCCGTCGACGAGACCGGCCGTGGTCTCGTGGAAGACAAGGCCACCAAGAACATCTTCGCGTGCGAGCATGTCACCAACTACCTGGCGGGCCAGCGCACCGTTGGCGTGATCCGCGAGGACGACGTCATGGGCATCGACGAGATCGCCGAGCCGGTCGGCGTCGTCGCCGGCGTCACCCCGGTCACCAACCCGACCTCCACCACCATCTTCAAGTCGCTCATTGCGCTCAAGACCCGTTGCCCGATCATCTTCGGCTTCCACCCGTTCGCGCAGAAGTGCTCCGCCGAAGCCGCCCGCATCGTGCGTGACGCGGCCATCGAGGCCGGCGCCCCGGCCGACTGCATCCAGTGGATCGAGCACCCGTCCATCGAGGCCACCGGCGCGCTCATGAAGCACGACGGCGTCGCCACCATCCTCGCCACCGGCGGCCCGGGCATGGTCAAGGCCGCGTACTCCTCCGGCAAGCCGGCCCTCGGCGTCGGCGCCGGCAACGCCCCGGCCTACGTCGACTCCGACGTGGACATCGTGCGCGCCGCGAACGACCTGATCCTGTCCAAGCACTTCGACTACGGCATGATCTGCGCCACCGAACAGGCCATCATCGCCCACAAGGACATCTACGATCCGCTGGTCAAGGAACTCAAGCGCCGCAAGGCGTACTTCGTCAACGACGAGGAGAAGGCCAAGCTCGAGCAGTACATGTTCGGCTGCACCGCATTCTCCGGCGGCACCCCGAAGCTTAACTCCGTGGTGCCGGGCAAGTCCCCGCAGTACATCGCCAAGGCCGCCGGCTTCGAGATCCCGGCCGACGCGACCATCATCGCCGCCGAATGCTCCGAGGTCTCCGACAACGAGCCGCTCACTCACGAGAAGCTCGCCCCGGTGCACGCTGTGCTCAAGGCCGACAACAAGGAACAGGCGTTTGAGATGTGCGAGGCCATGTTGAAGCTCGGTGCCGGCCACACCGCCGCCATCCACACCAACAACGAGGCGCTCGTGCGCGAGTATGGCCTCAGAATGCACGCCTGCCGCATCATCTGGAACTCCCCGAGCTCGCTCGGCGGCGTCGGCGACATCTACAACGCCATCGCCCCGTCGCTCACCCTCGGCTGCGGCTCCTACGGCGGCAACTCGGTGTCCGGCAACGTGCAGGCGGTCAACCTGCTCAACATCAAGCGCATCGCTCGGAGGAACAACAACATGCAGTGGTTCAAGATCCCGGCCAAGACCTACTTCGAGCCGAACGCCATCAAGTACCTGCGCGACATGTACGGCATCGAGAAGGCCGTCATCGTGTGCGACAAGGTCATGGAACAGCTTGGCATCGTCGACAAGGTCATCGACCAGCTGCGTGCCCGCGCCAACCGCGTCACCTTCCGCATCATCGACTACGTCGAGCCGGAACCGTCCGTCGAGACCGTCGAGCGTGGCGCCGAGATGATGCGCGAGGAGTTCGAGCCCGACACGATCATCGCGGTCGGCGGTGGCTCCCCGATGGACGCAGCCAAGATCATGTGGCTGCTGTACGAGCACCCGGAAATCTCCTTCTCTGACGTTCGTGAGAAGTTCTTCGATATCCGCAAGCGCGCCTTCAAGATCCCGCCGCTGGGCAAGAAGGCCAAGCTCGTGTGCATCCCGACCTCGTCCGGCACCGGTTCCGAAGTCACGCCGTTCGCCGTGATCACCGACCACAAGACCGGTTACAAGTACCCGATCACCGACTACGCGCTCACCCCGTCCGTCGCGATCGTCGACCCGGTGCTCGCCCGCACCCAGCCGCGCAAGCTCGCGTCCGACGCCGGTTTCGACGCCCTGACCCACTCGTTCGAGGCGTATGTCTCCGTGTACGCGAACGACTTCACCGACGGCATGGCGCTGCACGCGGCCAAGCTCATCTGGGACAACCTGGCCGAGTCCGTCAACGGCGAGCCGGGCCTGGAGAAGACCAAGGCACAGGAGAAGATGCACAATGCCGCCACCATGGCCGGCATGGCGTTCGGCTCCGCGTTCCTCGGCATGTGCCACGGCATGGCGCACACCATCGGCGCGCTGTGCCACGTCGCCCACGGCCGCACCAACTCCATCCTGCTGCCGTACGTGATCCGCTACAACGGCCAGGTGCCGGAGGAGCCGACCTCGTGGCCGAAGTACAACAAGTACATCGCCGATGAGCGCTACCGCGACATCGCTATCAACCTCGGCATCGACCCGGGCAAGACCCCGGCCGAAGCCGTCGAGAACCTGGCCCGCGCGGTCGAGGACTACCGCGACAACAAGCTCGGCATGAACAAGAGCTTCCAGGATTGCGGCGTGGACGAGGACTACTTCTGGAGCGTGCTCGATCAGATCGGCATGCGTGCCTACGAGGACCAGTGCGCCCCCGCGAACCCGCGCATCCCGCAGATCGAGGACATGAAGGACATCGCCATCGCCGCGTACTACGGCGTGCCGCAGGCCGAAGGCCACCGCATCCGCGTCGAGCGCGAAGGCGTGGCCGCCACGGAGGAAGCCTCCGAGCGCGTCTGAGACTGAATGTCTGATCAGGCACTGAGGGAGTTCGCCCATCTCGGGCGGGCTCCCTCTTGTGTATTCGTGGCCTGAGCGTTGATCATGCGAGGTCTTTCTGGTTCACGCGACGGATATAATCGGGTCAATTCCATCCCGTGAGCCGTTACTTCGTGTCGCCTTCCGCGCTGGTGATCGCCTCGGCAATCGGATCATTGCTGAAATCATGCTCGCGGTATCCAGGATCATCCACCGGCAGATGCTGCACCAGCGTATCGAACACCTGACTGTAGATCTTGCCGTGATCGAGCACCGCATCCAGCACATGCCCGCCGAACGTGCGGTCGTCGGACAGAAAATGTTCGTGGAACCCGGCCACCGCCGCGCCATGGAACATCACCGGCGAAAAATAGCCGAGCATCGTGCCCTGCACGTCGTGCCGCAGGAACGTTGCCTGCCGGTCGGCCACCTCCACCAGCGTCGGGTACGGAGCCTGCTGCTTGATCACCGCGCGGGTTTTCATGAAACTGAACGTGCCGCGCACAATCACCGAAAAGAACGTGTTCGCACGCCCGTTTGCCTCCACGATGCGCTTGTTGAGTTCCTTGAGACCGATGTCCGAGCGCTCGCACTGGTACTGGAACGCGGCGTGATGCACGTTCGCGAACGGCATCGTGAAATCGTCCGGCACGCGTTCGGCCACGCCGGTGCTACCGACTTTGTATGCCACGCCGTCAAGGATGATGAGCTCGCCGTCGAGTCCCTCACCCGTGCCGATGCCGGTGTCGCCATGCGTGAGTAGTTCGCCGATGGTCGTCGTGCCCTCCAGCAGTCCAGGCACGAGCAGCGCGAGCGTGCCGTGCTGGTACAACTGGTTGGCATTGTGCGCCGTGATGGGTCTGATCTGGGAGCCGCGCGATTGTGTCACGGGACACACGATAGAAAGCCCGACGGCACGATTCAACGGCCATCTCACCGTTCGCCGCAACCGTGACGCGGATCACAGGGTCTCATAGACGCGATTCGTGTCGACCGATCGTTCAGAACGTCATCACCACGGCTGCGAACACCAGCAGGCTCGACACCATTTCGACCAGGCCGACGGCAATCGGCCTGACCGCGCGTCGCCGCGCGACCAACGGCATCGCGACCGCCCGCATCATCAGCCACGCGCAGGTGATAGTCAACATCGCGAACAGGCGGCCGAACCCCAGCAATCCCCATAGTCCGAACGCCGCCGCCAGCAGTACGCCATGCCAGATCCACGACGCCCACAGGTATCCGGCATTGCCGCGTTCGCGGATCATCGTCTTCACGAACAGCACCGAACCGAACTGTGCGAGCAGAAACACCACGGCCGCGGGTAACCCGCCGTTGGCGAGCGCCGGGATCCGGGCGTCGGCTGCATGATTGCCGAACGAGCCGACGACCATTGCCATCGTGCAGGCGGCGAGGATCGCGACCGCATTGCCCCAGAGCGTGCGTTCGCGGCGTAGCCATGCGGCAGCGAACGACAGTCCGGCCAGCGCGATGTACAGCGGCGCCCACCACAGGATCGTCGGGTGGAGGGCTACGAACGGCAGGCCGATCGCGGCGAGCAATACCGTATATATGACGGTCGGCGGTAGGTAGCGGCGTGCGAACCGTGATTTGAGCCATCGTGCGGCGGTGAACTGAACGCAGTAGCACAGGATCCATGCGATGAGCAGCCAGACGGTGGCCGTGTTCGCGCCGCCGACGATCATGCCGGCCAGCGTGGGCAGGATCGCCATCGCCCATGCGCCGGGCTGGTCGGGAATCCAGTCGCGTGGTGTGGTGGTACGGGGAGACCGTGCGGTGTGCGGAGACGAGGGGGCGTGCGGCGATGTGGCGGTGTGCGGTGATGTGGCGGTGTGCGGAGACGCGGTGCGGTGAGCTGATTCGGACTCGGCGGTGTGACCGACGGAGATGATGTCGCGATCTACGTACGTGATGTCGCGGACGGTGGATGTGGCGGGATTGTCGGGCATGGCGGGACGATCGACGGATACAGCGGGCCGATCGGCGGGTGCGGCGGTGCGGCCGGCGGGTGCGATGGAACGATCGACCGCTGTAATGGAATGGCCGATGCCGGCGTCGTCGGTGTGATGGTTGACGATGGATTGTCGTTGTTGCTGCTGATCTGCAGTCGTCGCACGGCGTGTTTGTGGAGACGGATGCTGTGTGTGTTGTGAATTATCGGAAGGATGGTCGCCGGCTGGAGACGACGGCATGGTCGGCGTAGTCATGATGTATATGGTATGAAGGCGCTCGCCGACTCGCCAGTTGCGATACGACGATTGATCGACAGCGGTGACGAACATGCGTGCGGCAATGCTGTCTGTGCTACATAGTTTCACGTGGAACATGATGATGACCATGCTCCGAGGCGTTCGGTGGTTGCGTCGCCGATCATGAGGATGCGTCCGAGCGTGCCGGCGATTGTGGATAGTCGCTCAGCCGTCCACAAAAAATGTGGACAGACACGCCGAATGTGGATAACTCCGACCTTTCGACCACATACCCCGGAATCGTCTTGCTCCCGCGCCGAAATCCGCTACAGTGCGCTCATGAGAACGAATACCGCATTGCACGCCCGATACATCGAGGCCGAACGGCACCGCCTGTGCATCTGGGGTCTCACCGACGCCGAACAACGTGCCATACGCCGCCGCGCCCAAGCCGGCGAGCTGGTCCGCGTGTTCGATGCCTGTTACGTGCAACCCGATCCGTGGAACAACCTGGACCCGGTCGAACAATACCGCCGCATCGCCCGCACGCTGACGCTCCGCCATCCAAATTGGCTGTTCTGCGACATGAGCGCGGCGGCCATGTACGGTATCAACGATTCAATCCGTCACCTCGACCTGTTCCACATCGCCACGAACCGGCAACGTCACGGGCACGACAGCGGTCGCGTCCGCCGTCATTTCGTTTCGGAATCGGACTGGGAGCGTTCCGAACTGGTCGACGGCGTGCGCGTCACGCCGCTGCCACGCACCATCTACGACTGCACGCGGCGGCTCGATTTCGCGGACGGACTATGCGTGGCGGAGGCTGCGCTGCGCAACAACGTCATGCAACGCGACGAGATGCGCGAACACTGCCTGACATTGCCCGGGCGGTTCCGTTCCCGATCGCTGCTGGCGGTCGACCATGCGCCGGGCGGTACCGAGAACGGCGGCGAAGCGTATTCATACGCGGTTATGGTCGAGGAAGGGTTCGTGCCGCCGCGCGTGCAGGAGGAGATCGTTAATCCGTATGATCTGGCGCATCGCGACCGGGTTGATTTCGCATGGCGTACCCGCGACGGGCGGTTCATCGTCGGCGAGCTGGACGGGCGGGTGAAGTACCGCGACCCGTCAATGTACGTGAATGGGAGCCTGCAAGACACGGTGATCGCGGAGAAGGAGCGCGAGGAACGGATTCGACTGGTGGCCGACGAGATGTTCCGGTTCTCGTTCGCCGACGCGTTCAAACGGCGCGATCTGATCGCCAAAATGGAAAAAGCCGGCGTTCCGCGCGTGCGGTGAGATGATCCGGTGGCCGGCGCCTCATGTTCCGATTCAGCGGAGGTTTACTCGTGCGGTGACGTTGCGCTGCCGTCTGGCCGGCTCAGGCGGACCATGCGTAGTTTCTCATGTTCGGTGACGCGGCGGAACGCGCGTCGCGGCCATGCTGCGTCTGCCGGTTGGATCTTCTATATATAAGGAGTGACGTCGGTGTGGCCGCAATCGATGGACGGTGCGATCGGCGGTTGGCGCCGGTCCTGCGTAGCCATGACGAGTCCGACGTCGATCGCGAATATGAAAGCCGCGGATCGGTTGAGCTTCGTGCCGTGATGCCGGGAGAAAAATTGTTTGCGGCGATGCTGCCTCGGCAGGTGATGATTGCGGACGAAGATGATGACTGTGGACGATCGGCTGGTTCTGCGGACGGCCTGTGGAACGGATGGTTTGTGGAAGTGGCGAGCCGTGGCTGATCTTGTACCGAGATGATGGCTGCGAGTGTATGGCCGATCGATATTACAGACGGCGCATACGTGCATGCTGCGATTCGTGGAGTTATGACTGATGGTGACCGTGATGGACAAGTCGTACATGAATGTGTGATGGACGGTTGCTGCATCTGTACATAGTCGACCGATGGTTGGGACGGGGTAGGCGGTTTGCGGTTATGTGCCGGTTGTAATGAATATCTGATGGCGCGGATGATGAAGTGTATGGCTGTTTGCTGGTGCAGGCGGCGCGATAAGTGGGTGATTGTGGACGAAGAGAATGGTAAGTGGGCGATCACCTACCATTATGGGTGGGCCACAAGTGGGCGTTTACGGACGGAATATTGGATAGTGGGTGTTTGCCTACCATAAAGAGATGCTGCAAGTGGGTGATTGCGGACGCTGAATCCGTAAGTGGGCGTTTGCATACCATGAATTGTCTGCATAAGTGGGTGAATCCATACCATGAATCTGTAAGTGGGTGTTCACCTACCACGAGGAAGGCTAAACCCCGGTTTTTGTGGTAGGCAAACACCCACTTACGGATTTTTGCGTCCGCCACCACCCACTTTTCGTCAGTAAGTGCATGATCCCGGACATATCAAAGAGTCATCACCGCGTATACTGGCGATAACCTGGATACCCTGATGCGCGATGTCAATGATGATTGATGGAGCTAAATATATATCAGTATCCGAATGACCTGTTCGTGGAACCGCACAAGTGGAATTCGCCAATTGACGATACCTCGCAATTGACCGGACGATATAGGACAACAGTCAGAGTAGACGGGGCGCAGCAGATCTCCTGCAGAGCCTTGGAGTGAAGAGTTCGGAACTGTCCGTAAGTGAGGCGCCGAAGATGACCGATAAGGGAAGATGAAGAAAAATATGGCAGCGAGGCGCGGCGCGTCCTCGGAGCCGTTAAGGCGGGGACCCGATGGGTTTCCGGTAGGTGACGCCGGAGGAGGCGGCGGCGAACGCGCGATGCTGTGTAGCGTCCGGATGGCGTTAGCTCGTGATTGGTTGTGACGAATATGAGATATGAGTCAGCCTCAGGAGGGGAAGGCGGCGACTCGCCCGCGGAGCCGTGAAGCGAAGAGTCCTGTGGACTCTTCGTAGGCGACGCCGAAGACGACCGGTGGGGAGGATGAGGAAATATGGCAGCACGAGGGGTGTGTCGCAGTCGCGACACGACTGCGGAGCCGTTAAGGCGGGGACCCGGTGGGTTTCCGGTAGGTGACGCCGGAGGCGGCGGCAGCGAACGCGCGATGCTGTGTAGCGTCCCGGATGGCGTTAGCTCGTGATTGGTCGTGATGAATATAGGATATGAGTCAGCCTCAGGAGGGGGAGTGCGGCGGCTCGCCTGCGGAGCCGTGAAGCGAAGAGTCCTGTGGGCTCTTCGTAGGCGACGCCAAGGGCGACCGGTAGGGAAGGCCGAGGAAATATGACAGCGAGAAGGGCATATCGCGGTCGCGACACGACTGCGGAGTCGTTAAGGCGGGGGACCCGGTGGGTTTCCGGTAGGCAACGCCGAAGACGACCGGTAGGGAGGATGAGGAAATATGACAGCACGAAGGGCGTGTCGCAGTCGCGACACGCCCGAGTTCATTAAGGCCATACCTAGTGCTTTAATAAACAAGTTGCCTGATTTGGGCTCGCAAATTGGAATCAAAAAAGCGAGCGCGGAACGGAAACCCACGCCAGTGGAAGCCCGGATGCCGCGCACTGATGTGGTTTGGCCACAAGAATCATCTCGCATGGGGTGTGCCTTGCTGCGGCCAGGTCCTCCGGTGCCCTCGAAGCAGGCTGGTAAACAGTACACGAATCGCTAGAAAGGGCGGACGGCAATGGCGGGACAGAAAATCCGCATCAGGCTTAAGTCCTATGACCACGAGGTCATCGACCAATCGGCGAAGAAGATCGTCGAAACGGTGACGAACGCGGGTGCAACTGTGGTTGGCCCGGTTCCGCTCCCGACCGAGAAGAACGTCTTTGTTGTTATTCGTTCTCCTCACAAGTACAAGGATTCTCGCGAGCACTTCGAGATGCGCACTCACAAGCGCCTCATCGACATCGTGGACCCGACCCCGAAGGCCGTGGACTCCCTGATGCACATTGATCTGCCCGCAGATGTCAACATCGAGATCAAGCTGTAAGGGAGGAGGGAACCACTATGACTTCGCAGAGAGGTAGCCACAAGGCTCTGCTGGGCAAGAAGCTCGGCATGACTCAGGTCTGGGACGAGAACGGTTTCTTCGTCCCCGTCACCCTCGTTGATGTGTCCACCAACGTGGTGACCGCCGTCAAGTCCGAAGAGACCGACGGTTACAAGGCTGTTCAGATCGGCTACGGCCAGATCGATCCCACCAAGGTGACCAAGCCGCTCGCCGGCCACTTCGCCAAGGCTGGCGTGACCCCGCGCCGTCACCTCGTCGAGGTGCGCACCGAGGACGCCGCCGAGTACGAGCCGGGCCAGGAGCTCTCCATCGAGTTCTTCCCGGAAGGCTCTGAAGTCGACGTCACCGGCACCACCAAGGGCAAGGGCTTCGCCGGCACCATCAAGCGCTGGGGCTTCAAGTCCTACCGTCGTTCTCACGGCTCTCACAAGAACGAGCGTCGCCCCGGCTCTGTCGGCGCATGCGCTACCCCGAGCCGTATTCTCAAGGGCAAGCGTATGGCCGGCCGCATGGGTCACGTGACCGCGACCGCTCAGGGCTTGACCGTCATGTCCGCGGATGCCGAGAACAGCATTCTCGCCATCAAGGGCGCGATCCCGGGCCCGAAGGGCGGCATCGTTCTCGTCCGCACGGCAGTGAAGTAAGGGGAGTCTGATCAATCATGGCAAACGTTACTCTGAACGTGTCTGACGCCCAGGGCGCTACCACCGGCACCGTCGAGGTCCCGGCTGAGATCTTCGGCCACACCGCCGAAGAGGTCGCCTCCCGCGTCCCGCTGATCCACCAGGTCGTTGTGGCTCAGCTCGCTGCTGCCCGCGCCGGCACCCACGCCACCAAGACTCGTGGCATGGTCTCCGGCGGCGGCAAGAAGCCGTGGAAGCAGAAGGGCACCGGTCGTGCCCGCCAGGGCTCCATCCGCGCCCCGCAGTGGTACCACGGCGGCACCGTGTTCGGTCCGCAGCCGCGCGACTACTCGCAGCGCACCCCCAAGAAGATGAAGGCCGCGGCTCTGCGCTACGTCCTGTCCGATCGTGCGAACGCCGGCCGCGTCGCCGTGGTGAACTTCGGTATCACCGATACCCCGTCCACCAAGGCCGCCGTCGCCGCGCTGTCCCCGATCACCGAGAACAAGTTCACCACCGTGGTGCTGTCCCGCGAGAACATCAACGAGTGGCTGTCGGTCCGCAACATCCCGACCGTCCACCCGATCTTCGCCGATCAGCTCAACACGTACGATGTGGTCACGGCTCAGTATGTCGTCTTCACCCAGGAAGGCCTCGATGCTTTCCTCGCGGGCAAGACCGAGCCGGCCGCGAAGGAGGACTGATCTTAAATGGTCGCAATCCACAAGCCCGCACACGACGTCATCCTCAAGCCTGTCGTCTCCGAGAAGAGCTACGCGCTCTCCGATCGTGGCCAGTACACCTTCGTGGTGGCCCAGGACGCGAACAAGGTGCAGATCAAGCAGGCTATCGAAGAGATCTTCAAGGTGAAGGTGACGAACGTCAACACCCTCAACCGTGACGGCAAGCGCAAGCGCACCCGTTTCGGCTTCGGCCAGCGCGTTTCCCAGAAGCGTGCAATCGTGACCGTCGCCGAGGGCCAGACGATCGACATCTTCGGCAACTGAAGGCTAGCCGAGAAAAGTTAAAGGAAGAACTACATTATGGCTATCCGCGTTTATAAGCCGACGACTGCTGGCCGCCGTAACGCGTCTGTCTCGGACTTCTCCGATCTGACGCGCTCCACGCCTGAGAAGTCGCTGGTTCGCAAGCTGACCAAGACCGGCGGTCGTAACTCCTACGGTCGTATGACCTCCCGTCACCGCGGTGGCGGCCACAAGCGCGCCTACCGTCTCATCGACTTCCGTCGCTGGGACAAGGATGGCGTGCCCGCAGTCGTCGCTCACATCGAGTACGACCCGAACCGCTCCGCCCGCATCGCGCTGCTGCACTACGCCGATGGTGAGAAGCGCTACATCATCGCTCCGGAAGGCGTCAAGCAGGGCGACCGCATTGAGACCGGCGAGAACGCCGATATCAAGCCGGGCAACAACCTGCCGCTGAAGAACATCCCGACCGGTACCGTGGTCCACGCCATCGAGCTCAAGCCGCTGGGCGGCGCGAAGATCGCGCGTTCCGCCGGTGCCGCCGTTCAGCTCGTCGCCAAGGATGGCGCCTACGCCCAGCTGCGTATGCCGTCCGGCGAAATCCGCAACGTCGACGCCCGCTGCCGCGCGACCGTTGGTGAGGTCGGCAACTCCGATCACGCCAACATCCAGCTCGGCAAGGCCGGCCGCGCCCGCTGGATCGGCAAGCGTCCGTGGACCCGTGGTGAGTCCATGAACCCGGTCGATCACCCGCACGGTGGTCGTACCCGCGGTGGTAAGCCGCCGGTGTCTCCGTGGGGCAAGGGCGAAGTTCGTACTCGCCGTCCGAAGAAGGCTTCGAACAAGATGATTGTTCGTCGTCGTCCGAATGGTAAGAACCGCAAGTAAGGGAGTGTCGAGTAGATGACTCGTAGCATCAAGAAGGGCCCCTTCGTCGACGCCCACCTGCAGAAGAAAGTCGACGAGCAGAACGAGAAGGGCACCCACAACGTCATCAAGACGTGGTCCCGCCGTTCGATGATCACCCCTGATTTCATCGGACACACGTTCGCTGTTCACGATGGCCGCAAGCATGTCCCGGTGTTCGTCACCGAGGCCATGGTCGGTCACAAGCTCGGTGAGTTCGCCCCGACCAAGACCTTCAAGGGTCATGTGAAGGACGACAAGAAGGCCCGCCGCTAAAGGATAAGGAATAGAACATGGAAGCTAAAGCAATCGCTCGTCACGTCCGCGTGACGCCGCGCAAGGCTCGCCGCATGGTCGACCTCATCCGCGGCAAGCAGGCGACCGAAGCCGTCACCATCCTCAAGTTCGCTCCTCAGGACGCGTCCCTGCCGGTTCGCAAGGTCCTCGAGAGCGCCATCGCCAACGCTCGCGTCAAGGCCGACAAGGCCGGTGAGCCGTTCCGCGAGAACGATCTGGTCATCAAGGAGACCTATGTGGACGAAGGCGTGACGCTCAAGCGTTTCCGCGCCCGCGCCCAGGGCCGTGCCGCTCGTATCAACAAGCGCACCGCTCACATCACGGTCGTTGTCGCTACCAAGGAAGGAGCCCGCTAAAGATGGGTCAGAAGATCAATCCCTTTGGCTATCGTCTGGGCATCACTGAAAACCATCGTTCCAAGTGGTTCTCCGATTCCAACAAGCCTGGCGAGCGCTACAGCGACTTCGTCCTCGAGGATGACAAGATCCGCAAGGAAATGAACAAGGACCTCGAGCGTGCGGGCGTGTCCCGCATCGTCATCGAGCGCACCCGCGACCGCGTGCGTGTGGACATCCACACCGCTCGTCCGGGCATCGTGATCGGCCGCCGTGGCGCTGAGGCTGAGAAGGTTCGCGCCAAGCTCGAGAAGCTCACCGGCAAGCAGGTCCAGCTCAACATCTTCGAGGTCAAGAACGCCGCTCTGGACGCCCAGCTCGTCGCTCAGGGCATCGCCGAACAGCTGACCAACCGCGTGACCTTCCGTCGCGCGATGCGCAAGGCTCAGCAGGACGCGATGCGCGCCGGCGCCAAGGGCATCCGTATCAAGCTCTCCGGCCGTCTCGGCGGTGCGGAAATGAGCCGTTCGGAGTTCTACCGCGAGGGTCGCGTTCCGCTGCAGACCCTGCGCGCCCTGATCGATTACGGCTTCTTCGAGGCCAAGACCACCTACGGCCGCATCGGCGTCAAGGTGTGGATCTACAAGGGCGACATGACCGAGCGTGAGTTCGAAGAGCAGCAGCAGGCGCAGCAGAACAGCCGTCCGGGCCGCCGTGGTGGCGATCGCCGCCCGCGCCGTGGCAACCGCAACGCTGCCGCCCAGCAGCAGGCCGAGGCCCCGAAGGCCGAGACCGCCGCCGCTGAGGCTCCTGCCGCAACGGAAACTAAGGAGTGAACTGATGCTTATCCCGAAGAGGACTAAGTACCGCAAGCAGCATCGTCCGGTCCGCTCTGGCATGTCCAAGGGCGGCAACGAGATCGCGTTCGGCGATTTCGGCATTCAGGCGCTCGCGCCGGCCTACGTGACCAACCGTCAGATCGAGGCCGCCCGTATCGCCATGACCCGTTACATCAAGCGTGGTGGCCGTGTGTGGATCACGATCTTCCCGGATCGCCCGCTGACCAAGAAGCCGCTGGGCACCCGAATGGGTTCCGGTAAGGGCACCCCGGAGTTCTGGATCGCCAACGTGCGTCCGGGCCGCGTGATGTTCGAGATCGGTGGCGTTTCCGAGGACGTCGCTCGCGAGGCCCTGCGCCGCGCCATCGACAAGCTCCCGATGAAGTGCCGCATTATCGCTCGTGAAGGTGGTGATATCTGATGGCAGTCGGTACCGCTGAATATGCAATCAAGAATCTGAACGAGAAGACCAACGAGGAGATCGAAGGTTTCCTCAAGAAGTCGAAGGAAGAGCTGTTCAACCTGCGCTTCCAGCACGCGACCGGTCAGCTCGACAACACTGCCCGCCTCAAGGCGGTCAAGCACGACATCGCCAGGATGTACACCGTCCTGCGCGAGCGTGAGCTCGGCATCAGCCAGGCGCCCGAGGCATCCGATACGAAAGCTGAGGAGAACTAATGGCTGAAGAGCGTAACTTCCGCAAGGTTCGTCGCGGTTACGTCGTGTCCGAAGCGATGGACAAGACGATCACCGTCGAGCTCGAGCAGCGTTCGACCCACCCGCTGTACGGCAAGGTCGTTCGTTCCACCAAGAAGGTCAAGGCCCATGATGAACACAACGACGCGCACGTTGGCGACCTCGTGAGTATTATGGAGACTCGGCCCCTGAGCAAGACCAAGCGTTGGCGTCTCGAATCCATCATCGAGCGCGCTAAGTAACAAGTTCGGCAAGGCTCCGCGAGTCACCCCGCCCATGCTAGTACAGGTGGGCGGGGTGCTCGGGGAGAACCAGCTCGGCTAAGGAGAATCAATGATTCAGCAGGAAACGCGGCTTCATGTCGCCGACAACACGGGTGCGAAGGAACTCCTCTGCATCCGCGTGCTCGGCGGATCGAAGCGACGCTATGCCGATCTGGGCGACGTGATCGTCGCCTCCGTCAAGGACGCGATCCCTGGCGGCTCGGTCAAGAAGGGCGACGTGGTCAAGGCCGTCGTCGTCCGCACCGTCAAGGAGCACCGTCGTGTGGACGGCTCCTACATCAAGTTCGACGAGAACGCCGCCGTCATTCTCGGCTCCGGCCGTGAACCGAAGGGCACTCGTATCTTCGGACCGATCGCTCGTGAGCTGCGCGACAAGCGCTTCATGCGTATCGTGTCCCTCGCTCCGGAGGTGATCTGACATGGTAGCCAAGATCAAGAGCGGCGACCTGGTCAAGGTCATTCGCGGCAAGGACAAGGGCAAGGAAGGCAAGGTCACCCGTGTGCTGGCCGACGATCGTCTGATCGTCGAGGGCGTGCAGATCGTCAAGAAGCACGTCCGCGCCACGCAGCAGGGCCAGCAGTCCGGCATCGTCTCCGTCGAGGCTCCGATCCATCGCTCCAACGTGATGCTGATCGACCCGGAGACCAAGCAGCCGACCCGCGTGGGCGTTGTGGTGAAGGAAGAGGCTCGTGACGGCAAGGTGAAGACCGTGCGCGTGCGCGTGGCCAAGAAGTCCGGAAAGGAGCTGGCATGACCGATACGACCGTTGAGGCGCCGGCGACCCCGCGCCTGAAGCAGAAGTACAACGAGGTCATCATCCCCGAGCTCGAGAAGGAGTTCAACTACTCCAACCCGATGCAGGTGGCCCGCATCCAGAAGGTCGTCGTCTCCATGGGCGTCGGTGCCGCTGCCCGCGACTCCAAGCTCATCGAAGGCGCGGTCAAGGACCTCACCCTGATCACCGGCCAGAAGCCGAAGATCACCAAGGCCAAGAAGTCCGTCGCGCAGTTCCACCTGCGTGAGGGCCAGGCCATCGGTGCGTACGTCACCCTGCGTGGCGACCGCATGTGGGAGTTCCTGGATCGTCTGCTGACCCTGGCTCTGCCGCGTATCCGCGATTTCCGCGGCATCAACGGCAAGCAGTTCGACGGCCAGGGCAACTACAACTTTGGTCTCACCGAGCAGTCCATGTTCCACGAGATCGATCCGGATTCGATCGATCACCAGCGTGGTATGGACATCACCGTGGTGACCTCCACCAAGGACGACAAGGAAGCTTCCGTGCTTCTCAAGCACCTCGGCTTCCCCTTCAAGGAGAACTGATATGGCAAAAACCGCTCTGAAGAACAAGGCGGCCGCCAAGCCGAAGTTCAAGGTTCGCGCTTACACGCGCTGCCAGGTTTGTGGTCGTCCCCACTCCGTCTACCGCAAGTTCGGCCTGTGCCGCATCTGCCTTCGCGAGAAGGCTCACCGCGGCGAGCTGCCCGGCGTTACGAAGTCCAGTTGGTAAACATCGACGCTGAAGGTCCGCGGCCCGATCGCCCGTGCCATCATGGCCGGGCGTGAGGGCGGCGGAAACCATAGCGAGAAAGGGCAACAGCCCAAATGACAATGACAGATCCTATCGCAGACATGCTTACGCGTCTGCGTAATGCGAGCGCGGCAAAGCACGAGACCGTGGACATGCCGTACTCCAAGTTCAAGGCGAACATCGCCGAGATCCTGAAGCGTGAAGGCTACATCAAGGACTTCACCGCCAAGGAAGCCAAGGTCGGCCAGACTCTTGAGGTCACCCTCAAGTACGGTCCGAACGGCGAGCGCTCCATCCAGGGCATCAAGCGCATTTCCAAGCCGGGCCTGCGTCGCTACGCGAAGTCCGACGCGCTGCCGATGCCGCTCGGTGGTCTCGGTATCGCCATCATCTCGACCAGCTCGGGATTGATGACCCAGAAGGAATGCCTCGACCGGGGCATCGGCGGCGAAATCGTCGCTTTCGTGTGGTGAGAAAGGAGAGCTAGATCATGGCATCGCATATTGGTAAGCTCCCCGTCGCCATCCCGGCCGGCGTGGAAGTCACTATCGACGGTCAGAACTTCTCGGCCAAGGGCGCGAAGGGTTCCGACTCCTACGTCATTCCTGAAGGCATCACCGCTGTGGTCGAGGGCAACGAGATCGTCCTCACCCCGGCCGATGACCTGCGTCCGACCCGTGCCAAGCACGGTCTGGCCCGCGCCATCGTCGCCAGCATGGTCAAGGGCGTGCACGAAGGCTACGCCAAGACCCTGCAGATCGTTGGTACCGGTTACCGCGCCACCCTCAAGGGCAAGAGCATCGAGTTCGCTCTCGGTTACTCCCACACCATCACCGTGGATCCGGCCGAAGGCATCGAGTTCGAGGTCCCGAACGCCAACACGGTGATCGTCAAGGGCACCGACAAGCAGGCTGTCGGCCAGGCTGCGGCCAACATCCGCAAGCTTCGTGCTCCGGAACCCTACAAGGGCAAGGGCATCAAGTACGCTGACGAGCACATCCTGCGCAAGGCTGGAAAGGCTGGTAAGTGATATGAGCGTTCAGATTCTCGGTAAGGGCAAGAAGGTCGCGCTCAAGCGCCGTCACGCCCGCATCCGCAAGCGCATCTTCGGCACCCCGGAAATGCCGCGTCTCGTTGTCTCCCGCTCCAACCGTCACATGGTCGCCCAGATCGTTGACGACACCAAGGGCATCACTCTTGCCTCCGCGTCCACGCTGACCGCCGATTTCGCCGGTTTCGAGGGCACCAAGGTCGAGGCCGCCAAGAAGGTCGGTGAGCTGCTGGCCGAGAAGGCCAAGGCCGCTGGCATTGAGGCCGTCGTCTTCGACCGTGGCGGCAACAAGTACACCGGTCGCGTTGCAGCTGTCGCTGAAGGCGCCCGCGAGGGAGGTCTGGCACTGTGAGCGACGAAACTCAGAAGGAAACCCAAGTGGCTGAAGAAACTCAGAACACTGAGGCGGCTGAGACCAACAACGCGAACGAGGACCGCAAGTCCCGTCGTGGCCAGCGCGGCGAAGGCCGTCGTGGCGAGCGTCGCAACCGTCGCGAAGAGAAGCAGGGCGATGAGCTGCTCGACCGCGTGGTGACCATCAACCGTGTGTCCAAGACCCACAAGGGCGGCCGTACGTTCAGCTTCGCCGCGCTCGTGGTCGTCGGTGACGGCAACGGCACCGTCGGCGTTGGCTACGGTAAGTCCCGCGAGGTCCCGGCCGCTATCGCCAAGGGCCAGCTCGACGCCAAGAAGCACATGTTCACCGTCCCGCGCGTCCGCGGCACCGTCACCCACCCGGTGATCGGCCACGACGCCGCCGGCACTGTGCTGCTGCGCCCGGCTGCCCCGGGTACCGGCGTTATCGCTGGTGGTCCGGTCCGCGCCGTCATGGAGTGCGCCGGCATCACCGATATCCTGACCAAGTCGATGGGCTCCGCCACCGCCGTGAACATGGTTCGCGCCACCGTGGCCGCCCTCAAGCAGCTCGAAGATCCGGAAGAGATCGCGGCCCGCCGTGGTCTGGCCCTCAACGAGGTCGCTCCGGATGCCCTGCTGCGTGCTCGCGCCGCTGGCATCGACGAGGCCCGCAAGGCTCGCGAAGAGGCTGCGGCCGCCGCTCAGGCTCAGCAGAAGGATGGTGAGTGATAGATGGCTAACCTGAAGATCACCCTGCACCACGGTCTGGTGAACCGTACGCCCAAGCAGCGCGCCACCGCTCAGACCCTCGGTCTGCGCAAGATCGGCCAGAGCGTTGTCCTCGAGGACAACAAGAGCACTCGCGGCATGATCCTGACGGTGCGCCACCTGGTCACCGTTGAGGAGGTCGACTGATTATGGCAGAAGAAGAAACCACTATCCTGCAGATGCACGATCTGCGTCCGGCTCCGGGCGCCAAGAAGGATCGCATCCGCGTTGGCCGCGGTGAAGGCTCCAAGGGTAAGACCTCGGGCCGTGGCGACAAGGGCACCAAGAAGCGTTACCAGGTTCGCCCGGGCTTCGAAGGTGGCCAGCTGCCGCTGTACATGCGCCTGCCGAAACTCCGTGGCTTCAAGAACCCCTTCAAGCAGGAGTTCCAGGTCGTGAACGTGGCCGCTCTCGCCAAGCTCTTCCCGGCCGGTGGCGACGTGACCGTCGCCGATCTGGTCGCCAAGGGTGCCGTGCGCGCCAACCAGCCCGTCAAGGTGCTGGGCGACGGTGAAGTCACCGTTGCGCTCAACATCAAGGGCGTGAAGGCCTCCGCATCGGCCAAGGCCAAGATCGAGGCCGCTGGCGGTTCCGTCTCCGAGGAGTAGTTCCTACCCTCGCGGGGCAACCGCACTGCGATACGAACAATGACCCTCGTCCGCGATTCGTCGCGGCGGGGGTCGTTTCGTATGATCGCACGATAAATTATGGACAGAACGGCCGCTGCATGGGAGCAGAGGTAGACACTGTACGCTAGACTCGTCGGTTAGAGTCTGTCCGGACGGGTGCGCATGGGGCGCACATATGGAAAGGAACCCAGGTGAGGACGTTAATCCAGGCCTTCCGTACCAAAGAGCTACGAAATAAGATACTGTTCGTTTTCGGCATGATCATCATCTACCGCATCGGATCGTTCATTCCGACGCCGGGTGTTGATTACAAGGTCGTGCAGGAGTGCGTGGGCACGATGAAGACCGCGTCCGAGAACTTCATTGGCCTGGTCAACCTGTTCTCCGGCGGTGCCATGCTCCAGCTGTCGATCTTCGCGCTGGGCGTCATGCCGTACATCACCGCGTCCATCGTCGTGCAGCTGCTGCGCGTCGTCATCCCGCGCTTCGAGGCCCTGCACAAGGAAGGCCAGTCCGGCGAGGCGAAGCTGACGCAGTACACTCGTTATCTCACCATTGGCCTTGCGGTGCTGCAGTCCACCACCATCCTCGTCACCGCCCGCTCTGGCGCGCTGTTCAACTACGCCTGCTCCCAGGTCATCCCGGACGGCTCCGTGTGGAACCTCGTCGTCATGGTTCTCATCATGACCGGCGGCACCGGCCTGATCATGTGGATGGCCGAATTGATCACCGACAAGGGCATCGGCCAGGGCATGTCCATCTTGATCTTCATGTCCATTTGCTCCGGCTTCCTGCCGCAGCTGTGGGAGATCGGCTGGGGCACGAACGGCACCGACGGCAACTGGCCGAAGTTCGCGATCGTCGCCGGCGTGCTGCTCGTCATCCTGATCTTCGTCGACTTCGTCGAACTGTGCCAGCGTCGTATCCCGGTTCAGTACACGCGCCGTATGATCGGCCGCAAGATGTACGGCGGATCGTCCACCTACCTGCCGCTCAAGATCAACATGTCCGGCGTCATCCCGCCGATCTTCGCGTCCTCGATCCTCGCCATCCCGACCCTGATCGCCCAGTTCGGCAACTCCGACCAGAGCTGGGTTAAGTGGATCAACAACAACCTCGCCAACACCACGTCCGTGTGGTACATCGGCCTGTACGCGTTGATGATCGTGTTCTTCTGCTTCTTCTACACCGAGATCACGTTCAACCCGGACGAGACCGCCGACAACATGAAGCAGTACGGCGGCTTCATCCCGGGCATCCGCGCCGGCAGCGCCACCAGCCGCTACCTGAGCTACGTGATGAACCGTCTGAACACGGTGGGTGCCGTCTACCTGCTGTTCGTGGCGCTCATCCCGACCGTGCTCATCATGGGCCTGCAGCTCAACACGCAACTGCCGTTCGGCGGCACGACCATCCTGATCATCGCGGGCGTCGGCCTTGACACGCTGCGTCAGGCCAAGGCCCAGACCGAGCAGTTCCAGTACACCGGCTTCCTGCTCGAGAACGTGGATCACGTCGAAGGCAAGTAAGGATTTTCTCGGCTCCTGGCCGCCCGCGATGGGCAGGCGGCCGCGCGAGGAACTGGACAGTCCTGTGGACTGTCCAGTGACGGAGCCATCCGTTTCCAAACATCCAACACATCAGCAAAGGAACCAAGACATGCGTCTTCTCATCATGGGCCCGCAGGGCGTGGGCAAGGGCACTCAGGCCGCACTGCTCGCCGAGCACTTCGGCATCCCGGCCATCTCCACCGGCGACATCTTCCGCTACAACATCAAGAACAAGACCGAGCTGGGTCTTGAGGCCCTCAAGTACACCGACAAGGGCGAACTGGTTCCGGACGAGCTGACCAACAAGATCGTCAAGGACCGTCTGGCGATGGATGACGCCAAGAACGGCTGGATCCTCGACGGCTACCCGCGCAACGCCTCCCAGGTCGAGGCGCTCGACGCGATGCTCGAGGAGCTGGGCACCCCGCTCGATAAGGTCGTCGCCCTCGACGCCGACCACGACGTGCTCATGGAGCGCATCGCCAAGCGCGCCAAGGAGCAGGGCCGTTCCGACGACACCCCGGAGGCCATCGCCAAGCGCCTGGCCACCTATGCGAAGGAAACTGCCCCGCTGCTCGACATCTACCAGCAGCGCGGCCAGCTCGTCGCCATCGACGGCGTCGGCGAGATCGACGCGATCCAGGCCAACATCGTCAAGGCGCTCGAGGCCTGAGACCTCCTCGGTTCTGTCATTTCGAGCGCAGCGAAGCGGAGTCGAGAAATCTTACGGACGGATTCGACATCGGAAAGATTTCTCCGCTCGGCTTTGCCTCGGTCGAAATGACAATGACAGGGGAACGTCGGACGGATGACCGTCTGGGCATATCAAATGGGCAGCTTAAGGGCTGCCCATTGTTGTATCCGGGTTGAGGTGGCCGGGTGCGGGAAACGGATGGCTCCGTCGCCGGACAGTCCACTGGACTGTCCGGCTCCTCGCGCGGTCGCCTGCCGAGCGGGCGACCGCGGCGTGTCGTAATCCCCGTGTTCGTGTATATTATTCCGTTGGTGTGTCTTCGGACTCACTAACGGTAATTGTCCCGAGGAACGGATAACGAGGCTCATGGCAAAAGACGGTGTGATTGAAGTCGAAGGTCAGGTAGTGGAAGCACTGCCGAACGCGATGTTCCGCGTCGAACTTGAGAACAAGCACATCGTGCTCGCCACGATCTCCGGCAAGATGCGCAAGAACTACATTCGTATCCTGCCGCAGGATCGCGTGGTGCTCGAAATGAGTCCGTACGATCTGAACCGCGGAAGGATTACGTACCGCTACAAGTAAAGGTACAAGTAAAGGAAAACCATGAAGGTCAGCCCTAGTGTGAAGAGGATCTGCGAAAACTGCCGCGTGATCCGTCGTCACGGCCGCGTCATGGTGATCTGCACGAACCCGCGCCACAAGCAGCGTCAGGGCTGAGAGCAGATCCAGCGGCACCAATTAATCAGGCGCTGAGTCACAGGCGAGTCTCTCCCGAGAGGCTTGCTTGAACCCCGGGTACGCAGGCCCGGGCCGGGAAACCGGACGACTCGGTGCACGACCTGCGGAACACAGAAGGAATCGCAATGGCACGTCTTGCCGGAGTCGACATCCCCAATGAGAAGCGCATTGAAATCGCCCTCACCTACATCTTCGGTGTGGGTCGCACTCGTGCGAAGGAAACGCTTGCCGCGACCGGTATCAACCCGGACACCCGCGTCAAGGATCTGACGGATGAGCAGCTGATCACGCTGCGTGACTATCTTGAGGGCAACTACAAGATCGAAGGCGATCTGCGTCGTGAAATCGACGCGGACATCCGTCGTAAGATCCAGATCAACTGCTATCAGGGCATGCGTCACCGTAAGGGTCTGCCCGTGCGCGGTCAGCGCACCAAGACCAACGCCCGCACCCGCAAGGGCCCGAAGCGCACGGTCGCCGGAAAGAAGAAGGCCACCAAGTAGTAGGTGGCTCGTCCAAGCCACGGGACGTCACGTTCCATCGTTTGGACAGACAAATAAGTTCGTACTAGGAAACGAGGATCAATGGCAGCTGCAAAGCAAGCCGCTCGTAAGCCTGTCCGTCGCCGCGACCGCAAGTCGATCCCGGTGGGCCAGGCTCACATCAAGTCCACTTTCAACAACACGATCATCTCGATCACTGATCCGTCCGGTGCCGTCGTGTCCTGGGCGTCCGGTGGCGACGTCGGGTTCAAGGGTTCCCGCAAGTCCACGCCGTACGCTGCCGGCATGGCCGCCGAGTCCGCCGCCCGCAAGGCGATGGAGCACGGTCTGAAGAAGGTCGACGTGTTCGTCAAGGGCCCGGGTTCCGGTCGTGAGACCGCCATCCGTTCCCTGCAGTCCGCTGGCCTTGAGGTCGGTTCCATCACCGACGTCACCCCGCAGGCGCACAACGGCGTTCGTCCGCCGAAGCGTCGTCGCGTCTGAGCCGTCTGAGCACTAGACATAGCAATTCATCCAAAGCCGCTTGCCTGGCCGGTGAGTGCACCACCGACCAGAAGCTGAAAGGATAACACAGTGCTTATCGCACAGCGTCCGACACTGACCGAGGAAGTCCTCAACCCGCAGCGCTCCCGCTTCACCATCGAGCCTCTTGAGCCTGGTTTCGGCTATACGCTGGGCAACTCCCTGCGCCGTACCCTCCTGAGCTCGATCCCGGGCGCGGCTGTGACTTCGGTTCGTATCTCCGGCGCCCTGCACGAGTTCACCACTCTGCCGGGTGTCGTGGAGGACGTGACCGAGATCCTGCTCAACATCAAGGGCATCGTGCTCACCAGCGAGTACGACGAGCCGGTCGTCATGTATCTGCGCAAGAGCGGCGAAGGCGAAGCCACCGCGGGTGACATCACCCCGCCGGCCGGCGTGACCATCGCCAACCCGGAGATGCACATCGCGACCCTGGCCGAGGATGGCGAACTCGAGATCGAGTTCACCGTCGAGCGCGGCCGCGGCTACGTGCCGGCGCAGATGAACAAGCAGGACAACGACGAGATCGGCCGTATCCCGGTCGACTCGATCTACTCCCCGGTGCTCAAGGTGAGCTACAAGGTCGAGGCCACCCGTGTGGAACAGCGCACGGACTTCGACAAGCTCATTCTGGACGTGGAGACCAAGCCCGCCATTTCGCCGCGTGACGCGGTCGCTTCCGCCGGTTCGACCCTGGTGGAGCTCTTCGGCCTGTGCCGCGAGCTCAACACCCAGGCCGAAGGCGTCGAGGTCGGCCCGGCTCCGGTGGCCGAGGAAACCAACCCCGAGATGGCCGTTCCGATCGAGGATCTCAACCTCACGCAGCGCAGCTACAACTGCCTCAAGCGCGAGGGCATCCACACGATCGGCGAGCTGGTCAACCACACCGAGCAGGACCTGCTCGACATCCGCAATTTCGGTATGAAGTCGATCGATGAGGTCAAGGACAAGCTGCAGACCCTGGGCCTGTCGCTCAAGGCCTCGCCGCTGGGCTTCGATACCACCAACCTCGAGGGCGGCACCTTCTACTCGCCGGAAGACGAGTGAGTTTCCGCTTTTGACCAATCACTCCGCCGCGCCCGGACGTTCGGGCACATGCCCACCTGAGTGCGGCGGGGCATTCAAGGAGTAATTCATGCTTACACCCAAGAAGGGCCCGCGTCTGGCCTCCAGCCCGGCCCACGAGCGCCTGATGCTCGCGAACATGGCCACCAGCCTGTTCCAGAACGGCCGCATCGTCACCACGCTGCCGAAGGCCAAGCGCCTCCGTCCGCTGGCCGAGCGCCTGATCACCTTCGCGAAGCGCGGTGATCTGCACTCCCGCCGTCGCGTGATGCGCGTCATCCGCAACAAGTCCGTCGTGCACGCCCTCTTCACCGAGATCGCCGAGCAGATGGAGCAGCGCGAGGGCGGCTACACCCGCATCGTGAAGATCGCCCCGCGCAAGGGCGATTCCGCTCCGGCCGCGATCATCGAGCTCGTCACCGAGCCGGTCGCCAAGAAGGCCGTCGTGAAGGAAGCCGAAGCCGCGACCAAGGTTGCGGAAGAGGCCGCTCCGGCTGCCGAGGCCACCGAGGCTCCGGTTGAGGCTCCGGCCGAAACCGCGGAAGCCCCGGCCGAGAACGCCGAGTGAGCTAGACCACAACCAACTGAAGGGGTCGGGAATCCAACCGGGTTCCCGACCCCTTCTGCATGCTGAAATGGCCGTTATCGGACCCGATAACGGCCATTTCAGCATTATGATGGTGCCTCATGAGATTGCGCATCGACTTGGCATATGACGGCGGCGGCTTCTACGGGTGGGCGAAGCAGCCCACCCTACGAACCGTGCAGGGCGAGATCGAAGCCGCGCTGCACAAGATCCTGCGCGTGCCGACCGATCCCGCATCGCCTGAATCACAGGCCGAACCGCTGCGTCTGGTCGTCGCCGGTCGCACCGACACCGGCGTCCACGCCAGCCATCAGGTCTGCCACGTCGACATCTCCCCGAGCATTCTCGCCCGCGCGGTCGGTCACATGGACGTGCCGCCGACCGTCGCACTGACCCGCCGCATGCAGCGTCTCCTGCCGTCCGACATCACGATCCGCGACATCACGCCCGCGCCGGACGGATTCGACGCCCGCTTCTCCGCACTCGAACGTACCTACGTCTACCGAATCGCCGACCGCGCGTCCGAAGTCGACCCGCGCACGCGCGGCTTCGTGCTGCACATTGACGACGATCTTGACATCGCCGCGATGAACGAGGCGGCCGCGATGACGATCGGCCTGCATGATTTCGGTTCGTTCGCGACGCCCAACCCGGGCGGCACGACGATCCGCGAGGTCAAGACCGCGTACTGGCGACGGATTCCGGTCCGTCCGCTGATCGACGCGGCGATGGGGGAGCGGTACCGTACTCCGGCAGTCGAGTCCGGACTGCTGTGTTTCACGATCGTGGCCGACGCGTTTGCCCGCAACATGGTGCGATCACTGGTGAACGGCTGCGTGCAGGTCGGTATCGGCAAACGTTCGCTGGACTGGTTCGCCGACAAAATGGCGACGCCGCTGCGCGAAGGCTCCACCGGCCCGATCGCGCCGCAGGGCCTCACGCTCGAACACATCCAGTACCCGCCCGACGACCAGCTCGCGTCCCGCGCCGAAGCCATCCGCGCCAAGCGCACGCTGTAGCACGCCCGTAACACATTCGCCCCCGTCCGGTAACCGCGTGCGACTAGCGTAACGCGTATTCATGGCGATGGCCGCGGCGTAAGCGTGCGCTTGCACGAGCGAGCCGGCAGACCAATCGCCGCCCGCGAAACCGTACATGCGGCACATGCCACCGTGCCCGCGTGACGGTCGTGGCAACGAACGGACGGACGAAGGCGAGGAGCGAAATGGCTGCATCGGCGATCAATCTGGCAGGCGAACTGGTCAACCGCCGCGAGGCGATCAACCGCGAGCTGAGCCGCAACGGCGTGCGGTTCGGCGTGTACAAGAACGGCGAGTACCACGACCGACTGTTCCCGTACGACCCGATCCCGCGCATCATCGAATCCGATGAATTCGACCAGCTCGAAGCAGGCTTGAAGCAGCGCGTCAACGCGCTCAACGCGTACCTCAAGGACATCTACTCCGACAAGCGCATCATCCACGACGGCATCATCCCCGAGGAATACGTGTACACGTCGGCCGGCTACTTCCCGCAGGTCAACGGCGTCACCCCTCCCGGCGGCATCTTCGCGCACATCGCCGGCGAGGACCTCGTGCAGGGCGAGGACGGCCGCTGGTGGGTGCTCGAAGACAACCTTCGCATCCCGTCCGGCGCCAGCTACCCGCTGTTCGCGCGCGACATCGAACGCCGCACGAACCCGAAGCTGTTCTGCGAGGTGCATGTGCGCGACAACCGCGACTATCCGCGCCTGCTGCGCAAGGCGATGGACTTCGTCTCGACCGAGGGCATTGCCGTGGTGCTGACTCCCGGCCGTTACAATTCCGCGTTCTTCGAGCACGCGTACCTCGCCGAGAAGACCGGCGCGGCTTTGGCGTTCCCGGAAGACCTCGAAGTGGTCGACAACAAGCTGTTCTTCCTTGACTACGCCGGCAACCGGCATCGCGTGGGCGCGGTGTACCGCCGCCTGTCGGACGAGTATCTGGATCCGTTCGCGTTCAACCCGGATTCGGTGATCGGCGTGCCCGGACTGCTCTCGGCGTACCGTTCCGGCAACGTTGCGATCATCAACGCGCCCGGCAACGGTGCAGCCGACGACAAGGCTATCTACTATTTCGTGCCGCAGATGATCAAGTACTATCTGGGCGAGGAGCCGATCCTGCACAATGCGCCGACGTATATGCCGATGTTTGACAAGGATCGCAAGGAGGTGCTCGACCGGATCGGCGAGCTGGTGATCAAGGACGTGGCCGAGGCCGGCGGTTACGGTGTCGTGTTCGGCTCGTCGCTCGACGCCGCAGCGCGTGAGGAACTGGCCGACCGGATCAAGGCCGAGCCGCGCCGGTTCATCGCGCAGGAGGTCATCCAGTTCCGCGACATCGACGTGATCGACCCGGAAACCGGCGAGGCGAGCCCGCGCAAGGCCGATCTGCGCGCGTTCGTCGTGACCGGGCAGAACACGCACGTGTGGTATTCCGGTCTGACCCGCTACTCGTCGGTGCCCGGCCAGATGATCGTCAACTCGTCGCAGGGCGGCGGCTTCAAGGACACTTGGGTGCTCGCGCCGGAGCACGGCACCGAATCGCACGAGCGTGCACAGCAGCGCAGCGAATCGGTCGCCTCCGTGAACCTGATCCCGCACTCGCGCAAGCATACGTTGTCACTGGTCACCGCGTCGAAGGCCGACAACCTGTACTGGCTCGGCCGATACACCGAACGCGCGTTCACCACGCTCGTCCAGTTCTTCCCGTTCTACGACCGCGTGATGGACACCGACGTGGACGCGTTCCGCCCGTTCGCCCGTGCCCTCGACCTGCCCGAGGACTTCGCGGACTTCGACGGTTTCATCCACTCGTTCCTGTACGACGACACGAATCCCGATTCGGTGCGCAGCGCGATTGTCGCCGCGTTCCGCAATGCCGTTGTGCTGCGGCCGGAACTCACCTCGCGCCTGTTGCAGTACATCGAACTCGCCGTCACGAACATCACCGATGCGGCCGAACATTCGGCCAACGCGAGCGACATCTACAACCAGCGCGACATTGCCGACGATATGCTCGCGTTCTGGGGCGGCGTCGAGAACTCGACCGTTGACGTGACGTTGAAGGCGTTCATCTTCATCGGCAAGTACATCGAACGCATCGACCTGTACACGCGCTTCCGTCTGCCGGAGGACGAGCTCGACGCGCCGCTCGCCAAGCTCGAGACGTATTCGCGCGCGCTCGACGGCAAACCGCTGCCGTCGTGCTTCGTGTCCGGCATCAGCTGGCTGCTCGGCCAGCTGCCGGACCGTGGCTACCCGGAGCTGACCAAACGGCTACAGGTGTTCCTCGACGACTTCAACAGCCGCGCGATCGCCGGCGACGTGAAGGACGCAAATTCGCTCAGCTCGATGAACATGGACGCCAAACGGCCGTGAATATGGCCGTGAGCCCGGCCGTGGGCGCACGTGAAGCCGTGGCCGTCGTGTGCGGTACAGTGGATGTGCAAGCAGGTACGGGTCGCATCCACTAGAGGAGTCGTATTTTCATGAAAAAACTGGTGTTCGACTATGAGATGAAGCTGTCGTTCAGCTCGCCGGTCACCGATCATCGATTCCAGCTGCGTTGCGTGCCCGCGACCGGCCCGCGCCAGCAGGTCGTGGACGTGGAAGTGGACATCGAACCGCACGTCGATCTCGAAACGACGATCGACTCGTTCGATTCGGTGGTCATGACCGGCTTCATCCCTGAGCCGCACACCATGTTCAACTACACGGTCAAGGGCATCGCGTTCGTCGACAACGCGCATATCAAGCCGGAGATCTACAAGCCGCTGTACCGGTTCAACTCGGCGCTGACGATTCCGGGGCCGTGTATCGAACGCATGATCGAGATGTGCAAGATTCGTCTGTCCGCGCTGCCGATCGACGCGACGCCGATCGACCAGGCGCGCGAGGTGATGGACGAGGTGTTCCACGCGTTCGTCTACACGCCCGCGTCCACGACGATTCGCACGACGGCCGAGGAGGCGCTCGCCCAGCGCAAGGGCGTGTGCCAGGATTATGCGCATGTGATGCTGTCGGTGTGCCGCCATGTGGGGCTCACCGCGCGTTATATTGCCGGTCTGCTCGGCGGCGAGGGCGCGACGCACGCGTGGGTCGAGATCTATCACGACGGACGTTGGATCGGCTTGGACCCGACGCACAACCGCATGGTCGACGACAATTACATCACGATCGCGCACGGGCGCGACTACCGCGACTGCATGCTCGACATCGGCATCTTCTCCGGCTACGACGTCAAGCAGAGCCAGTGGGTGAACGCCTCCGTGCACGAGCAGCGGCTGTAGGCGTTGATTACCTGGCCCCTCGGTTGAGAGGCTGCTAGCAAAGCTGACTGGGGGGTGCCACACTCAACGGCCACGAACGACCTAGTAACAGCCAGCACACTCGAAACATGCGCCACGCCGGGCGAGTCTGCCGATTTGCCAAATCGCGATGTCGCCTTATAATAGACAAGTTGCGTTTTACGTAGCGAATGGATAAGTGTCCGAGCGGTCTAAGGAGCACGCCTCGAAAGCGTGTGAGGGTAACTCCTCCGCGAGTTCGAATCTCGCCTTATCCGCCCCTAGGGTTTCAGGCTTCGCCTGAAACCCTTTTGTTTTCTGCAAAACCCTTGCTACATCTAGTGTTTTGCGTTTGATGGCATCAGCCGTAAAGTTACTTGAAGAATCTCGAAAGACCGTTTGTAACGGGGCGAAAAGCGGGGCGAAGCAGCCTCCCGAATCAGGCCTATAGGAACTTTCGTGGTGTCCGATTCCTCCTCGGCATCCGTCATCACCTCCTATGAAACGGGGCGAGATGGTTCGGGAGGCTGCTGACGCTCCGGTGATTCTCCCGGGCATACGGTCGGAAGCAGGCTTGGAACCGGGCGTATGCCCGGGAGGAAGGGGCGGCGGCTGGCGTTGTTCCCGGGCATACGGCCGGTTCCGGCCGGTGAAACGGGCGTATGCCCGGGAAGGGACTGGCACTCCGGTGATTCTCCCGGGCTTACGGTCGGTTTGGGGTGTGGAAACGGGCGTAAGCCCGGGAGAGTTATTCGGTGAAGAGGGCGTGGTCGAAGGAGGGGTAGCCGGCGGCAAGGGCCTGCGCGACGCGCGAGGCGATCAGGTCGGCGATGATTCGCATGGACGCGTCGTGGTCGGAATCCGCATCTGCCTCAGCGGCCGACTGCGGCCGTGCGGTTGGCCGGTTGCCTGTAGTCTGTGAGGTGTGTGGCTGCGCGACCGGTTGCGACTGTGTCGTTGGCTGGTTGCTGGCAGGGTGAGCCGATGATTGTCCGGTTCCGGATTGCGAGGTCGACTGCGCAATCGCGGTGAGTTCCTCGCGGGCGCAGTTGATTTCGACGACCGCATACGTCGGTGCGGTCAGGCCGGTGGCCGGATCGGTGGTGGTGCCAACGTTCGCGATCAGCTGGCTGACGTCGTAGACCTTTTGCCGCGGGTCGGCGATGGCCGAGGACTGTGCGGAGCCGTTCGACGATGACGTATCGGATTGCGTGTCGGATTGCGACGCGCCCGACCGTGCCAACGATATCAGTCGTTCCCCGGTCGTCTTGTGCGCGTCGGCCAACGCCAGCGTTGCCTCGGACGATCCCCGTGCGGCGAGCACCTCCGTGGCGAACCCGGCGCGGTCCTCGGCCAGTGCCATCTTCGCCAGCACGCCCGAGGATACGTTCAAGTTGTCGATGCCGGCCAACGTTACTGCACGCAAGTCGGCAGTAACGTTGGCATCGCCGGAGGCCTTCGTTGCCGCGGTCCCGCTGCCGTTTGTACCGTATATATACACATCGTCGTCAAATCCGAGTCGCTGCGCGACCTGCCCGGCGATCCTGTCGTTCTGGGCCGAACGGATCACGCCCTCGGCCATTCGGTTCGTGCATTCGGCCGCGACGTCGATCCACTGCGAACGTGCGTGATCGGCTGCGATATAGCGCAGCATCAGCGGCTGGCCGCCGTCGGATCGCGCGATGTCATGGTTGGCCGACGCGGCGTAGTACGAACGTTCGCAATTGCTCATCGACTGTTCCGATTCGGCCCGGCCGGCATAGCGCGGCGCGGTGCACCCGGCCAGCGAGATCAGCATCCCGGCCGATGCGAGCAGAGAAAGACACGCCGTGGCCGTGCGCTTCGGGCCGGCACTGGTACGGCCGCAACGGCCGGCAAGGCCCGGCATAATACGATCCCGACGTGTCTGCATAAGAACCTACACTAATAGTTGACTGTGACCGTAAGGGCCCTAGCGCTCGGAATATAACTTCATAGGAGGTCTTGACCCATGGAACTGGACCTGGCAGGAATCCATCAGCTTGCCGCTGGACAAGGCATTGACACCGAGGCGCTGGACGAGGCATTGGCCGAAGCCCTTCGTCTCGCCTACCTCAAGACGCCGCACGCCGCGAAGCATGCACGAGTGGAGCTCGACGCCCGCGCCGGCACCTTCACCGTGTGGGCGCAGGACGAAATCCCCGGCGAACCCACCGAAGACAACCCGCATCCGGCCCCGACGCTGGGCGAGGAGTACGACGACACCCCGCGCAACTTCGGCCGTCTGGCCGCCGCGACTGCGCGTCAGGTCATTACGCAGCTGTTCCGCAAGGCTGAGGACGACCGCATCTTCGGCGCGTTCTCCGGCCAGAAGGGCAAGCTTGTCACCGGCATCGTGCAGCAGGACGTCAAGGATCCGACCAACGTGCACATCGCGATCGGCGACGTGGAGGCGATCCTGCCCCGCCGCGAGCAGGTGCCGGGCGAGCGATACCGCCACGGCGAGCGTCTGCGCGTGTACGTGGTGAATGTGGCCCGTGGCTTGAAGGGCCCGGAGATCGTTGTGTCCCGTTCGCACCCGGAGCTGGTGCGCCAGCTGTTCGAGCGCGAGGTGCCGGAACTGGTCTCCGGCGCGGTGTCGATCATGGCGATCGCGCGCGAGGCCGGCGCCCGCACGAAGATCGCGGTGCGTGCCAACACCGAGGGCGTCAACCCGAAGGGCGCGCTGATCGGACCCGGTGGCGCGCGTGTGCGTGCGGTGATGGAGAACCTCGGACCCGAGAAGATCGATATCGTCGACTGGTCGTCCGATCCGGCGAAGTTTGTGGCGTCCGCACTGTCGCCGGCCGTGTGCACCGGCGTGCAGGTGATCAGCGAGAAGAACAAGACCGCGATCGCGTTCATTCACGATGACCAGCTGTCGCTGGCGATCGGCAAGGAAGGCCAGAACGCGAGACTCGCGGCGAAGCTGACCGGCTGGAAGATCGGCATCGAGTCCGCCGAGGCGCACGCGAAGAAGCAGGCCGAAGCGGGGGAGTGATCTTCGCGATTTTGGTCTTGTTTTTTCTTGGCTCCCCTTGCTGGAGAGCTGTTAGCGAAGCTGGCTGAAGGGTAGCCAGCGGTTATGCCTTCGTGGCTTTCGGAGGTTGTACCCGTGTACGCTCCCCCAGTCAGCTATGCTGACAGCCCCTTCAACCGAGGGGCCAAGGCGGCAGGAGCCGCGAATCGGGATGCACAAACTTCGGGCGTGTTGCGCAAGGCGCGCACATCCAATGGCACGAGTATGCTTGTTTCGGAATCCGAGCATGGTCGCGCCGCGCGGTCATGCCTTGATGACGAAACACGAGGTAGCACGATCATGGTCGCACGATGAGACGTCGAATGATGAAACGTCGCACGGACACACAATGTAGGCTCTCGATAAACCAACAGTGACCGCGTCATCATACGCGCGGTTTGGATAGGAGAAAATTTAGTGGCGAAAGCACGCGTGTATGATCTGGCCAAGGAACTTGGCGTGGAAAGCAAGGATGTCCTTGCAAAACTGAAGGATATGGGCGAGTTCGTCAAATCCGCATCATCGACCGTCGAGGCGCCGGTCGTACGTCGTCTCAAGGCGGCGTTCCAGGGGGATGCCAAGGGCAATGGCAAGGCTGGGGAGCCTGCCCGCAAGCCTGCGGCCAATGCAAATGTTCACAAGGCTCAGGCCGCACCGCGTCCGGCTGCTCCGACGCCGGGGCCGCGCACACCGCAGTCCGCGCACGTCCCGACTCCGCACGCGCCGTCCGCGTCCGCCGAGACCGCTGCGCCGACCCCGTCGGCTCCCAAGCCGTTCGCCCCTGTTCCGGGCGTTCCGAAGCCGGCCCAGCACATGCCGCGTCCGCAGCGCGACCGTGATGAGCGCGACGGCCGTCGTGATGATCGTCGTCGCGACAACCGTGGCGAGCGTCGTGATGATCGCAATCGCAACGGCCAGCCGCGTGGCGATCGCAACCATCAGCCGCGTGGCGAGCGCAATGAGCGCAACGGCGCCCGTCCGGGTGCCCCGCTGCCGCACGCGCCGCGTCCGACCGGCCAGCCCGTGCAGAACGGCGGCCAGTCCGCCCAGTCCGGCGTGCCGACCCCGGGTCCGCGCCCGGGCAACAACCCGTTCAGCCGCAAGCAGGGCATGCGCACTCCGACTCCGGGCGATATCCCGCGTCCGCATCCGATGGCGCGTCCGAGTGCGAACAATTCCGAAGGCGGCCGCGGCCGTGGCGCCCGTCCGGGTCAGGGCGGTGGCCGTGGTGGCTTCCGCAACGGTCGTCCGGGTCAGGGCGGCCAGGGTGCGCCGCGTCCGGGCCAGTGGGGACACAACCGTCCGGGTCAGGGCGGCGCGCAGGGTGCCCGTCCGGGTCAGGGCGGCGGCAACCGCTTCGGCGCGGGTGCCGGCCAGAATAGCGCTCCGAGCAATGGTCCCGCACGCGGCGGCCGTGGCGGTCGCGGCGGTGCCGCGGGTGCGTTCGGTCGTCAGGGCGGCAAGTCCTCGAAGGCGCGTAAGAACCGTCTCGCGAAGCGCCAGGAATTCCAGGAGATGAAGGCCCCGGTCATCGGCGGCGTTCGCATCCCGACCGGCAACGGCCAGACCGTTCGTCTGCGTCAGGGCGCGTCCCTTGCCGATCTCGCGGAGAAGATCAACGTCAATCCGGCGGCCCTTGTCACCGTGCTCTTCCATCTCGGCGAAATGGCCACGGCCACGCAGTCGCTCGACGAGTCCACCTTCCAGATCCTCGGCGAGGAGATCGGCTGGAACATCAAGATCGTTTCCGCCGAAGAGGAAGACAAGGAGCTGCTCCAGCAGTTCGACATCGACCTGGACGAGGAGGAGCTGCAGGAGGACGAGAACCTGAAGCCCCGTCCGCCGGTCGTTACCGTCATGGGCCATGTCGATCACGGTAAGACCAAGCTGCTCGACACGATCCGCCAGACCAACGTCGTCGCACGCGAAGCCGGCGGCATCACGCAGCGTATCGGTGCATACCAGGTGACCGTTGATCTTGACGGCGAGAAGCGCAAGATCACGTTCCTCGATACCCCGGGCCACGAGGCGTTCACCGCCATGCGTGCCCGCGGTGCCGAGATCACCGACGTCGCGATCATCGTCGTGGCCGCGGACGACGGCGTCATGCCGCAGACCGTCGAGGCCATCAACCATGCGCAGGCGGCCCACGTGCCGATCGTCGTGGCCGTCAACAAGATCGATAAGCCGGGCGCGAACCCGGAGAAGGTGCGCGGCCAGCTCACCGAGTTCGGTCTGGTGGCCGAGGAGTACGGCGGCGACACCATGTTCGTCGACATCTCCGCGAAGCAGAACATCAACGTGGACAAGCTCCTCGAAGCCGTCCTGCTCACCGCCGACGCCGATCTCGACCTGCGCGCGAACCCGGATATGGACGCCCGCGGCGCCACCATCGAAGCGCGACTCGACAAGGGCCGCGGTGCCGTGGCGACCGTGCTCGTCCAGCAGGGCACCCTGCACATCGGCGACGCGATCGTGGCCGGTACCTCGTATGGCCGCGTCCGCGCGATGCTCGACGAGAACGGCAACCACATGAAGGAAGCCGGCCCGTCCACGCCGGTTCAGGTGCTCGGCCTGACCTCCGTGCCGACCGCGGGCGACCTGTTCCTCGTCGCCCCGGACGACCGCACTGCGCGTCAGATCGCCGAGAAGCGCCAGGCCACCGAACGCGCCGCGCAGCTCGCCAAGCGTCGCAAGGTCGTTTCGCTTGAGTCCCTCAAGGAGCAGTTCGCCAAGTCCGAGGTCGACATGCTCAACATCGTCATCAAGGGCGATTCGTCCGGTTCCGTCGAGGCGCTGGAGGACTCCCTGATGAAGATCGAGGTGTCCGACGAGGTCGGCATCCAGGTCATCCACCGCGGCGTCGGCGCGATCACGCAGAACGACGTCAATCTCGCCACGGTCGACAAGGCCGTCATCATCGGCTTCAACGTCCGTCCGAACCGTCAGGTCGCGGATCTCGCCGAGCGCGAGGGCGTGGAGATCAAGTACTACTCGGTCATCTACAAGGCGATCGAGGACATCGAGGCCGCGCTCAAGGGCATGCTCAAGCCGGAATACGAGGAGGTCGTCACCTCCCACTCCGAGATCCGCGAGATCTTCCGTTCCTCCAAGTTCGGCAACATTGCCGGCGTCATGGTGCAGGACGGCGAGGTCAAGCGCGGTACGAAGTGCCGTATCCTGCGCAACGGCGTCGCCACTGTCAACGACCTGGAGATCTCCTCGCTGCGTCGTTTCAAGGACGACGTGCAGTCGGTCGCGGAAGGCTACGAGGCCGGCATCAACCTCGGCACCTTCAACGACATCGAGATCGGCGACATCATCGAGACCTTCGAGATGCGCGAGATCGAACGCAAGTAGTCCTGCCTGTCCCGAGAGGGGTTTTCGAAGCGCCTGTATCACATATGAGATACAGGCGCTTCGCCGTATCCGCCTGCTGCATCTCCTCAGTCATGAGACGCCGCTGCAATAACGTACGCCAAGCATCTCTCTATGTACGTTATTGCTAACGACTTCCTCAATAACGTACGTTGAACGGCTCTCCGCGTACGATTTTGCAGAACGCTCAGCGAAAACGTACGCGAAGAGCCGCTATGCGTACGGTTTCGCAGAAGTACAGCATGCCGCTCCCGGTCGAGTAGGGGATATGCGAATATAGTACGAGCACACGTATTGACTGATCCCTGTGAGATAGAAAAGGAACCATTATGCCCGGAACCAACCCGCGTGCGGCCCGTATCGCCGCGCTCATCCAGCGCGTCATCGCGTCCAACATGGAGGCGCAGCTGCACGACAAGCGCCTCGCGAACGTGACCATCACCGAAGTGCGCGTCACCAACGATCTGCAGATCGCCAAGATCTACTGGACGCAGCTCGGCCACGAAGGCCACGAGGACGGCGAACGCAAGCGTGCCAAGCAGGCGCTCGAACAGGCCAAGGGCCGTCTGCGCTCGCTTGTCGGAGCGAAGGCCGGCCTGCGACTGACCCCGCAATTGCAGTTCATCTTCGACGAGGTGCCCGGCGAGGCCACCGAGATCGAGGACATCCTTGCCGTCGCCCGCAAGCGCGACGAAGAGCTGGCCCGCGCCCGCGAAACCGCCCAGTACGCCGGCGAGTCCGATCCGTACAAGCATCCCGAGGAACGCGACGAGTCGGATGACGCCGACGAGTACGACGACGATGATTTCGAGGATGATGATTATGAAGACGACGAGTATGACAACGACGAGGTGACCGTCGAAGACGGCGACGCCGACGCCTGATTGCTCCTGTCATTTCACACGTAGCGTGGTACCCCACTCTGTCATTTCGACCGAGCGTTAGCGAGTGGAGAAATCTTTGTGCCGTCATGTCGCCTAGAAAGATTTCTCGGCTCGGCTTTGCCTCGCTCGAAATGACAGGGTGGGATACGTCTATGCCGTAGCATCACACATCCGCATCATCCATCATCGAGGTAACCTATGCCCGCGCAACCGCAGCACCAGTCCCAGCCGTCCGGACTGCTCGTCATCGACAAGCCGCAGGGCGTGACCAGTCACGATCTGGTCGCAGCCGTCCGCGGTGCATTGCACACGAAGAAAGTCGGTCATGCGGGCACGCTCGACCCGATGGCCACCGGCGTGCTCGTCATCGGATTCGGCAACGCGACGCGATTGCTCAACTACATCGTCGACCACGACAAAACGTACGAGGCGACGATCCGGCTCGGCCGCCGCACCACCACCGACGACGCCGACGGCGAGCTGATCGATGGCAACGGACGTCCAGTCAACATTGTCCCCGATTCTCTTGGCGTGAGCATGGATCCCTCTTGTCATCTCGAGCGGAGTACGGCGGAGTCGAGAGATCTTTCCTTCCCCGCATCCGTCACGCGTGATCTGATCGAACGCGCCATCGCCGAGCATCTCACCGGCCCGATAGAACAGGTCCCGAACACGTTCTCCGCGATCAAAATCAACGGCCAGCGGGCCTACGATCTCGCCCGCGACGGCAAGGAGGTCGAGCTCAAGGCACGCCCGGTCACGATCCATGCGTTCGACGTGCTCGACATGCGCGTCGGGTTCACCGATGCCGCGCGTACCGACGGGCCGTTAGTCGCCGATCTCGATGCGACGTCGGATGAGCCGGACGTGGCGCCGGTAATCGACGATCACAGGTCTACGTCAGCGACGGGGCCGGATATGGTTCCGGTAATCGATCTCGACGTGCGCGTGAGCTGCTCGTCCGGTACGTACATCCGCGCGCTCGGACGTGATCTCGGCGAGCTGCTCGGCTGCGGCGGATACCTGACCCGGCTGCGGCGCACGCGCGTCGGTCGGTTCGATGTGACCGCAGCAAACGTAGTCACCGCGCACACCGAATCCCGCACGTTCACGAACCGCGCTGGCGAGACGGTGACCCGCAATCGTGCGGTGCTCGACGTGACCGGAGACGAGCTGCTGGCCTCGTACACGATGACGATGATCGAATCGGTGCGTGCCGCGATGCCAACGCTCGCAATCACTGCCGAGGATGCGGTCGACCTGCGTTTCGGCCGGCGTATTCCCTACGATATTCACGAACCGACCGCCGCCTACGTGCCCGACCCGTCCGGCGACCCGCGCGCTGGCGACGTGGCCGCCATCATCGACCGTGCCAAACGCGGCGAGGCCAAGCCCATCGTCGTCTTCCACGCCGACTGATCGATGGGTACACTGTCATAGGAACGTCCGCACCCGCACCGCATGCCGCAAAACAACGCACATGCCGTTGCGATGAAACCGCGTAAGACACACTGGAACGAGGACTATATGAACATCACCCGACTCACCCCCGATCCGACAGGACTGGTCGACTGGCCGACCTTAAGCAACGACAGGAAATCCGTCGTGACGGTTGGCGTGTTCGACGGCATGCACCGCGGCCATCAGGCGGTGATCGGCCGCACGGTCGAGCTGGCGAAGAAGTTCGACGCGTTCTCGGTCGTTGTGCTGTTCGATCCGCGCCCCGGCCTCGTGCACGGCTACGCGGCCGCGCACAACGGCACCGAACCGGGCGACGACGTGCACGATACGCAAGCGCTTACCACCATCGACGAGCGACTGCGCTTCATGCGCGAGCTTGGCGTCGACCATGTGCTGATCGTGCGCTACACGCTCGGGTTCGCAGCGAAATCGTACCGTTTCTTCCTTGGCCAGATGGTCGGCAAGCTTGGCATGCGCACGCTTGTGCTCGGTCAGGATGCGGCGATGGGCAAAGATCGCGCAGGCGATGTGAAAGCGATTTCCACGCTGTCCGCCGCTACCGGTGTCTTCGAGCTGGACGTGGTGGACGATCGAGGCCCGGGCCATGTGCGTATTCCGGCCAATGCCGAGCCGCAGATGCCGGCCGAGTGGGGCGAGCCGGCCGATCCATTCGCGGCGATGAGCAAGGCCGAGCTGCGTGCGTGGAGCAAGAAGCATCAGGCCAAGCTGCAGCGCACGTGGAGCTCCACGAACGTGCGGTACCTGTTGAGCCAGGGCCGTATCGTCGCGGCGAACGAGATTCTTGGCCACCGTCATGCGATCGAGGGCACTGTGGTACACGGCGAGGAGCGCGGCCGCACGATCGGCTTCCCGACCGCGAATCTGGACGAGGCGACGGTGCGCGGCTACCTGCCGGTCGACGGCGTGTACGCGGGCTGGCTGGTCGATATGGGGCCGGCTGATGCGAATGGCGACGGTGCATCGGCCGATCGCGTTGCTTCCGACGACAAGGCGCGTATCGCGGACGGATCGCCGTGGCGTTGGCCGGCCGCGATTTCGATCGGCACGAAGCCGACGTTCAGCGAAACGACCGGACTGCACGAGCGCGTGGTTGAGGCGTATGCGATCACTGATGACTGGCTGGAGCTGTACGGTCACCGTGTGCGCGTTGAATTCGCCGGATTCCTGCGTCCGCAGGTCAAGTTCGATTCGGCCGACGCCCTTGTGGCCGAACTCGGCCGCAACGTCGAGGAGACCAAGCGTCTGACCGCATGACCCGAACGGCACGATCGCGCGTCGTTGCGCCGAAGTCATCATGAAGTTGCCCCGCTGAGATCACTCCCAGCGGGGCAACTTGTATAAGGAATCGGGAGGATTGCCCCGCCGGCTGCTGATTCAGTGCCTGAAGTGAGCGAAGAACTCGCGCGTCTCCGGATCCTCGGACTCGTCCATCACCTCGCGCGGCGTACCGTTCTCCGCGATCACGCCGCGTCGCAACAGCACCACGCGATCGGCCGCATCATGCGCGAAACTCATCTCGTGCGTGGCCATCAGAATCGTCGTACCCTGCGACTTCAACTCGGCGACCATGCTCAGCACTTCGCCCACGAGCATCGGATCCAGCGCCGACGTGATCTCGTCGAGCAGCAGCAGTTCCGGATCGGTCATCAGTGCACGCGCGATCGCCACGCGCTGCTGCTGTCCGCCCGACAGCTGGTCCGGATACGCGCCGGCCTTCGCGCGCATGCCGATGCGGTCGAGCAGCTCCAGCGCACGAGCCTCGGCCCGGCCGCGCTCCCAGTGATGCACCTTGATCGCCGCCAGCGTGACGTTCTTGAGCACCGTCATGTGTGGGAACAGGTTGAACTGCTGGAACACGACGCCCACGCGTGCGCGGATCTTGTCCTGGTTCTCCCGCGGGTCGGTGATGTCGGTGTCGCCCAGCCAGATCTGCCCGTCATCGACTTGTTCGAGCAGGTTCACGCACTTCATGAGCGTGGACTTGCCGGAGCCGGACGGGCCGAGCAGCGCGACGACCTCGTGCGGTTTGATATCGAACGAGATGCCGCGCAACACCTGCGTGGAACCGTACGACTTGCGAATGTTGTCAAGCCGCAGCACCGGCAGGGGAGTGGATGTGACCAGTCCACTCGGCTCGGCGATGGCGGCGGTGCCATCGCCGCCGGGAGCAGTCGCGTCGCCAGCCGTCTGAATACGTTCGCTGTTGCTGTTCATGTCATTCATCCCGCTCATACCGTGCCTCCGCTCTGCTCACGCTTGCGCAACCGTTCCGAATACCAGTCGTTGAGCAGGATGAACGGTACGCTCATCAGAATGAACAGCAGGCTCGCCACCACGTACGGCGTGAAGTTGTACGAGCTTGCCACCTCGATCTGCGCCGCACGCACCGCGTCCACCGCGCCCAGCACGGAGATCAGGCCCACGTCCTTCTGCATCGAGATGAAGTCGTTCATCAGCGCGGGCGCGACCTTGCGCAACGCCTGCGGCACGACTACCAGCCACGTCGTCTGCCCGGCCGTCAGTCCCAGCGAGCGTGCGGACGCACGCTGTGAGGGATGCACGTCGTTGAAGCCGGCGCGCAGCACTTCGGCAACGTATGCACTGTAGCCCATGATCACGGCGATCGTACCGAGCAGCGACGGGTCGATGCGCTGCTTGGTCAGGCCGAGGCCCGGGATGCCGAAGCCGATCAGATACAGGATGACGATCATCGGGATGCCGCGCATGACGGTCGTGTAGATCGCTGCCAACGCTCGCAACGGGAACATGACCGGGCTTTTGCTCGTACGCACGAGCGCGATCAGCGTGGCGAAGATCGCAACGCCGATCACCGCGACGACCAGCACCTTAAGGTTCAGCCACAGGCCGTCGAGCACCTCGGGGAACGATTTCGCGAAGTATTCGGCGGAGAAGAACGTCTGCTTGACGCGCGGCCAGCCGGGCGACAGCTGCAGCCCGACCACGACGATGACAGCCAGCACGATCGTGCTGATAAGACTCGTGACAACCGACTTGAGCTGTTGCTGACGTCGGTATGCACGGCGAGAAAGTTCGACCTCGCTCACCGGCGGCGTTGCGGCCGCATCGGTGGCGAGGTCTTGCGAAGTTTGCGAATCGACCATAGTAGTGATTCTATTGCAGTGGGCGAACCGGTTCGGCCTACTTCAGCTCGGTCAGGTCGGTGGTGTACTCGGCCAGCCACTTGTCCTGCAGCTGCTTGAGCGTGCCGTCCGCGTTCAGATCGTCCACGGCCTTGGTGACGGCCGCGGTGAGCTTGGAATCCTTCGGCAGCACGATGCCCAGGCCGTCCTTGTCCTCGGAGCCGGCGATGCGGCCGAGTACCTTGGCGTCCTTGACCTGTTCGGACTGAACCATGTACACGCTCTCGACCGTGTTGGTCACGAGCGCGTCGATCTGGCCGGCCTCAAGCGCCTGAGCGAGCGAGGCGTCGTCGTTGAACGTCTGGATGTCGTCCTTGATCTTGTCCTTGACGATCGTGTACGCCTGCGTGCCGACCATCACGCCGATCACGGCGTCCTTGAGATCGGCGAGCGACGTCGCGGACGCGAACTTGCCGTCCTTCTTCACGACGACCGACTGCGTGTCCTTGTAGTAGCCGGACGAGAAGTCGACGGCCTGCTTGCGCTCGTCGGTGATGCCGAACTGCTGGATGTTGAGATCCCAGTCCTTGGCGCCCGGGGCGATGGCCGAGTCGAACGTGGTGCGAATCCACTTCACGTTGTCCTTCTTGAAGCCGAGCTTGTCGGCCACGGCGTAGGCCAGCGCGGCCTCGAAGCCCTCGCCGGACTCCGGCTTGTCGTTCATGACCCACGGCTCGTACGCCGGGTCGCCGGTCGCGATGGTGAGCGTGCCGGGGGTGACGGTCTGCTGCGTGATGTCGGAGCTGTCGGCGTTGGAATTGGTGTCGTTGCCGTTGCTGGACGTACCGCAGGCTGCGGAGAACGCGAGCGCGATGACGCTGGCGGTCGCGACGGCTGCGCGAATGATGCCGTTCTTGTTGAACATGGTTTCCTCTCCTTATTGAACAGATGTGCGCCGCGCGGTCGATTCCGACCGGCTGGCCACCCTCTTGCGAATATGTTGCGAATATGCGCATGGCGGTTTTGGCGCATCAGCGCCAATTCTAAGGTATTCCCGCTACCGCCGCGCGTCTCGGCCTATCGCGATTATCTATAGCGCGCTATCGGGCGCGGTTCGCAGTGGCGGAACACGCCCGGTGCGGTGCCCGTCACCGGGCGTGTTCCGCCACTGCGGCTGAGTGCTACTGCAGCGTGAAGCCGTCGAACGTGAAGCCGGGGGAGACGACGCAGGAGACGAGGGCGTCGCCGCGGCCGGGAACGGTGCGCTGCCACACGCCGGCCGGGACGATCGCGTGGCCGACCGGCTGATCGTCGGTGGTGCGATCGCCGCGCTCGCCGGCATCCGCGATGCCGGAACCGAGAACGATCGTCTGGACTTCGGTCGGATCATCGGCCGGCTGATCGCCGCTGCCGCCGAGTTCCAACGTGACGGTCGCCGGCCCGTGCCACAGCCAGATCTCGTCCGCGTCGACCTTGTGCCAGGCGCTCGCGTCGCCTTCCGCCAGCAGGAAGTAGATCAGCGACGCAAGCGGACGACCGGACGCGGCGTCGGTCGCCGGCGCCTGCCAGTCGCGCGTGTACCAGCCGCCTTCCGGGTGCGCCTCCAGTCCAAGCCGTTCCACCACGGAACGCGCATATTCGCTCATATTTTCCAGTGCAACACTCATGTTGGTTCCTTTCAGAACGCGCCGTTGTTGTAGACGACGCGGCCGGAGATGACGGTGGCGCGATTCGTGCCCGCGCCGTGGCGCACCAGCTCCTCGAGCGTGTCCTCGATGCCGCGCGGCGTGGCCACATACACCGGCACGTCGAAGAATGCGAGGTCGGCCATCGCGCCCGCGTTGATCTGTCCGATGCGTCCCGCGCCGACGTGCATGCCGAGTTCCTGTGCGCCGCCGAGCGTCATCATGCGGATCAGCCGATGCGTCAGATCGGCGCCGGCATATCCCTGCTCGCGGGCCAGATCGTACAGCATCGCCACATCGTCGAGCACGTCCAGACTCGGCGAACTCGACAGCGAATCCGTGCCGACCGCCAGCAGGTTGCCCTCCTCCAGATACTCGCGGATCGGCGCGTCCCGACCGGTCACGGTGATCCGGTTCGATCGTGGGCACAACGCTACGCCCACGCCGCGCTGGCGCAGGATGCGACGGTCCTCCGCGTCCGCCCACACGCCGTGCGCGATATGCACGTCCGGGCCGAGCGAGCCGAGCTGGTCGAGGAACTGGATCGCGGATGCGCCAAGCCCCGCGTCCTTGAGCTGCTGGTAGCTTGACCAGTCCTCGTCGCGCCACGAAGCGGCCGAATACGTCGACAGTGTGCCTTCGCTGCCGTGCGTGCCAGCCTCCATCGGCGTCTCCGCAAGGTGGATGTGCAGACGCATGTCGAGCTGGCGCGCGATGTCCGGCAAATCCACGAACGGCGCGGTTTCCAGCGTGTACGGCGCGTGCGGGCTGATACCCACGCTCGGCAGATCCTCGGCACGCATGCGTCCCAGATGCCGCACGAGCTCGCGCACGCCGACCTTGCGCCAGTCGTCGTTATGCCAATCCATCACTTCCCAGTACGCCACGCCATGCATACCCTGCGAAGCGAGCGCGCCCGCCGCCTCCGGGTCGGTCACGATGTCGGCTGCGGCGGTGGTGCCCGCCTCGACCATCATGCGCGCGCCCTGCTCGGCGGACGCCTTCCAATCGCCTTCCTCGCACAGCCGCTCGTACACCGGGTTGAAGCCGAGTTCCCAGTCGCGGAAACTCGTGTACGTGTCGCGGCCGACCTCGGCCATGTTCGTGTATTGCAGGTGCGTATGCGCGTTGATCAGGCCGGGCGTGATGATGCCGTGCCAATGATGCTCGTCGATGCGAGCGTTCGCAGCCATGTCCTGCTTGAGTGTGTCAAGTACCCAGCGGCGTGTGCCGACATGCACCACGCGGCTGCCGGCCACGGCGATCGCGCCGTCCATGATCACCGGTCCGGTGACGGGAATGATCAGCGGCGCACTGTACAGCGTGACCTCGTTAAGCGGTGCCGGGTGCGCGGCCGCATACAGCGGGTCGAAATCGTCGGTTGTGGTCATGGTTCAGTTATACCGGTTGGGGATGGCTGACGTGCGGAACCCATGTCGATGATTACGTTCGCCACAGGATGCGATGCCTACTTGTCATTTCGATCGGGCGATGGTGTGCCTGTTGTTGCCTGTCATTTTGATTGGGCGATGGCGTGTCTGTTGTTTGCCTGTCATTTCGAGCGGAGCGCAGCGGAGTCGAGAAATCTTGCGCAGACACTGAAAGATCTCTCGACTCCGGCTTCGCCTTCGCTCGAGATGACATGGATCTGGAGCGGCGGGCGATTGTTCCGCTACTGTATGTCGGCGAAACGAGTGAGCTGCCAGTCGTAGCCGTTGTCGGCGACGGCATGGCTGGCGGCGAATCCGCGTGTGTGCAGCGCGACCTGCGCGATGCGGCGGTCTGATGCCGCATCGAGGCGATGTAGGCCAGGCGCGAGCTGATCGCCGGCGGTTGCGCGCGACTCGAGCAGCCGTGCGACGGCGCTCGACTGCACGGCGAAACTCAGATCCATGATTTCGATCGGATTGCCGCCGCCGGCCGTGTAGTTGACGCCGTCGCCCTCGGCGAGCAGCGTAAGCGTCGGGCCATCCGGCACGCTGATCTCGCTGATCGTGCGAGCGTTGTCATGACGGAATCCGGGAATGTCGTCCAGTGCGATCTCGTTGGCGATGCCGCCGATCACCGACAGTACCGTGCCGCTGTGCATAAGCCGCATGTGTTCGACTGCGATCGTATGCCGTACACCGGTTGCGGACACGACGATGCGAGCGTTTGCTACCGCATCATCGATATCCTGCGCGGCGAACCCGTCGAACACGGCCTTGAGCGCGGCAACTGGATCGGTATCGCAGATGACGACGTTCGCACCCAGCGCGCGCACGCGTCGCGCGAATCCGCGTCCGACCGGACCGTAGCCGATCACGGCGACGTTCGTATCGTCGAAACAGTGCGCGCCGAGCAATTCCTGCATGGTCGTCACGCAGGTTTCGCCGGTGCCGTGCTCGTTGTCGAAGCCGGTTTTGAGTACGCTGTCATTGACCGCGATCACCGGGAAGTCGAGCGCGCCCGCGTCCTGCATGGCTTGGAACGCGCGTACGCCGCTGGTCGTCTCCTCGGCCACGCCGATCAGGTCGCGCAGTAGTTCCGGTCGTTCGGCGGCGGCGAGACGGGCGAAGCTCGCGCCGTCGTCGATGATGATCTGTGGTCGGATCGTGTCCAACAGACGCAGCGCGCCGGCCTGTGTCTGCTCGGGCGTCCAGCATACGTTTGCTTCGACGGCGATGCCTTCACTGGTGAGCTGGTCGGCGACGCGCTGGTCGGTTTCGGACGGGTCCGCGAACACGCCCACCGTGGCGCCGGCGGCCTTGAGCTGCCGCAGCAGCACCGCGGTTTTCGGTTCTAATACAAGGCACACTGCGATGCGGACGCCTGTAAAATCAACGGTTTTGCGCAGTTGTGCCATCAGCGTGCGCAGCACCGTCATATGCCGCTCGGCATAATCGATCGCATCCTTACCCGATAGCTCCCTCGCGTCTGCCACGTTGTTGTTCGCCGGAATACCGCCGTCGACGGATTTACGATCGACGATCATGCCCCATTGCGCGGCTTGTGCGGCGAACGTATACGTTTGCTCGGCATCATCGTGGTCGTCTGTTTGCATGGCGAACGTGTACATCGTATCGTCGCCGTCGTTGTCAGCCGTCGTCGGCAATGCGATTCGCGCACCGGCCAGCGAACGGTTCGTCCGCTGCGAGTACCGCGCTGCCCACTCAGCGAAATCGCGGCCATCGTTCGCAGCCGTGCCATCGTATTCAGCCATACATCCTCCTGTCATACAGTTCCGTGTCATCGGCAATCCCGTTTCACGCATTGTTTCACAATCCGGCATCATGCGATCCAACGCAAGTTCACAGTCCCAACGCAGCCAATGCGTCACGCAGCGAACTCACCTCGACGATCCGCAATCCGGCAATGGTGGCTTTCTTGCGCAGCGGCGGTACCACGGCCGTCGTGAATCCCAACCGCGCCGCCTCACGCAGCCGATACTCCAGCCGCGGCACCGGCCGCACCTGTCCGGTCAGCGAAATCTCGCCGATCGCGCAAGTCGTACGCGCGATCGCCTTCGACTTCGCGGCGCTCGCCAACGCGGCCACGATCGCCAGATCACACGCCGGCTCCTTCGCCAGCCCGCCCGCGATTGTCGACACATACAGGTCGTTCGCCAGCAGATTCACCTTCCCGTGACGGTACAGCACGGCCGTGAGCATCGCGATCCGGTTGGAATCCACGCCGTTGACCGCGCGGCGCGGCGTCGGCAGCACCGAACTCGTCACCAGCGACTGCACTTCGATCGGCAGACTGCGGTGTCCGTCCAACGTGAATGTCACGCACGTGCCCTCGACCGGCGGCTCAGGCTTGCCGTCCGCGCCCACACCCGCGCCGGACGCCGACAAAAACAGCCCGGACGGATCGGCCACTTCCTCGATTCCCTCGCCGCTCATGTCGAAGCAGCCAACCTCGTCGGTCGGTCCGAAGCGGTTCTTCACCGCGCGCAACATGCGCAGCGCGGTCTGCGAATCGCCCTCGAACTGACACACCACGTCCACGAGATGCTCGAGTGTACGCGGTCCGGCGATCGACCCGTCCTTGGTCACGTGTCCGACCAGAAACACCGGCACGTCAAGGCTTTTCGCGGTGTCGATCAGTGCGCTCGCGACCTCGCGCACCTGCGTGGAGCCGCCCGAGATGCCATCGACGTCCTGCGAAACGATGGTCTGCGCCGAATCGACGATCGCCAGCGCCGGTCGTTCCTGCTCGATCAGTCCCAGTGCGGTCGCCAGATCGGTGGTTGAGGCGAGCAGCAGGTTCGGTTCGACCGCGTTGATGCGCGTGGCGCGCAGCCGCACCTGCGCGAGCGACTCCTCGCCGGAGATGTAGAGAACGGATTGGGCGGCGGGACGGACGGACCGAGCGATGTTGCCGGCCGTCTCCAACAGCAATGTCGACTTGCCGATGCCCGGCTCGCCGGCGATCAGCACGACCGAGCCGGGTACGATCCCGCCGCCGAGCACGCGGTCGAACTCGCCGAATCCGGTGGGGATACGGGTGACTGTGTCGGTGTCGATCTGCGTGATTGGACGTGCGGCGGACTGGGCCGGCACCGCGCCGGGAGTGGTCCGTGCAGTGCGACCGGGCGCGGCGGTGCGGTTGCCGGCACCGCCGCGCCCGCCGCCCGCTCCTACGCCCGTGGCGGCGGCCCTCGGCTCGCGGAACTCCTCGATGGTGCCCCACTGGCCGCATTCGGGGCAGCGCCCGTACCATTTCGTGCCGCTCCAGCCGCATTCGGAACACAGGTATTGCACAGAGGTCTTCGCCATGCTTCGACGCTATCGATCTTCGCCGACATATCGCCCGAACCGCGCCGGCCCCGAGTCATGCGGCTGTGAGAGAATCTAAGCCATGTCGAACACTCAACCATCGTCTTCCGTATCGCCGTCCCATGGCAAACTGATCGCCGTCGTGGTCGCCGCCGCGCTCGTGATCGTGCTGGCGCTGCTGTCCGCGTTCATCTGGCCGGGCTGGGCGCTGAGCAAGAACAACACGGCGCAGCAGTCCACGGGCGGCACCTCCTCGACCACGACCGACGGCGGCTCCGATACGTCGTCGACCGACAGCAAGAAGAAGGAGGAGACTGAGCCGACCACGCCGAGCATCGAGGCGACCGCGCTGCCGGACGGTGCCAGCGAACTGCTCAAGGCGATGCCCGATACGGTGCTCAACTACGCGCGCACGAAGGCTGATACGAGCACGACGTGGAACAGCACGTCGCCGTTGGAGGAGTACACGCTCACGTATTCGACCGGCGACGACGCGAAGGACGTGACGCTGATCGTCGCGCAGTGGGCGACCTCCGACGCCGCGAAGACCCAGTACACGGCGCTGACTGGTGCGCTCAAAGGCACCGAGCTCGGTTCGGGCAAGGTGAAGGTCTCGGGCGAGGAGAAGGGCAGCTACACTGCTAAGACCGACGCGAACGACGAGAACAAGGCGATCGCCGTGTGGCAGAACGACACAGTCGTCTTCCAGGCGACCGGCGCGAAGGCCGCGGTCGAGCGGTTCTACCAGAAGTTCCCGCTGTAAAGCTGGGCGCGAACACGCACTCGCGGAACGCCGGTACCATTCGTCCCAGAATGCGTGTACTATTGGGCAAGTTGCAAACTTTACGACCTTTTAGGAACGGAGGCTGAGATGGGTTCGGTCATCAAGAAGCGCCGCAAGCGGATGAGCAAGAAGAAGCACCGCAAACTGCTGCGTAAGACTCGCCACCAGCGCAAGTAGTCTTCTCGCTCACTCGGTGAGCAGCACGAAAGCCCCTTACGGATTGTTCCGCAAGGGGCTTTTGCATATTTGAACACGTATCCGTATGCCTATGCCGTATATCGGACGGCGACGGAGATGCGCCGGAGAATCGGAGACCGTAACTCAGCATCAGCTCGTGCCCGTCATTGAGTTACGGTCGTTTCCGGTACGAATAACGGCCGCAACCGAATCCCGACGATGTATCAGGGACTCAGTTGCGGCCGTTTACCAACTGATTTCGAGCCGACCGGACTGTTCTCAAGACCGGAACCGGACAGTCGCCAAACTCACTTGTTGGAGTTGGTCAGCACGCGCGGGCCGTTCGGGTCGCCCACGATGACCTTGTCGACCATGTTGAGGAACAGGCCGTGCTCCACCACGCCGACCGTGGTGATGAGGTCCTCGGCCAGATCCTGCGGGTGATCGATGCGCTCAAGGTGCAGGTCGACCACGTAGTTGTTCTCGTCGGTGCGCACCGGCTTGCCCTCGGCGTCGAGACGTAGCGTCGGCTTGTAGCCCTTCGTCTCGAACTTCTTGATGACGTGGCCGGCGCCGAATGGGATCACCTCGACCGGCAGCGGGAACTTGCCGATGGTGTCGACGACCTTGGACTCGTCCACGATCCACACGATCTTGTCGGAGTTGGTCGCCACGATCTTCTCCCACAGCAGGGCCGCGCCGCCGCCCTTGATGCCGTTGAAGTTCTTGTCGACTTCGTCCGCGCCGTCGATGGTGATGTCGATGTGGTCAACGTCGTCGATGTCGACGATCTTGATGCCGTAGCCTTCGGCCTGCTCCTGCGTGCGGCGGGAGGTGGTGACGCCCGTGAACTTGAGACCCTCCTCCTTGACGCGACGGCCGAGCTCGTCCACGAGGAACCGCACGGTCGAACCGGTGCCGAGACCCGCGATCATGCCGTCGGTGATCAGCTTGGCGGCTTCGATACCGGCCGCCTTCTTCAGCGCATCCTGCTGTGCCTTATCCATATCTACTCTCCTTCGACGGGAAATTCGCCTCGCGTCGCTTTCGTGCGCGGCGCTCGGCCTAGTTTCCTAGTGTATCCGATGTGTTCCTTGTTGTGACGTTGTGTCCCGTTTTTGGTGTGATGCTTGTGACATGTGCGGGGCACGATCAGTTATGCGACTTGTGGCCGACGGACGACCGGTAGATGATCGATGGGCGGTCCTGACCGGCTGCGGCCTACTGCCGCACTAGAAACGGCGCGCTGTCGATCGTGATCGTACCGTCGCCGTTCACGTAGCCGTCGATCATGACGTAGCCGCTGATCATGCGCGGCTGGCCATCGTAGGTCGGGCTGGAAGACGGCGGGGGAGTGAACCGCAGCGTACCGGACACCGCGAGTCCGGACGGTCGCGACTGTTGCGGCAGGGATGACTGCGCGACGGACTGTGATGACGGTGCTGCGGATGGCTGAGAAGATGCGGACTGCGTCGCGGGTGGCTGTTGCGAAGATGGTTCAGTCGAGTGTGCGGATGACAATGATGGCGTTGAGGTGCCGGAAAGATTTCTCGACTCGCTGCGCTCGCTCGAAATGACAGTGGGGGAGGGAACGTCGACGCTCTGCTCACTGTCATTTCGACCGAAGCCGCCAGCCCGTTTACTGTCATTTCGACCGGAGCGGAGCGGAGCGGAGAAATCTTCCACGTCGGAACGCACAGCACGTTCGTCGCGTCCGATCACATCGCCGCCATCTCCCGTATCCTCGCCGCGTCCCAAGTGATAGTCCTTCGCGGAAATCAGACCGTCCATCAGCATCCGCGCATCGGCCGGCACATCCGTGCCTTTCGCATACTCGGATGCGAGCAGCGACTCCCATCCTTCCTTTGGCAGATAGCCGTCACGTACCCCCGACCGGCAGTCTCCTGCATACGTTCGTGCCAGCTCGTCGACCTTCTCGTTGCCGGCGTTGCCCGCGTGCCCTTTGACCCATACGAACTTCACCGACCCGGCACGCCGGGACAGTTCCGCGTCGATCGCCTTGATCAGCGCCGCGTTCTTCACGGGCTTCTTCTGTGCGTTCTTCCAGCCGTTCTTCTTCCAGCCGTGCACCCACTTGGTCGAGCAGTTGATTGCGTACTGCGAATCGGTCTCGATCACCAGCGGCTCGGCGCCGGGGTGCGAGCGCAACGCCTCGAGCACCGCGCACAGCTCGCCGATCTGGTTCGTGCCGTTCGTCGCGCCGCCCGCATCGCAGTCGCCGCCGTGTTCGTGGCCGGGCCTCCCGCCCGCATGCGCCTCGTGATCGGCCCATGCCCAACCCATCGGGCCGTTCGGGTTGCCCAGCGCGGATCCGTCTGTAGAAACCGTAATCGTCATACGGCCACAGTAACGCAAGGGGTCGTTTCCGTGATTTTTCGGTCGTCAACGGGCGTTGAAACGGCGGTAGGGGTTTCCTCGAGATCGTCTCGTTCTGATCGTGCGCCGCGTCGGTGGGTCATTTATTTGAGCGGATCTGTTCTCCGGGCCGGTTCCTGCCTCCACCCTCGTTCTGAGTTGGCCTGTTTCTGCGAGTGTGCGTCCGTTTCTGCGTACTTGTGCGGGTGTCTTGGTGGGAAGCGGACACTGATGGGCGGATTCGTGTCCGCTTTCGCGTAGTAGCGTGAGGATCCTGGCGGGAAGCGGACGCTGGTAGATCTGTGAGTATGTGTTATCTATCTGTTATTTGTCTGGGCTATGAGTCACGAGGCAGTTGTTTTAAGTGCGGGATGACGTGTGTGACAGCAACTGTGGACTGGTGTTCGCTAAAAACTGGATGTCGGCTTGCCCTGCAGTTCCCTGTCCGACTGCCCATATGACTTTCCGTTTTCTGCTTACCGGTCGTTAAGCGGAAATGCCACGCAAGTGAGTCCATGTGCATGACTTCTGCGCGGATTACCGTTTGAATATCATTCCCGATGATTACCAATGAAATAGGCGTCGGCTTACGGGGATAGTCGTGTAGCGTTGCAGGCATTATTTAGGGGATAGCCATGCCATACCTAGTCGTGTCAGACTCATCCTATGATGGAAAATGAATGAAAACGTGAGAAGAATGCATCGTTTTGCCTTGCAAATGCTACACTTTCGAAGTGTGTTCCCCGCATACGCGGGGATGATCCTGCCGCCGCGTTGAGCGTGCTGATGCTCGGCCCGGGATCGTCGGTCACGCATCAGGCGATGACGGTGATCGGGGAAAACGGTGCCACCGTCATCTGGGTGGGGGAGCGCGGCGTGCGCATGTACGCGTTCGGCAAGCCGTTGACGCACTCCTCCGCGATGCTGCAACGGCAGGCGCGCCTGGTGTCGAACACGCGGACTCGGCTGGCGGTGGCCCGCTCGATGTACCAGATGCGATTCCCGGACGAGGATGTCGGCCGGCTGACCATGCAGCAGTTGCGCGGGCGCGAAGGGGCGCGGGTTCGTAGGGTGTATCGGGACTGCTCGGCACGCACCGGCGTGGCATGGGACAAACGCACTTATGACCATGCCGACTTCGAGGCGGGCAGCGACATCAACAAGGCGCTGTCCGCCGCCCACACCTGCCTGTACGGGTTGGCTCATGCGGCGATCGTCGCGCTTGGTTGTTCGCCTGGACTCGGCTTCGTGCACGCTGGTCACGAGCGTTCGTTCGTCTACGATGTCGCCGATCTGTACAAGGCGGAACTGTCGATTCCCGTCGCGTTCGAGACGACGGCGACGCAGCCGGACGACATCGGCTCGGCCACGCGGCGGCGCATGAGGGATGCCGTCTACGATCTGTCGATCATGACGCGCATGGTGCGGGACGTCCGCGGATTGCTGGGTGGCGGCGAGGCTTCCGGCGAGGATGGGCCGGAAACCGACCATGTGGGGTTGTGGGACGGGAAGGACGGCGAAGTCGCGGCCGGCGTTTCGTATGGGGCCGATGAATTCGGGAATGACGAGTTCGATGGCGATGAGTGGTGACGGCGCAAGGAGCGTGCGACGATGGTTGTGATCGTGCTGACCGCGTGTCCTGTGGGGTTGCGCGGCGACCTCACCAGATGGCTGCTGGAGATATCCGCCGGCGTGTTCGTCGGTCATGTGAGTGCGAAAGTGCGTGATCGGCTATGGGAGCGGATCGTCGATCTCATCCGCGACGGTCGGGCGATCATGGTGTATTCCGCGCGCAATGAGCAGCATCTCGCCTTCCGAATGCACCATGCCGACTGGGTGCCTGAGGATTGCGACGGGCTGGAGCTCATCAGACGTCCGAAGGCGACGTCTCAATCCGAGTCAAGCGGTGCGCGGCGGTCGGGCTGGAGCAATGCGAGCAAGTGGCGTGCGGCGCGCAAATACCGGTAGCAAACCGGCGGCAATGTGATAAGTGCTGCGCTCACGTCTGCCTGATGACCGGCATAGCGGGCATCAGGCAGAGGCTGGTTTGCGTCCGCTTTCATGCAGTAGAACGGATGTTCTGGTGGAAAACGGACGCTGATGGGCGGATTCGTGTCCGCTTTCGCATAGTGACATGAGGATCCTAGCGGGAAGCGGACGCTGGAGGGCTGATTTGCGTCCGTTTTTTGCTGGTTTCGTTTGGTTACATGACGTCTGCTCCCGTTCGCTTGGCGACGATGCCCGGCAGAGGGCAGGAAAAAGCCGGCTGGCTTCGCGTGGTTGCACGCGAAACCAGCCGGCTATAGCGCTTTCGGATCAGAAGGGGCGCAAAACTCAGGCCAGCGCCTTGTTCACGACGTCCTCGGCCTCGGCGAGCACCTTGTCGAGCGCCTCGGGCGACTCGAAGGACTCGGCGTACACCTTGTAGATGTTCTCGGTGCCGGACGGGCGGGCCGCGAACCAGTTGTCCTTGGTGGTGACCTTCAGACCGCCGATCTTGGCGTGGTTGCCCGGCGCCTCGGTCAGCTTGGCGGTGATGTCCTCGCCCGCGAGCTGCGTGGCGGTCACGTCGTCGCCGGTGAGCTTGGCGAACTTCTGCTTTTGCTCGAACGTGGTCGGCGTGTCGACGCGCTTGTACCACGACTCGCCGAAGCGCTCGACCTGCTCCTGGTGCAGCTGGGCCGGGTTCTTGCCGGTCTTGGCGGTGATCTCGGCGGCCAGCAGGTCGGGGATCAGGCCGTCCTTGTCGGTGGTCCAGATGCGGCCGTCCTTGCGCAGGAAGCTCATGCCGGAGCTCTCCTCGCCGCCGAACGCGACCTCGCCGGTGAACAGCGGGTCGACGAACCACTTGAAGCCGACCGGCACCTCGAGCACCTTCGCTCCGATCGACGCGGCCACGCGGTCGATCAGGGACGAGGAGACGAGCGTCTTGCCGACGGCCGCTCCCTCCGGCCAGCCCGGACGGTTGCCGCCGAACAGGTATTCGACGCACACGGCGATGTAGTGGTTCGGGTTCATCACGCCCCAGTTCGGGCAGACGATGCCGTGACGGTCGGCGTCCGGATCGGTGCCGCCGACGAGATCGTACTTGCTCCACGCGCCGGCGTTGAGCTCGTCAACGAGGCCCTTCATCGCGTACGGCGAGCTCGGATCCATACGGATCTTGCCGTCGTGGTCGATGGTCATGAAGCGCCACGTCGGATCGACCTCGGGGCGCACGACGCCGATGTTCAGGCCGTACTTTTCGTTGATGAGCGGCCAGTAGTTCACGGACGCGCCGCCGAGCGGGTCGATGCCCAGTCGCACGCCGGAGTTGCGGATCACGTCGAAGTCGATCACGTTGCCGAGGTCGGAGACGTAGTGGTCGCGGAAGTCGAAGCCCTCGACGTATTCGGACTTGATGGCCTCCTCGTACGGCACGCGCTTGACGTTCTTGTAGTCGCCGAGCAGCTCGTTGGCGCGCGCGGCGATCGCGTTCGTCACGTCGGCCGGGGCCGGGCCGCCGGTGACCGGGTCGTACTTGAAGCCGCCGTCGGTGGGCGGGTTGTGCGACGGAGTAACGACGATGCCGTCCGCGAGGCCGTCGCCGGTGAAGCGCTGGGTGCCGTCGGCCGCGCGGTTGTGCGTGAGGATGGCCTGCGAGACGACCGGGGTCGGCACGAAGTCGCCGCGCGAGTCGATGCGCACGTGCACGCCGTTGGCGACGAGGACCTCGATGGCGGTCTTCTTGGCCGGTTCGGACAGCGCGTGCGTGTCGGCGCCGAGGTACAGCGGGCCGGTGACGCCGGCCTTCTTGCGGTATTCGGCGATGGCCTGGGAGATGGCGACGATGTGGGCCTCGTTGAACGAGGTCTTCAGAGACGATCCGCGGTGGCCAGAGGTGCCGAAGACGACACGCTGCTCGGGGACGGACGGATCGGGGACGAGGTCGTAGTACTTGCCGATGACTTCGTCGACGTTGATCAGATCAGCTGGGGTGGCGGGAAGGCCCGCGTTTGTTGCTACCATAAACCCTATTGTGCCACGCCCTCACGTCTATGCAAACCTTTGCATCCATCCTGCATGTTAATTTCTGTCATATTTTGTGAGAATATTTAATTTTATGGCATGTCGAGCGATGATTAGGAAGTAAAGATATTCGGCGTGACCGCGAACGCGTCGACCCCCGAAGACCGTCGTCTGCCGTATACGGCGATGCGGAGCCGTTCGACGATGGATGAGACCGGTTCCGTGATGCGAAAACGGCATACATATCGATCACTGAACACGATAGGATAAAACTCCGAGCGCGTGTGGTCGACGCGTGAACGCGAGAGGAGAGACTGGCATGGGCATGCCATATGCGAAGGGCGGCGCCGGCGGCGGTTGCGCGGGCGCGAGCGAGTCCGGCGGTTTTGCGGGTTTAAGCGATCTGCAGCAGAACCAGTTGTCGCATGTGCTGTACTGGCGGTTCTTCATCAATCTCGCGCTCATGCTGTGCGACGCGGCCATGTTCATCCTGGCCGGCGCCTGTGTGCTCAACCTGCATGGCACCACCGGCTATCTTGCGATGTGGCGTTGGGGCGGCCGCCTTTCCGTCAGCCTGTATCTGACGGTCGGCGCGCTGATCTGGATCGCGTGCTTGAGAGCGTCGGGCGTATACCACCGTCACGTGATGGGCGACGGCTATCAGCTCAACATGCTTGTATTCAAGGGCGTGACGCTGAGCTGGGTCGGGTTGTGCGCGCTGAATTTCGTGCTTGGGTTGGGTCTGTCGCTCGGCGGGGTGACGTTGATCGTCGTCTCCGCATGGCTCGCCACGGTCATCGAACGCGTGATCACCCGCATGATCATCACGCGCAGCCGCTCCAAGGGCGCGTATTCGTACGGCACGGTGATCGTCGGCTCGCCCGAGGGCATCGGCAGGACGCTGCGGTTCCTGGCCCGGCGCGACCAGCTGAACTACCGTCCGGTGGCGGTGTGCCCGATCCGGCTCGATTCCGAAACCGGACTGGTCGAGGCCGATCCCGACATCGACGCCATGAACCGTATCGTCGGCGAATCATGGGGATCCCCGATTCCCGTCATCCCATACGCCGACCACGGTCTTGCCGAACGATTCGTGAACCTGGACGCACAGACCGTGATGGTATGCGACGTGCTGCACCGCTTCTCCGACAACTTTAACATCTTCTCCGTGCGCATGGAATCGCTCGGGCTTGAACTGGCGCTCATCACGTCGTCCGTGGACGTGGCCGGCCACCAGACCCAGGTGCGTTCCATCCAGGGCACGACGGTGCTCACGATCCGTCTCGCCCAGTACGGCGTGACCACGCGCATCGTCAAACGCCTGTTCGACATCGTCGTCTCGTCGCTCGCGATCCTGTGCTCGCTGATCATCACGCTGCCGGTCGCGATCGCGATCAAACTGACCGACGGCGGCCCGATCTTCTACACGCAGGAACGCATCGGCCTGCGCGGCAAGCCGTTCCGCATGATCAAGTTCCGTTCGATGGTCGTGAACGCGGACGAGCTCAAAGCGAAGCTGGCCGAACAGACCGGCCAGAAGGACCGGTTCATCTTCAAGATGAAGGACGACCCGCGCATCACCAAGGTCGGCCATTTCATCCGCCGCTTCTCGATCGACGAATTGCCGCAGTTCCTCAACGTGTTTGTCGGCGACATGTCGGTCGTGGGACCCCGTCCGCCGCTGCCCGAGGAATACGCGCGCTACAACCGCATCTACGCGATGCGCATGCTCGTCAAGCCCGGCATCACCGGACCGTGGCAGGTCTCCGGCCGCTCCGACCTGAGCGCCGAGGAAAGCGAGCAGCTCGACGTGGCGTACGTGCAGAACTGGTCGATATTGGGAGACATTGTATTGATGTTCCGTACGGTCGGTGCAGTGCTTGGCCATAAAGGCGCGTACTGATAATCCGCTCGATCTGCAACCATGACGAGCCTATACGGGACTGCGAAACCGGATATTGCGGAAGATTATGACGGTGTGATATTGCCACCACACGGCGGATCGTCAACGACACTCCGAAGTTTGCTTCCGGGTTAACCTCGGATATATATTGACTCATGAACTTCTACTTTTGCAGGGTTGCAAGTCACAATAGACGCAAGACCTGAGGCATTCTGCCATACGCATATCCATGCGCACGGCACGTGCCTCGGGTCTTTTTTTGTTGCTGGCGGCTCTGCGAGGGCGGAGAGCATACCAGGAAAACTAAAAGAAGAATCCAAGGAAGGAAAGAAGATGGCCGAATCCACTGCATCGCAGATCATCGATGCCATCGGTGGCGCGGGCAACGTCAAGAGCCTGACCCACTGCGCGACTCGACTTCGCTTCGAGCTTGTCGACGCGGGCAAAGTTGACCAGAATCGACTCCAGAACATGAAGGGCGTGCTCGGCGCGGTCCCGCAGTCCGGCGATCGCTTCCAGGTCGTCATCGGCGGCGCGGTCGCCTCCATGTACGAGGAGATCATGCACCTGCCCGAGATGGCCAACGTCGGCACGGCCAAGAAGATGACCGACGCCGAGGTCAAGGCCGCCGAACGCGCGAAGGCGCGCGGCAAGGCCGCCTGGCTCGACTCGTTCTTCGAGTACCTGGCCGACTCGTTCCGCCCGATCCTGGGCGTCCTGCTCGGCGCGTCCATCATCATCGCGCTCGTTAACCTGTTCATCTCGCTCGGCGTCATCGCCAACGACGAGGCGAACACCTCGCTCATGTTCATCAAGGCCATCTGGAAGGGCGTGTTCTACTTCCTTCCGATCATGGTCGCCTACAACGCCGCGAAGAAGCTCAAGGTCGACCCGTGGCTCGGCGGCTCCATCATGGCCATGCTCATGACCCCGCAGTTCACCGCGCTGTCCGACACCAAGACGTGGGGCGACGCCGTCCAGTGCGTCGAGAACGCCACGCTGGGCACCACCGACTGCACCGCCACCGTCTTCGGTCTGCCGATGCAGCTGTCTGATTACTCCGGCAACGTGTTCGTGCCGCTCATGATGGCCGCCGTGCTCGGTCTCGTCTACCACGGTTTGAAGAAGATCATTCCGGACAGCGTCCAGCTCGTCTTCGTGCCGTTCTTCTCCATGATCATCGTCGGCGTGCTCACCGCGTTCCTCATCGGCCCGCTGGGCGTGTGGGTCGGCAACGGCCTCGGCGTCATCCTCGCCTGGATGAACGGCCACGCACCGTTCATCTTCGCCATCGCGATCCCGCTGCTCTACCCGTTCCTCGTCCCGCTCGGCCTGCACTGGCCACTCAACGCCCTCATGCTCATGAACATCCAGTCGATGGGCTACGACTTCATCCAGGGCCCGATGGGTGTGTGGAACTTCGCCTGCTTCGGCGCGACCGCCGGCGTGCTGTTCCTCTCCATCCGCGACCACGACAAGGAAATGCGCCAGACCTCCATCGGCGCCCTCGCCGCTGGTCTGCTCGGTGGCGTCTCCGAGCCGTCCCTCTACGGCATCCACCTGCGCTACAAGCTGGTCTACAAGCGCATGCTCATCGGCTGCGGCGTCGGCGGTGTCGTGATCGCCGTCCTCGGCTGGCTGTTCCCGTCCGTCGTCGCCTCCGGTCAGACCGTGCGCGGCGTGACCACCACCGCGTTCGCGTTCACCTCGCTGCTGACCGTCCCGGTCTTCGACCAAATGTGGGTCTACGGCGTGTCCATCGCTGTCGCGTTCGCCGTCTCCATGTTCCTGATCGTCACCCTCGACTACCGCACCCCGGAGCAGAAGGCCGAAGTGCTGGCCCGCGTGGCCCAGGAAGAGGCCGATCGCAAGCTCGAGGCCGAGGCTGCCGCCGCTCCGGCCGTCGAGTCCGCCCCGGCTGCCCCGGTTCCGGCTGCCTCCGCGTCCGCCGCTGAGGCCCCGGCCGAACCGGCCGAGCCGACCAAGGAAGTCGTCTCCCCGTGCAACGGCCACGTCATCACCCTCGAGGAGACCGGCGACGCGGTGTTCGCGTCCAAGGCCCTCGGCGAAGGCGTCGCGGTCGTGCCGTCCGAATCCCAGATCAAGGCCCCGGTGTCGGGTACACTGAAGACCGTGGCCAAGACCGGCCATGCGTACGGCATCAAGACCGATGACGGCGTCGAGGTCCTGGTCCACATCGGTATTGACACCGTGCAGATGAACGGCGACGGATTCGACGTGGCCGTTGCCAAGGGTCAGCGCGTGAAGGCTGGCGACCTGCTGGCCACCGTCGATTTCGACAAGGTCAAGGAAGCCGGATACTCCACCGCCACCATCATCGCCGTGACCAATACCAAGAAGATGACTTCGGTCACCCCGCTCGCGGGCAAGGATGTCACGACTGGCGATCCGGTGATCGAGGTCGAGCACTGACCTGCCGGTTGCAAGTGATGGGATGCCATGGAGATACTTCGCGTATTCAACAACAACGTCGTTCTCGCCAAGGATGACGATGGGGGAGAAGTGATCCTCACCGGCCGCGGCCTGGGATTCCAGGCCCGGCCGGGGCGTCCCGTCGACGCGGCCAAAGTCGTACGCAAGTTCGTGCCGGCCGACGGCCGCGACCCCGACCACCTCGCGCAGATGCTGTCGGACATCCCGCCCGAGATCATCCGCATCGTGGTCGAATCCATGCGCGAGGCCGGCCTCGGCGAACAGGAGATCGCCTCGACCACGCTGGTCATGGCGCTGTCCGACCACGTGGCCAACGCGATCATCCGCGTCAACCAAGGCATCAAGGTCGTCTACCCGCTGCTCGGCGAGGTGCGCAACCTGTACCCGCAGGAATACGCGCAGGGCTGCACGCTGCTCGCCGCGATCAACAAGCGGATCGACAAGCCGCTGCCCGACGGCGAGGAGACGGCGCTCGCGCTGCATCTCGTCAACGCGGGCTTCCTGACCGGTGACCTGTCGTACACGTACACGATGACCGGCGTGATCCAGCAGATGCTCGACATCATCGAGCAGAGCTACGGGATCACGCTCGACCAGGGATCGGTCAGCGTGGGCCGGTTCATCACCCACCTGCGCTACCTGTTCGTCCGCATCCACCAGCACAAGCAGCTCGAGCGCGAACCCGAGCCGATCGTCAACGCGATCCGCGAATCCTATCCGGACGCGCTGCACTGCGCGATGACAATCGCATCCGTGCTCGAACTGCGACTCGGCGCCGACATCAGCGACGACGAGATCGCGTACCTCACGCTGCACGTCGCGCGCGTCGCGAACCAGCTCAAACACTGAGCATCAAACTGTCCACATAACCAAACAACTGAAAGGAAACCATCATGATCACCCGTACCGCAGTCATCGGAGCCTCCGTCGGTCTTCATGCCCGTCCTGCCGCCCTGTTCGCGCAGGCCGTCGACGACAAGGGCATCGACGTCACCCTGTCCTTCGACGGCGAAGAGGCGGATGCCGCCAGCGCCCTCGAAATTATGACCCTCGGCGTCAAGGGCGGCGACACCGTCACCCTGACCTGCGAAGAGGACGGCGCGGAAGCCGAAGCCGCGATGGACGAGCTCGCCGAGATGCTGACTCGCGATCTCGACGCCGAGTGAGCCGTCCGATTTCGATTCGATAGGCTGACGTTTCTTCTTATCTAGGAGCATCACATATGGCAAGTGAACACAAGATTCTGCACGGCATCGGCGTGTGCGCCGGCACCGCATCCGGCCCGCTGGCGCTCGTGCGCGAGGCGCCGGGCGTGGACGAGCACGAGCCCGCCTGCACCGATCCGGCCGCCGACGCCGAGCGCGTCAAGGCCGCCATGGAGGCGGTCGTTGCCAGTCTCAAGGCCCGCGCCGAGAAGGCCACGTCCGACAAGTCCCGCGCCGTGCTCGAAGCCACCGCGCAGCTCGCCGGCGACCGCGGCCTCGCCAAGGCCATCACCAAGCGCCTCAAGGCCGGCGACGGCGTGACTCACGCCGTGTACAACGCGGTCGAAGGCTACGCCGAAATGCTCAAGAAGCTCGGCGGCTACATGGCCGAGCGCGTCACCGACCTGCACGACGTGCGCAACCGCACGATCTGCGAGCTGCGTGGCCTGCCCGCGCCGGGCGTTCCGGACATCACCATCCCGGTCGTGCTCGTCGCCCGTGACCTTGCCCCGGCCGAAACCGCCACGCTCGACCCGGCCACTGTGCTCGGCGTCATCACCGAAGAGGGCGGCCCGACCAGCCACACCGCCATCCTCGCCGCACAGCTCGGCATTCCGGCGGCCGTCAAGGTCTCCGGCGTGACCGCTGCCGTGGCCGAAGGCGACACGATCGCCCTCGACGGCGGCGTCGGCGAGGTCATCGTCTCCCCGACCGAGGAGGAGGCCGACCAGCTGGCCGAACGCTCCCGCCGTCGCGCCGCCGCGCTCGCCGGCTCCAGCGGCGAAGGCAGCACCCGTGACGGTTTCAAGGTCAAGCTGCTCGCCAACATCGGCACGGTGGCTGACGCCGAAGCCGCCGCGAAGTTCGACCTCGAAGGCTCCGGCCTGTTCCGCACTGAGTTCCTGTTCCTCGGCCGCGAAACCGCTCCGACCCTCGAAGAGCAGACCGACACCTACACCAAGGTGCTCCAGGCGTTCGGCGACCGCCGTGTCGTCGTGCGTACGCTCGACGCCGGCGCCGACAAGCCGCTCGCCTTCGCCAATCTCGGCGAGGAGGAGAATCCGGCCCTCGGCGTGCGCGGCCTGCGCCTGAGCCAGCGCCGCGAAGACCTGCTCGACACGCAGCTGCAGGCCCTCGCCAACGCCTACGAGGCCACCCACGGCGATCTGTGGGTCATGGCCCCGATGGTCGCCACCGTGGAGGAAGCCGAATGGTTCGCCAACAAGGTGCGTGCGCTCGGCCTGCCGAAGGTCGGCGTGATGATCGAGGTGCCCGCCGCCGCGATCCGCTCCGCGCAGGTGCTGTCCGTCGTGGACTTCGCCTCGCTCGGCACCAACGACCTCGCGCAGTACACGATGGCCGCCGACCGACTCAAGGGCGAACTGGCCAACCTGCTCACCCCGTGGCAGCCGGCCGTGCTCAACATGATCAAGGCCGCGTGCGATGGTGGCAAGGCCACCGGCAAGTACGTGGGCGTGTGCGGCGAGGCCGGCGGCGATCCGCTGCTGGCGCTTGTGCTCGCCGGCCTCGGCGTGCAGTCGCTGTCGATGGCCCCGAAGAAGGTCAACGCCGTGCGTGCCGCCCTGCGCCTGCACGACATGTCGACCTGCCAGCAGATGGCCGCCTACGCGGTCGATGCGCGTACCGCCGCCGACGCCCGCGCCGCGGTGATCGCCCTGGCCGACCCGATGCTGCTCGATCTGCTCTGATCGAGTGAGTCTCGTCTGATCCGTCCACGCGGCTTTGCCTATCTTGTGCCGCGCGGACGAATCGCTTCAGGCTCTTGCCTCCGAGTTCCCGGAGACAAGAGCCTCTTTCGTTATGCGCGCAATCGAAAACCATGGGTCTGGTTCGCGTGTCATCAGCGGTATGCGTCGGCGGTCGCTGGCCCTGGGCCACGCTGCGCGCGATGGTCTGGTCGTCCGGTGACCAGACCATTCACAGCCAGTATCGGAATGCTCTCGAACCCGTCCCGGGCATACGGCCGGTTTTGACCTCTGAAACGACCGTAAGCCCGGGAAAGGATGAGCGAGCAACCGGACGCAGGCTTTGTTCCCGGGCTTACGGCCGGTTGTGATCTTCAGAGTGGCCGTAAGCCCGGGGAGGTTTGAACAAGGCAACAACATTCCCGGGCATACGGCCGTCTTGAAGTCCGAAACCGGCCGTATGCCCGGGAGAGAATGAGCGAGTAGCCGGATGCAGGCTTTGTTCCCGGGCTTACGGCCGGTATGGACGGCTGAAGTGGCCGTATGCCCGGGTAGAGAATCCGGGGGAGAGGGTCCAGCGGAGAGAGCCAGAGAGCCCGGAGGGGAGAGTCCAGGAACAGCTTTGTTCCCCCGGCATACGGCGTCCGATAGCGGGACGAAGGATACGGTGGCACAGCATCGCACACGGCACCATGCCCGGCTGCCGGCGGCTAGTCGCGAATCGGTGGGATGATGCCGGTGGCGGAGAAGTCGGGGTCGACCTCCGGTACGCGCACGCACAGCGCCTTGCGCTCCACGTCAAAGCGGATGTGCTGCGTCTCGGGCAGCATGTCACCATCCACCTGCGCCGGAACCGGCTTCTCGAGCCGAATCTCCGCGCTCACGCCCTGAATGTTGTCGATCGTGGAGTTGACCGACAGCGGACTCGAACCGGACTTGCCGGTGATTGTCTGATGCACCACGTCGCCGAACAGATTCGCCCAGCCCAAGATACCGCCCGATGTGTCGATGATCTCGAAATCGAGGATGCCGTCGTCGTACAACGCCTCCGGCATCAGCGAGAACATCGGGATCTGGCCGCAGTTGCCGGCCATGAACGTGCGGAACTGCAGTCCCTGAATCGTATGCGAATTGCCGTCCGCGCTGCGGATCGTCACCGTGCCGCGGAACTTCGGGATGAACAGGTTCTTGACCCCGGACACGAAGTACGCAAGCCAGCTGATGTTCTTCTTGAGTTCGGGATCGGTGTCGTCGATCATCACCGCATCGAAACCGATGCCCGCGATGATCAGGAACGCGTGGCCGTGATCGGTGGTCGGGTCGTCGAGCAGCGTCAAACGGCCCACGTCGACGTGCCGCGACCCGTGCGAGGTCGCCACCGACAGCGCCGCATCGATATCGTCCACCGGAATGCCCATATTGCGGGCGAACAGGTTGCCTGTGCCGATCGGGATGATGCCCATCGCGTGCCCGGTGCCGGCCATCGCGCTCGCCACGGTACGCACCGTGCCGTCGCCGCCGACCGCGACGACCACGTCAGCGCCGTTCGCCAGCGCCTCCTTCGCGCACGCTCGGCCGTCTTTGTCGAGCTGTGTCTCGATGAACTCGACTTCCTTCAGACCCTTGGCCTTGCAGAACTGCTTGATGTGCTTCTTGCGTTCCTTCGCCTGCGGCTTCGACGGGTTGACGATGAACGCGTAATGTACTTGGTCGTCGTCGCGCTGGTCGATGCGTTCGGCGAGCCGGCGTTTGCGGTAGGCGCGAACCGCGAACAACGCGGCCGCGGCGATGGCGGCGATGCCGATGATGACTGCGATGACGATGACGACTGTAGGCATACCTTACATTGTGTCTGCAACCCGCGAACAATTCCGCTGCGACACGGCGAAATTCAACGATTCCTGCACGTTCGCCGCATAGTGCGGGCGGATCGGCCTCCGGCCACGCGTGTCGGCTTACGGCGGTAGGCTGGGGCCTATGCTTGATATTCAATTCATTCGTGAACATGCCGACGTCGTCAAGGAATCGCAGCGCAAGCGCGGCGAGTCCGTCGAACTCGTCGATGAAGTGCTCAAGTCCGATGAGACGCGCCGCACCGCGCTCAAGGAATTCGAGGAAGCCCGCGCCCAGCAGAAGGAGATCGGCAAGAAGGTCGCCGCCGCTCCCGCCGACGAGAAGGCCGCGCTCATCGCTCAGACCAAGGACCTCGCCGCCAAGGTCGCCGAATACAAGGCCACCGCGGACGCCGCCGCCGAGGAATACACCACCGCCATGTGGAAGCTCTCCAACATCGTCGAGCCGGAGGCTCCGGAAGGCGGCGAGGACGATTACGTCGTCGTCAAGAAGGTCGGGACTATCCGCGACTTCGCGGCCGAAGGCTTCGAGCCGAAGGACCACCTGACCCTCGGCACCGGCGTGGCCGGCATCGACATGCGCCGCGGCGTCAAGGTCGGCGGCTCCCGATTCTACTTCCTGCGCGGCGCGGTCGCCCGCATGCAGATCGCCATGCTCACCATGGCCGTCGATCAGGCCGAGCAGCACGGTTTCGTGCTCGCCATCACCCCGACGCTCGTGCGTCCCGAAGTCATGGCCGGCACCGGCTTCCTCAACTCGCACGCCGACGAGATCTACCGTCTGCGCGAACCCGACGACCAGTACCTCGTCGGCACGTCCGAAGTGGCGCTCGCCGGCATGCACGAGAACGAGATCCTCGATCTGAACAACGGCCCGCTGCGCTACTGCGGCTGGTCGTCCTGCTATCGCCGTGAGGCCGGTGCCGCGGGTAAGGACACTTCCGGCATCATTCGCGTGCACCAGTTCGACAAGGTGGAGATGTTCGTGTACGCGAAGCAGGAGGACTCCTACGCTGAGCACCAGCACCTGCTCGAGATGGAGCAGGAGATGCTCGCCAAGGTCGAGGTGCCGTACCGCATCATCGACACCGCCGCCGGCGACCTCGGTTCCTCCGCCGCCCGCAAGTTCGACTGCGAGGCGTGGGTGCCGACCCAGGGCCGCTACCGCGAGCTGACCTCCACCTCGAACTGCACCGAATACCAGGCCCGCCGCCTCAACATCCGCGAGCGCACCGAGGACGGCTCGACTCGTCCGGTCTCCACGCTCAACGGCACGCTGGCCACCACTCGCTGGCTCGTCGCGATCCTCGAGAACCACCAGCAGAAGGACGGTTCCATCGAGATCCCGCAGGCCATGCGTCCGTACATGGGCGGCAAGGAAGTCATCGAGCCGACCAAGTGGGAAGCGTGATTTCATCACGCCTGCTGTGTCCTGCGTCGCGCACGGCCGCTGTCGCTGTGCGCGGCTACGAACAGTCCACTGGACTGTTCGTCAAGTGGGAAGCCTGATTTCCACACCCGCTGTATAATTGAACATCGTGCGCATTTCGCGGCTTCGCCGTGCGGCGCACAAAGGACAGATGTCTGAGCGGTCTAAAGAGACGGTCTTGAAAACCGTTGAAGGGCGACCTTCCGCGAGTTCGAATCTCGCTCTGTCCGCGTTGCGAAGGGTTTCGGCGTTGCCGGAACCCTTTTTGCATACGCTGGTCGTATGAGTGATCTGACTGGGACGAGCATTGAACCGAACGGGTCGGGTGCCGCGGCTGTGGGAAACCGGCCGGTCTACACCGATGTGATCTTCGACTATTGCGATGTGCTGCTGGACTGGCGTCCGCGACTTGCACTGGACGGATTGTATCCGGCGGACGAACTGGACACGTTCTTCGACCGCGCAAGCGAGTACGGGTTCTGGCATTATGACGTGCTGTCCGATCTCGGTTGGAGCGAGAAGCGCATCATCGACGATTACGCTGCCCGCCATCACCGCGACACGATGGACGCCGGCTATCCGGTGCAACTGTTCCGCGATTATTTCGGCCGTCAGCAGCTCGCCCTGTACGACATGATCGACGGCATGCTCACGCTGCTGCGTGATCTTGACACGGCAGGCGTGAGGCTGTGGGGTCTGACGAATTTCACCGCGAAATTCGTGCATGCCGCGCATCTCAAGTTTCCGTGGCTTGCGTTGCTGCGCGACACGGTCGTCTCGTCCGAGGAACGGATCCACAAACCCGACCCGGAGATCTACCGCCGTGCGATCGACCGGTTCGGCGTGGATCCGGCGACGACCGCGTTCGTGGACGACAAGGCACGCAACGCCGATGCCGCCACCGCCGTCGGACTCAACGGGATCCGGTTCCTCAACGTCAAGCAGGTACGCGCCCGTCTGCTGTCGTGCGATTGACGGTTGACTTATCCGTTTCGGCCTGCTCTCGTTGGTCTGCTGACTGACTTTGGGACTCAGTCACGGCCGTTATGGCGTCGTTTCCGGCTGAAACTGAGTCCTGGCAGGAGACGGGGGGACTCAGTTATGGTCGGATGGAGCCGGAAAACGGCCATAACTGAGTCCTCACAGTTTCGAGGTCGGTCGGTCAGCCGTAAGCCGTCCGCCATCCAGAGGGAAACATAGCGCGTCACACGATTCTGCGATCGGCGGCCCAGCGGGTGAGTTCGGTGCGGTTGGACAGCTGAAGCTTGCGCAGCACTGAACTGACATGCGTTTCGACGGTTTTGATCGAGATGAACAGTTCGGCCGCGACCTCCTTGTACGTGTATCCGCGCGCGATGAGCCGCATCACCTCCTGTTCGCGGGCCGACAGCCGGTCGAGTTCCTCGTCGTGCGCTCCGGCCGCGCCACCGGCAGGATCAGGGCCGCTGACCGGCACGCCTTGGAACGCGGAGAGCACGAATCCCGCCAGTTTCGGCGAGAACACCGCATACCCCTCATGCACCTGCCGGATCGAATTGATGAGATCCTCGCCGGTGATCGTCTTGGTCACATAGCCGCGTGCCCCTGCGCGGATCACCGAACCGACGTCCTGCGGCGAGTCGGACACCGACAGCGCCAGAAACGCCGAATGCGGCGAATACGCGAGCGATTTGGCGAGAATCTCAGCACCGCCGCCGCCTTCGCCGCCCGGCACATGCACGTCGAGCAGCACCACGTCCGGCTTGGTTGCCGCGATCATCGCCACTGAGCCTTCTACGTCCGGCGCCTGCCCGACGATCGTGAAATACGGTTGCAATGTCGCGATCACGCCCGCGCGAAACATCTCATGATCGTCGACCACGGCCACACGAATCGGTTCGGAATCCTTACGTTCGTTCATCGTCCCTCCCTGACATATCAGCCGGCATCATGCGTGCGCCGCATGTTCGGTCTCATTGCCGTCGGTCGTTCCGCCGGCCACGCCACCAGCGTCCGCGGCGATCGGCATGTGCATGCGCACTTCGGTGCCCCAGCCCGGTCGCGATACGATCTCCACGGTACCACCGCGCCTCCGGATGCGGCCGATGATCGACTCGCGGATGCCGAGCCGTCCTTCGGGGATCGCGTTCACGTCGAATCCGTCACCGTGATCGCGTACGAATACTTCGACTTGGGATGCTCCGGCCTCGCAGTAGACGGAGATCGGCTCGCCGCCGTGCGTGACCGCGTTCACCAAGGCCTGTGCGGTCGCGTCGAGCAGCGCGTCGGTCTGCGCGCTCGGCTGCGCGTCGCCCACCGTGACCACTTCGATCGGTTTGCCGTGTTCGTCCTCGACGTGCGCGGCGATGTCCTTGATGCCGGCGCCGACTGAACGGTCGGACGTGGTGCGCTCCTGATACAGCCATTCGCGCAGCTCGCGCTCCTGTTGACGAGCCAATGTGAATACGGTTGCAGGATCGTCGCTGTGCAGCTGGATCAGCGCCAACGTTTGCAACACGCCGTCATGCAGATGCGCGGTCATGTCGGCGCGCTCCTCTTCACGCTCCTTCAACGCGCGTTCCGTGCCCAGCTCGCGGATCAGCGAACTGATCCACGGCACGATTGCGAATCCCACGCCAGCCAACAGCACGAGCCCGGCCGCGATGATCCGTCTTGGCGACGCCCCCCAGCCGGGAATCGCCGAGTTCATCACGAACACCGCATACGCCACGAACAGCAGCGCCACGCTGCCGAGCATCGACCAGAACCGACCTTCGCTCGCGTTGTATTGCAGCCATGCCACGCCGACGCCGGCCAGTGCGAGCAGAATCGGTAGGATCAGCCCCGATTCGACGCCGCCGAGCGACAGCAGCACGGCTACCGCGATGCTGCCCATGCCGACGAGTGCGACCAGAGCCGGCTTGGGGGCGCGACGCAGCGCTTCGGCAAGGTTTTCCGACGTGCCGTATGCGGCGCTGCGATCGATGCCGGCAGCGGACGGGGATATGAATGGGGGTTGCTTGTTGTCTTTGCCGGGCGTCCCATCGGACAATCCTTCGGACTTGGACGATCCGTGCGTGAAACTTTCCGTGAAACCATTCGCATACGAGCCGCCGCCGGGAACCACGTTGCCGCGAGACAGCGGCGAGCGCGCAACGGAGTACGCCTGGGCCTGCGCTGCGGCCACTGGGTCGCCCACCGGCACGAACAGCCACAGGAACAGGTATGCCGCGATTCCGGCGCCGCAGAAGCATGCCGCGGCAAGAAACACCAGCCGTACCAGCCACACGGGCGCACCCAGATGCATCGCCACGCCCCGGCATACGCCGCACAACATACGTCCGCGCTTCGGACGCATCAGCGGAAGTCGGGGTGTCCGAGACGGTTGCTGCTGTGGTGTTGCAATCGTTGGCGCAAACGTTGGCGGTGCATAGGTTCGCGCAAACCGATCACCATCGTGCGACGGGTCATGATTCGCCGTCGACGACACGGGTCGTTGCGCGCGGTACGTCGGAGGAATCTCAGGCTGGGTCATGCTTCCATTGTGCAGCCTGACAGGGAACGCACGGAGCCATACACGCAATGTTCAGGGGAGAATCAGGGTGTTCCCCGACCCGATTCACGCGACCCGGCTGCTGTAATGGAATCATGAGCAATTCGTATGGTCCCTATGCTCCGCAGGATGGCGGAACCCCGCAACAGCAATTCCCGTACTCTCAGACGGGCTCCGCGCCGGGAGACGGCACGACAGGCGGCTCCGCGTCCGGCGCGACATCCAATGCCGATTACACCCAGCAGTCGCACGCCGGCCGCAATCCATACCCGTACGGCCGGCCCGCGTCCAATGGCACGAACGACGTCGCCGCGAGATTCTTCGGTTGGATCCGTCGCAGCGGCATCACACGGTCCGACGACCGCTGGGTCGGCGGTGTATGCGGAGGCCTGGCACGGTATTTCGGCATCAGTCCGGTATTGATGCGCGCGATCATGATCGGCGCGCTGCTGTTCGGTGGATTCGGCGCGGCGTTCTACGCGCTCGCATGGTTCCTGCTGCCGGACGGCCGCGACGGCGGCATTCTGGCGGAACGACTGTTTGCCGGCGACTGGGATTGGGCATGCCTCGGCGTGATCCTGTGCCTGGTGATCGGCGTCGGATTCCCCGCCTCGGGATTGTTCGCCACGGCGGCCGCGGCGTTCGTGCTGTGGCTGATCCTCGAACGTGAGCTGCGCCGGCAGCGCGGATATGAATCCGGCGCGCCGAACGCCGATGGTCACGGATATGGCCGGCCGTTCGACGACACACGGCCGACCGGGCCGACATACGGTCAGCCGCAGTACGGTCAGCCCGGTACACCGACGGCCATGCCCCTGTACTCGTCCGTGGCGGACGGTGCATCGCAGACCGGCACGTCACCCGCCGCATCCGGTGGCAATCCGTTCATCCCCTCAAGCGGTCATGCCGCGCCATCCGGCAATCCCGCATTCACCGCGCCCGAGCCAGCTCCCGCAGCGCACAATGCGGCATCGGCGGCCCCGTCGGGCATGCCCATGCCGCAACCGTCCGCAGTCCGGCCGATGACCTCCCCATACCGTGCGCCGCAACCCAAGCCGCGCCCGGTCGTCGCCCGCCGCAAGCCGGCCGGCCCGCTCGTCGTGACCATCGTCATCGGCCTGACGTTCATCTTCGCGGCCGTCGCGCTGTTCATGACGCGCAGCTACACGGCCGCCTCGCTGATCCGATCCGCGACCCTGTGGATCGGCGCGACCTGCGTGCTCGTCGGATTGACGATCCTCCTGCTCGGCATCCGTGGCCGTCGCGCCGGCGGACTCGTACCGATCGCATGGCTTGCCGGCATCACCGCCATGTGCATCCTCGCCGTCAACGTGAGCTACAGCTACATCGCCACGCGATACGTCAACCAGGCATACGCGGTTACCAACGTTCGCGGTTATGTCGAATACGCCGGTCTCGTCAACTCCGGAACACCCGACTATCGCAGCCTCGACAGCGAACAGTTTACGCGACTGAGCGACGGCATCGCCTTCAACGGCAACGATTATGCCAACGATCGCGTGCACATCGACCTGTCCGACTACGCGCGCCGACCGAAACACGACGCCACGCTCGGCAACGGCACCACCGTGCGCACGAACTGCCCGACCGGCACCATCCATTTCTCCGTTTCGCAAGCGCAGGTGTTCGTCACGCTGCCCACCGGCTGTCCGTTCGCGTTCGGCAACAGCAGCGCACAGAACTTCACCGGTGCGAACATGTACGGCAGTCGTTTCTCGGCTCTGATCGGATCGGTCGGCGACGGCCTGACCTTCGGTGGCGGCACGTTCTCGCACAGCGCGTATTCGGACGCCGACTGGTCGGGGGATTCCATGACCGCGCAGCAGGCCGACGCCGATGACGTGACCCAGGCGAACGGCGCTGATTCGGCCGCATGGATGCGCGACTACGACTACTTCCCGTCGGACGGTTCCGAACTGCTCATCGACGTGCCGTATCTGTTGAGCGGCAGGGTGTTCGTACGTTACCCGAAGCATGCCGTCGGCAACAATGCGGATCTGTTCGGCGCGTCGGCGGTGAGTGATGAGCAGTGACTGGAATACGGACATGGCGGGCCCTGAACCGCGCGACCATAGCGAAGGAGCATCGATGATGAACGACACAACAAGACATGACCTTGAGTACAGCCGTGACCGTGCGGACGAGGAGACGATGACGCTGACCACGCCGCTGCCGGCGGTTACGGGCGCGGATGCGACGACGACCACGCTGCCGGTTACGGATGCGGTGGAGACGCCGCCGCAAACGACGGTGCTGCCGGCGGGCGCGGACACGGTGGTGCTGCCGGTCACGGCGGCCGACACGTCGGACACGGCGGCCGAAGACGTCTCCGCGACGATTCCCTTGTACACCGCCGCAGCCCAACCGCAGACCGCCGCCGATCAGGCGGGGAACAACCCCAGCGGGCCAGGCGCGGAGGCAGGGAATCCGCAACCGCCGTCCACGAACCAACCGTATATTCAAGTGCCGGGCGAACCGGTACGGCCGCCGGCGGTGATACGCAAAACCGGGCCAAGCGCCGCGACGATCGTATTGGGCGTGTGCGTGCTGCTGCTGGGTGTGTTCAGCGTGTTGCTCGGGGAGTATTTCCCATTGGGATGGGTCATGCAATCGTGGATGTGGGTTATGGATCCGCGCATTACCGCCGCGATCGCATTCGCCGGGTTCGGCGGCGTACTCGTGCTGGCGGCGGTGATCTGGTCCCTCGCCAACATGCTGCACAGCCGCAAACAGGGCGACGAACCGGACGGCGACCGGTAAACAGCCGGCATGCGGCGAACCGGCGGGAATGTCGCGAGGCCGCCGCATGCCGGGCTTAAACCGCAGCCTCCTTGTCTTGGCTTCCCGTGTCAGGGGAACCAAGACAGGACAGGTCAGTGTAAGCCCGACAAAGTACTACTGCGCGGCCTCGGCTTCGGCAAGATCGGCGAAACCGCCGAGCTGCACGGTATGCAGGATCGTCTCCTCGGTGAGATTACGCCCGGCGGCCGCGTATTCGTCGATCATCTGCCCGTAGAGTGCGAGCGTCGCCGTGGAATACGTGCCTAGCTCGCCCCGCAGGTACGTTTCAAACGACGTGGACTCAGCCGTGTCCTGTGCGGTGGTGAGCGCGCGCATCGCCCGGCCGAGTTTCGGCCAGCGCCCGCGGAAATCAGCCGCCCACTCGACCTGCGTGGCAATGATCCGTTCCTGTTCGGCGACGCGTTCGGCGGACAGCCGGGGAATATACGGTTCGATGTTCGCATGGTATTCGGCCGGCGCGGTCGAGGCCATCATACGACCGTATTTCTCGGTGACGAGATTGCGGCCGATCCGATCGGCTTCGATCAGATCGTTGAGATAGCTGGCCAGCAGCGGCTGTGGCCATGTGAGGAACTGACTGGTGCGCATCTGGCGGAACATCGGCCAGTTGCCTTGGCATGCGGCGCGGCCGCCCTCGTTATTGGTGCGCTGGAACTGATCCCATTCGCGGCGGACGATCCGTTCGATCAGTGCGTCGGTGGTGTCGGTCATGATGATCTCCTGTTCCGAACGGTCACAGCGAGTACAGGCAGGCGGCGTTGCTGCGGATGTGCTCTTCGACATAGGGTCGCTGCCATTCGAGGAACGTCTCGTCGCTGCGGGTCAATCCCTCGGCTCGTAGCTCGTCCACGACCTCGGCGCAGATCCGTTCGACGGTCTGCTCGACCTGTGCCACGGCCGGAGCAGCGCCCCTGCCGCCTTCGCCGAATCCGGCGCCGCCGTAACAGGCAGCGGAACTCAAACGCAACAGCGTCTCCAACTGGTCGCACACGTCAGGCAGACGGGTCGCCATCCGCTGCGACAGGCGACGCAACGCCGCGAACCGCCATTTGTAATACGGCGCATATCCGACCGTCACCGGGCCGTTCAGCAGGAATACCAGCGAACTCGCCGCCTGCACGAACTCGCTGATCGCCAGCCACGCCGCCGCGCCATCGTCGCGCTCCAACATGCGCGACACGTTATACTGGCCGGCCTGCGCCATCATGCCCAATCGGCGTGAGATCAGCGACAATCGCACGTCATCCGGCATGAACGTGAACCCCTGACGCGTGGCCGAAAACGCACCCAGCGGATCGGCGAACACCTTGCCGTTCGTCGCGGCGGCCAGCGTCGCCTCGTCCAGCATCAGCCACTCATGCGGACTGTCTTCGGCCGGGGCCGTACGATACCCGGTGACCGACTCGAAGAAGTCACCGATCGCGAATACGCCGTCGCGCCGGCCTGCACCGTCGCGTGCGGCGCGTGGCGTGGTCGTCGCGACGTCGGCTCGCACGTAGCCCATGAACTCGTTCGGCAGCGCGTCGTAATCGGTCTGCAGCTGCGCGCCGATCTCCGCATAATCCTCGTCCGTGAGCCACAGGCAGAAGCGCGGGCCGAAATCATGATCCCGCGAGACCGCGTCGTCAAAGCCGTAGCATTCCGAACCGTGGCCTACCAGACCGGCGGCGATACGGCCCTGATACTGCGGGTATTTCGCGGCGATCATCGGTTTGCCGACCTCCTGCCAGTACGCGCGCGCCAGTTCGAGACCGGACATGCGCGGGCGGGCGGCCGACTCCGCCGGAGCGTGCTGGCCGGACGAGTCGTCGCGTTCCTTGGAGACGACGGGCGATGCGGCAGTGGTGTCTGCGGCATCGCTGATATCAACGCCGGCCTGCCGCGCCGCATCCTCGGCCTGCCGCAGATTCGCTTCGGTAACCCGGTAATAGTCGGTGTCGCGTCCGTAGCATTCGTCGATCACCGCCAGCGCCTGCCGGTACAGGTCCACTGCACGCGCATAGTCGCCCGCCGCGAACCGCACCTGCGCGTACCCGGCCAGTGCGGACGCGTAATGCGCGCTGTGCTCAAGATGGCCGGTGCGGTAGATTTCCAGTGCGCGGGCCGCGTGACGGTCGGCCTCGTCGAGTTTGTGCTCGGCCAGCAGCACCAGCGCGAGATTCGTGTGCGTGGATGCGACGTCGAGATCGGCGTCCGCGTTCGGACTGGACGACTCGAGGATACGCAACGCCTCGCGCAGTTCGGTTTCGGCCTTGTCGTTGCGATTCGTTTCGCTGTAGACCATCGACAGGTTGTTATGCAGTGCGGCGAGCCGACGATCGGTGGGGGAGAGCGTGCGCGTGGCCGAAGCGAGCGCCATATGATAGAGGTCTTCGGCCTGATCGTAGTTGCCGGCCGCGCGTTGACCGGTTGCCGCGTTGATCAGCGTGGTCGTCCATGCGTCGGTGCCTTCGATGCCCATTTTCGCGGCGAGTTCCAGCGCCCGCTGGATGATCCACTGGTTTTCCTTATGCTTGCCCTGAGACCGGTAGAAACCCATCGTTTCGTTGAGCACGGTGAGCAGCCCGGCGTCGTCGCCGGCGTTCTCCGCGTCCACGGCGGCCTGTTCGAGATACGGGCCCGCCTTCGTTGCGGCCTCATGCGCGTCGAAGATCGCGTCAAGCCCGGCAAGGAACCTGTCCACGTCGAAGTGCGCTGGATGATCGACGGCGGTGTCGTCTTCATAATCGTCGTTGTTGACGAAGCCGTCGTCCGTGGTTCCGCCGATCGTGGTTCCGTCGATCGAGTTGCCGAACGCCTCCAGTTTGCTGAGCAGTTCGTCGTCGTTCATCAAAACAGCCTCCTTGCCGGGTTGCACTGTGTTCCAGTGTACGGGCAGGGAGGCTGTGGTCGGGTTGTGTCCGATGTGATATCGCTGACGGCTCAGATCATGTTCGCTCGGTGTCTCGTGGCGGTTTTCGCTCGCTGAGCACCCGCTCAGCGAGCGAAAACCGCCACCAGGACAACGGATGCGCGCACGATTACGCGTTCACGTCGATTTCGCGCATACGCTCGGCTGCGTCGGTGTGCGTCTCGCAGCGGATGGAATAGAACGCGAGCAGACCGACGGCGACCAGCGCCAGCGGCACGCCGCCGAGACCGGTGAACCGGTAGTCCATCGCGAACGTGGTGAGCATGACGCCGCCGATGATCGAACCGACCGCGTTGCCAAAGTTGAACGCGACCTGCACGGCGGCGCCCGCGATCAGTTCGCCGCCGCCCTGGCCGGCTTCGGTCATGAGCAGCTGCTGCGGCGCGGAGATGAAGAACAGGCCGAATGCGATCCAGAACGTGAGCAGGGCGGTCGTGAACTGGTTGCCCGGTAGCAGCAGCACCATGAGCAGACCGATGCACGAGATCGTCTGGCCGAGCGCGGCGGTGCCCGCGTGACGCCAGCGGTCGGTGATCTGCCCGCCGATCAGACCGCCGACGACCATGCCGAACCCGGCGAGCATCATCAGCAGCGGTACGAGCGAAGCCTGCCAGCCGCCGGTCTTCTGCAGCCACGGCGAGACGTAGCTCCACCAGCAGAACACGCCGGCGTTGCCGGTGAACACGGCTGCGAGAATCACCCACGGGCCGGGCTTGGTGAGGAAACGGAACTGGCCCTTGATGCCCGCGTCCTTGATCGGCGCGACGAACGGAATCCACGCGGCCGTCAGCACGATCGTCATCGCGGCCCACGCGGCGAGGATGCCGAACGCGAGTCGCCACGAGAGGAACTCGGCCATGAGGGTGCCGGCGGGCACGCCGAGCATGTTGGCGACGGTCTGCCCGGTCACCATCATCGAGACGGATTGCGCCTCCTTGCCTTTGTCGGCCAGCGTTTTGGCGATGAGCGTGGCGGTGCCGAAGAACGCGCCGTGCGGCAGACCGGAGATGAACCGGGCCGCGATCAGCATCGGCGCGCTTACGGAGAACGCGCTCAGCAGATTGCCGGCGAGCGCGATGACCATGAACAGGATGATGAGATTCTTCGGCGGCACCTTGCGGCCGAAGACGAGGATGAGCGTGCCGATGCACACGCCGATCGCGTAGGCGGAGATGAAATGGCCGGCGGTCGGGATGTCGACGCGCATTGCGTCCGCGGCCTGCGGCAGGATGCCCATCATCACGAATTCGGCCGCGCCGAGGATGAACGCGCCGGATGCCAGCGCAAGCAGACTTTTCTTCATGACCCCTCTGACTTGGTTGTGTGGTTGTGTCCGATTGTTGTGCTCGAACCGATCGGTTCGGTTGATGCCGCGAGTCGAGCGTCCGCAGATATCGGGCGCACAATGGTACGCCGAATGATACGGCGGACGCAGGTCCCCGGCGGTATGAAAAAGGCCAGATCGCTGAGATTTCAACGATCTGGCCTCAGTTGTCGGGCTGGCGGGATTTGAACCCGCGGCCTCTTCGTCCCGAACGAAGCGCGCTACCAAGCTGCGCTACAGCCCGTTTGGCAACGTCCGCTATATTACATGCTGGAGGTCGGGAGTCAAACTCCGGCGTGTCGCGGTTGCGGCCGCCCTCTGCGCAAGGCGTGTATCGCCCGATCGCTACACTAATGACCTATGTGTGAAACCCAAGAATCCCAAGCAAACGAGGAAGAAACCGCCGCGCCCGCGATGACCACGGTCGAGCGCGCGGAGATGCTGCTCAAGCAGGATGAGACGATCGCCGCGAAGATCAAGTCCGGCGCGACGCTGGACGAGGCGGTCGATCCGTCGAACAAGGAGTTCGGCCCGCTCGCGCACCCCGAGCAGGTGCAGATGCGCGTCGCCAAGCGCGCGATGATGCTCGAGGCCGGCGTCGCGCCGTACCCGGTGCATCTCGACGTGGACCATACGATCGAGGAGGTGCGCGCCCAGTACGACGGCAAGCTCGAACCCGGCCAGGAGACCGAGGACATGGTCGGCATCGCCGGCCGCGTGCTGTTCCTGCGCAACGCGGGCGGCCTGTGCTTCGTGCAGCTGTCGGCCGGCGACGGCACGAAGATCCAGGGCATGATCTCGAAGAAGGAGATTGGCGCGGATTCGATCAAGCAGTTCAAGCAGCTGGTCGACCTGGGCGACCACCTGTACATCCGCGGCCGCGTGATCGCCTCCAAGACCGGCGAGCTGTCGGTGTTCGCGACCGAATGGGCGATCGCCGCGAAGGCCCTGCAGCCGCTGCCCGCGCTGCACAAGGAGCTCAACGACGACACCCGCACCCGCAAGCCGTACATCGGCATGATCGCGGACGAGAAGATCCGCAACATGGTGCGCAACCGTTCCAAGGCCGTCGCCTCGCTGCGCCGCACCTTCGACGACCACGACTTCATCGAGGTCGAGACGCCGATGCTGCAGACCGTGCACGGCGGCGCCGCGGCCCGTCCGTTCACCACGCACATGAACGCGTTCGACCTTGACCTGTACCTGCGCATCGCGCCGGAACTGTTCCTCAAGCGCTGCCTCGTCGGCGGCATCGACCGCGTGTTCGAGATCAACCGCGACTTCCGCAACGAGGGCGTCGACGCGACGCACGCGCCCGAGTTCACGATGGTCGAGGCGTATCAGGCGTACGGCACGTACGACACGATCGGCCGTCTCGTCAAGGAGCTCGTGCAGAAGACCGCGATGGACGTGTTCGGCTCGCACAAGGTCACGCTGCTTGACGGCACCGAATACGACTTCGGCGGCGAATGGAAGCAGATCAGCATGTACGACTCGCTGTCCGAGGCACTCGGTGAGGAGATCGTGCCGAACGGCGGCCCGGACAACCCCGGCACCTCCGTTGAGCACCTCGGCGAGATCGCCGACAAGCTCGGTGTGGAGCGTGACGAGGTCGAGAACCACGGCAAGCTCGTCGAACACCTGTGGGAGCACTTCTACGAGGACAAGCTCTACGAGCCGACCTTCGTGCGCGACTTCCCGGTCGAAACCAGCCCGCTCGTCAAGGGACACCGCTCCAAGCCAGGCGTGGTCGAGAAGTGGGATCTCTACGTGCGCGGCTTCGAGCTGGCCACCGGCTACTCCGAGCTCAACGATCCGGTCGTGCAGCGCGAGCGCTTCGTCGCGCAGGCCAAGGACGCACTGGCGGGCGACGAGGAGGCCTGCGACATCGACGAGGACTTCCTCGAGGCGCTCGGCGTGGGCATGCCCCCGGCCGGCGGCATGGGCATGGGCATCGACCGACTGCTCATCGCCCTGACCGGTGCGACGATCCGCGAAACGATCACGTTCCCGCTCGTCAAGCCGCTCGCGCTCAACTGATTTCGTGTCTTCGATTGATTGGGCTCTCCTTGGGGGGAGCCCTTGTTATATAGTCATGCGTTATGTCTGATCCGATGGACAACAATGTGCCTCGCCCGCCCATGGTGTCGTTGGCTCCCGAACATAAGGAAGATCCGCTCCCTGACAACGATGTCATTCAGCCGAACATCGACCCGACGGTGCTGGCCGAGGACGCCGCACGAGCTGAGCGTCGCAAGCGCCGCCGTCGTATGAGCCGTGAGCACGTCAAGGCCATCAAGCGCAGGAAATGCATCCGTCACTTCGTGATCGGCGTACTTGCGTTCGTGGCACTCGCGCTGGCGTTCGCCGCATGGTTCGTGGCGTCCGCCCTGCACGCCAAATCCGAAGTCGAATCGGCGGTCGCTTCCGCATCGGACATCCAGCAGCAGGTCATGGGCGGCGATACTGCGGCGGCTAGGCGGTCCATAGAGACGTTCGAGCAACATCTCGATGCCGCGTACAAACAGACGAACAGCCTGTCGTGGCATGTCGCATCGCTCGTCCCGTACTACGGTTCCGATATCCGTACGGTGCGTGATGCGATGCATATCTTCGAGGACGTGTCGAACAACGTGCTGCCCAAACTGGCGGATTCCGTTGACTCGCTGAACTTCAGCAATATCGGTATCGACAACGGCACCGTTCAGGTTGGCGGCTTGAGCAGCGTGGCCGGGAAACTTTCCGCTGCGAACGCGGTGCTCGCCGATGCCGTCGGCAATCTCTCCAAACTCGCAGACACGCATATAGATCAGCTGAACAGTGCGTTGGATTCGGCTCGGAGCAAGCTTGGCCAGCTGTCTGAACTGGTCGATTTCGGTTCGCGCGTGGCGAATGTGCTGCCGCCGATGATGGGCGTCGACCCGAACGCCGCTGACTCATCTGCCCGCACATATCTAGTATTGGTGCAGAACAACGCCGAGATCCGCACGACGGGCGGCATCACTGGCGCATGGGGTCTGCTGCATGTGAACAACGGTAAGCTAACCATCGACGAATTCCAGACGGACTACTATACGTGGGATGAGCCGGTCCTGGATCTGACTGCCGAGGAGCGCATGCTGTTTTCGACCAACATGGGCCGCTATCGGCAGGATGTGAACTTCACTCCGGATTTCCCTCGTTCGGCGCAGTTGGCGGTCGAAATGTGGCGGCAAATGTATGGCAGCCAGGATATTGACGGCGTGCTGAGCGTCGACCCGGTGGTGCTGCAGAACCTGCTGAAGGTCACCGGCGACGTCACGCTCGACAACGGCATGACCCTTGACGGCGATAACGCGGCACGGATGTTGCTTAATCAGGCGTATTTCGACATTCCCACCCAGCAGGAGCAGAACGCATTCTTCAGCATGGCTGCCGGAGCCGCGTTTCAGCATGTGATGACGAATGCCGGAGGCAAGAGCTCGGCGCTGATCAACGCGGTCAAACAGTCGGTGGCCGATGGCCATCTGTATTTGTGGAGTGCGCATGCCGACGAGCAGAAGCAGCTGTCCGGCACCATGATCGCTGGCGAACTGAGTACCAACCAGTTGAAGCCGATCACCGGCGTGTATCTCAACGACAGCACCATGGGCAAGATGGACTGGTATCTGGAACACAAGGTCATCAGTGAGGCTGACAAGACGTATGCGGACGGCTCGAAGCAGTACACGATCCATATCACGCTGAAGAACACGCTCGATGCACAGACCGCGGCGAACCTGCCTTCCGTGATCCGCGGATTCGATGGTCTGGGCAGCTCGTCAGCCAACGAACGTCAAGGGCAGATCATTTCCACGCTGTACGTGTACGCACCGGCGGGCGGACGTCTGGTTGACTGGACGATCACCGGACCGAACGGTCAGCAATCAGACTTCGATGGCATCACTGTCCACAATTCATTGACGGTAGGTGTGAAAAACGTCACATTGCAGCCGGGTGAGGAATTGACCGCGACCGTGCGTGTGATGACCAGTGCCGTTGGTGGAGATACTGAAATGACTGTCCGCCAGACACCGAATGCGTGAGCGGGGGGGAGCTTTAGTATAATCTGAGCTCTAGGCGAAGAAAGTAATGTGTGCGACTGTTTTCGTATATGAGAGGCGTACGCACATGTGCTGCGCATGGCAGGAGGAGTAGAGGCTGTTGGCAAGCAAAGAGAACATGGATAAAAGCGCCGAGAACGATGTGATCACCATAGACATCCTTGGCGCGATCAAGAAGCATGTCATCACGATAATCGCGACCTTCCTGATCGTCACGGGGGGGGGGTGTCGCATATACGCTCACCCGGATCCCGCAATATACGGCCACGGCGCAGTTGCTAGCCACCTACCGTGGTTCCACGCAGAGCAACGGCAGCGGTAACGCCAGCGACTACAACTCAGGCTCCTCATACATCAGCTCCCAGATTGCGACCTATCCGCAACTGGTCAAAACCGAATCAGTGCTCAAGCCGGTCATCGACGACCTTGGACTTGACACCACGGTGTCCGCGCTCGCCGACAAGGTAACGGCCTCCAACCCGACCGACACCATGCTCGTGGACGTGAGCGTGGTCGACACCGATCCCAAGAATGCGTCAAGCATCGCCAACAGCGTGGCGGAAAGCTTGCGCAAGCAGATCACCAGCACGCTGTACAGCGACGACGGCGACAAGATCGTTCCTCCGGTAAATCTGACGATTGTGCAGCAGGCGTATGCGCCGGCATCACCGAGCTTCCCGAACGTAAAAATGAACGTGGCCGTGAGTCTGGTCGGCGGCATTGTGCTGGGCATTGTAGCGGCTGTGATCAAGGATCAGCTTGACCGTCGTGTGCGTGAGTCTGCGGATGTGCAGTCGATCATCGACGTTCCGGTGCTGGGTACCATTACTCGTGACGACGCATATACGGAGAACGCGCCGGTGATCATTGCGCGTCCTGCTTCACCGGAAGCCGAGGATTTCCGCCGTCTTCGCACCAACCTATCGTTCGCCGACACTGAAGAGAATTCCCTCGCCAACGTGATCGTTGTGACTTCCAGCAGTCCGCATGAGGGCAAGACAACGATCTGCACGAATCTGGCGGCTGCATTTGCCGAATCAGGCGCGATGGTGCTGCTCATTGATGCCGACGTTCGCAACCCTTCCGTTAGCTCGCATCTCGGTCTGGAAGGCACGGTGGGTCTGACCCATCTGGTGACCGGCCGTGTGACTTCACAGGATGCATTCCAGAAGTACTGGAAGCCGAACCTGCATATATTGCCGGCGGGGACGCAGACCATGAACCCGAGCATCCTGCTCAATTCTCGTGCGATGAAGCATCTTATCAAGCAGGTTTCCGGCATCTATGATTACGTGATCATCGACACCACGCCGATGGTCGTGTCGAATGATGCCGCCGTGTTCGCCAAGGAGGGGCCGGAACTGTTGCTGGTGGCCGGTCTCGACGTGGCCGAGAAGAAGAGCCTGCGCAATACTGCGACAGAGCTCGATACGCTCGGCATCACACCGGTCGGAACCGTGCTCAACTATGCCGAGCGAGAGAAGCAGTCGAAGAACAACTATTACTACTACGCCGAATCCGAGGATACGGGCACTGGCAAATCGGAATCCGGCAAAGGCAAGCACAAAAGCGACCAGCCGGCACCACCGCAACCGCGTACGTTGCGCGGCGGCAAGAAGTAGTCACGTAATCAATCAGTAGGCACGGGAGATTAGGAGAAGGACATGACATACCAAGAACGCTACGATCAGTGGACCACCGACGAATTCTTCGATGAGGCGACGCGCGCCGAACTGGCCGAGCTCGACCCGGTGAAGGACGCCAAGGAGATCGAGGATCGGTTCTACCGCGACCTCGAATTCGGCACCGGCGGTCTGCGCGGCGTGATGGGAGCCGGCACGAACCGCATGAACCGCTACACCGTGGGCAAGGCCACCACCGGTCTGGCGAATTATCTGCTTGACACGTTCGGCGCCGAAACCTGTGCGCGGCGAGGCGTGTCGGTATGCCATGACACCCGCAACCACAGCCGTGAGCTGGCCGAAACCGTGGCCGATGTGCTCAGCGGCAAGGGCATCAAGGTGTTCCTGTTCCATGAGGCCCGTCCCACCCCGCAGCTGAGCTTCTCCGTCAAGCACCTGGGCACGGTGGCCGGCGTGAACATCACCGCCAGCCACAACCCCGCCAAATACAACGGCTACAAGGTGTATGACGAGTTCGGCTGCCAGCTGGTACCGTGGCAAGCCGCGCAGGTGATCTCCTACGTGAACAAGGTCGACGATTATCACAGCATCGAATTCACGGGCGATCGCGCGCTTATCGAACAGGTGGACGTGACCGACGATTTCGTGGCCGCCGTGCTCAAGCAGCAGCGCATCACCGATCCGGCCGTCAAGGCCGACCTCAAGGTGGTGTATACGCCGCTGCATGGCACTGGTCTGGTGCCGGTTACCAAGATGCTTGCTGCGGACGGCTTCACGCACATCAGCCTCGTCGAGGCGCAGACCGTGCCGGACGGCGACTTCCCGACCGTGGAATCGCCGAACCCGGAGTATCGTGGCGCACTCAAGATGGGCATTGAACAGGCCAAGGCCGAAGGCGCGGACATCGTGCTCGGCAACGATCCGGACGCCGACCGAGTAGGCGTGGGCGTGCGCACCGGCGACGGCGACTATCAGCTGATGACCGGCAACCAGATCGGCGCGCTGCTGGTCGACTTCCTGCTCACCCACACCGATCTGACGAAGTTCGCCCGTCCGGCCGTGGTCAAGACCGTGGTGACCAGCGAACTCGGCGCGATGATCGCCAAGGAGCACGGCATGAACGTGTTCAGCACGCTCACCGGTTTCAAGTTCATCGGCGAGAAGATCACCCAGTTTGAGCAGGCCAAGGCCGAAGGCAATGCGGAACGTGACTATGACTTCCTGTTCGGCTATGAGGAGTCGTTCGGCTACCTGGCCGGCACGCACGCCCGTGACAAGGACGCGGTGGTTTCGAGCCTCATGATCTGCGAGATGACCGCCGCGCTCAAGGCCGAAGGCAAGAGCCTGGTGGATCGTCTGAACGAGATCTACGCGAAGTACGGCTACTTCCGTGATGCACTCGACAGCTTCACGCTCGAAGGCAAGGACGGTCTCGAGCAGATAGCAGGCATGATGACCAAGCTGCGTGCGGACGGCTCTCCGTTCTCCGGCACTAAGCAGATCATCGACTACAGTTCGCCGGTCGCCGCAGAGCCCGGTTTCGGCGATCTACCGACCTCGAACGTGCTCAAGTACATCCTCGACGACGACTCGTGGATCGCGGTGCGCCCTTCCGGCACCGAGCCGAAGATCAAGGTCTACTACAGCATCAAGGGCACGGACGCGGCCGACGCGGAAGCCAAGTTCGAACATATCCAGAACGTGATCGTCACCGAACTCGGATTGAACAAGTAGTCGGACAACACCAGTAGGCAAGGGGATACCATCATGCAGATCGTTCTTCTTTCCGGCGGCAGCGGCACCCGTCTGTGGCCGTTGTCGAACAGCGTGCGCAGCAAGCAGTTCATCAAGCTGTTCACCAACGAATCCGGCGACTATGAGTCGATGGTGCAGCGCGTGTACCGTCAGATCAGCACCGTCGACAAGGACGCGCATGTGACCATTGCGACGTCGGCCACCCAGGTGAGCGCGATCAAGCATCAGCTCGGCGACCAGGTCGACATCTGCGTGGAACCGACCCGCCGTGACACGTTCCCTGCGATCGTGCTTGCCGCAGCATATCTGCACGACGAACTGGGCGTAGGCGACGACGAATGCGTGGCCGTGTGCCCGGTCGATCCGTATGTGGCGAACAGCTATTACGAGGGTGTGCACGATCTCGAGGAGTTGGTGAACACCGGCGACGCGAATCTGACGCTCATGGGCATCGAACCGACGTATCCGAGCGACAAATACGGCTACATCATGCCTGAATCGAAGGATAAGGTGAGCCGCGTCAGCGAGTTCAAGGAGAAGCCCGACGTGCCGACCGCCGAGCAGTACCTCCGGCAGGGCGCGCTGTGGAACGCGGGCGTATTCGCGTTCAAGCTGGGCTATCTGCTGCGCCGCGCGCACGAGCTGATCGACTTCGACGATTATCGCGACCTGTACCAGAACTACGGCAAGTGCGAGAAGATCAGTTTCGACTACGCCGTGGTGGAGAAGGAGCCGAGCATTCAGGTGATGCGGTATGCCGGCGACTGGCGCGACGTGGGAACGTGGAACATGATGAGTGAGGTGATGGCCGATACCACCAAGGGCGATGTGACGCTCGACGACACGTGCGAGAACGTGAACGTCGTCAACGAGCTGGACATGCCGATGCTGTGCATGGGGCTGAAGAACGTGGTGGTGGCCGCCTCAAGCGACGGCATCCTGGTGGCCGACAAGGACGCCAGCAGCCATATGAAGCCGTATGTGGAGCGCATCGGTGGCGACGCTCGCGTGGCCGAGAAGTCGTGGGGCATGTATCAGGTGATCGACGTGGAGCCGGATTCGCTCACCATCAAGGTAACGCTTAACGCTGGTCACGGCATGCACTACCACAGCCACGAGCGCCGCGACGAGGTGTGGAGCGTGCTGTCCGGCACAGGCCGCACGATCATCGACGGCATGGAACAGATCGTGCGGCCGGGCGATGTGATCAGCATCGCGGCCGGATGCAAGCACACGCTGCAGGCGATCACCGATCTTAAGGTGATCGAAGTGCAGGTGGGCGACGACATCGACGTGAAAGACAAGCAGTTGTGGCCGCTTGAGACCGACGGGGTGGCGGCTGGTTCGGTTAATACCGAGGCTCGGTGAGCACTATGTTGCCTGAGACGGTTGCTGCGGTTGTGGCCGATGCGCCACCGGCTCCGATGCTGCTGTCTCCTGCAGGGAAGGATTACCTGTGGGGCGGCACGCGGCTGAAGAGCGAATACAACAAGCGGATCGACCTTGATCCGCTGGCCGAGACATGGGAGTGCAGCGTGCACCCGGATGGCCCGTCCACCGTGGTGTCGGGCGAGTTCAAGGGGCACGGACTTGACGAGGTGCTCGCCGAGCATCCGGAATTTCTCGGCACCAAGACACGGCACATGGAAGGTTCGCTGCCGATTCTGCTGAAGCTGATCGACGCGAAGCGAGATCTGTCGGTACAGGTGCACCCGGATGACGAGTTTGCCCGCCGCGTGGAGCATCAGAACGGCAAGACGGAGATGTGGTATGTGCTCGATGCCGCACCCGGTGCGAAGCTGGTGTGCGGGTTCGCTCACCAGGTGACGCCGCAGATATTGGCCGATGCGATCCGCGACGGCAAGCTGTCTCGCCATTTGCAGTGGGTGCCGGTGCACAAAGGCGATTCGTTCTACGTGCCCGCCGGCACCGTGCACGCGCTGGGTGCCGGCGTGGTGGTGGCCGAGATTCAGGAAAGCAGCAACGTGACCTACCGTGTCTACGACTATGACCGCGTGGACAAGAACGGCAAGAAACGCGAGCTGCATTTCGACAAGGCCATGCAGGTGCTCAACATGAAGGCCGGCGCTGACGTACGCCAGAAGCCGCGCCGCATCACGTATTACCCCGGCTGCTCGCGTGAGACGATCTGCCGCTGCCAGTATTTCGAGGCTGAACGTTTGGATGTGACCATGAGCTGCGCGTTCACCGTGATGGATACGAGCTTCCAAGTGCTGCTGTGCCTCGAAGGCGAAGGCGGCTTGGAGACCGACGCCGTGCACCGTCCGATCCGATTCAAAAAAGGCGACTGTTTTTTCATCCCCGCCGGAAGCGGTCGCTGCCATATTACCGGCAAAACTTCGCTACTAAAGATTAGGTGTTGACTATGAGCAAGAAGAACATGCTGATTTACGCCCATTATTATGCGCCTGATGCGGCGTCTACCGGGCAGATTCTGGTCGATTTGGCCGAGGGCATGCGCGACCGGTTCAATATCACGGTGATCTGTGTAGTGCCATCCTATACCGGCACGATCGCGCCCGAATACAAGACGAAACGATTCTATGAGGAGATGCGCAACGGTGTACGTGTGATTCGAGTACGTGTGCCGGAGTTTTCCAAGGCGAACAAAATGAGCCGCGTGAGGAATATCGTATCGTATTTCTTCGGTGCGATGCGTGCCACATTCAAAGCCGGCAAGCAGGACGTCGTATACTCCATGTCCCAGCCGCCGATTCTGGGTGGTCTGCTGGGTGTGTGGGGTAAATGGATGAAGCACGCCAAATTTGTGTATAACATTCAGGACTTCAATCCGGAACAGACCTTAGCAGTGGGTTATGTGAAGCACAAGCTGGTTACTGATTTGATGATGGCGTTTGACAAGTTCAGCTGTCGTCAATCCGACCTGATCATTACCGTGGGGCGTGACTTGGTGGAGACGCTGAACAAACGTTTTCGTGGACAGCGAGTGCCGCGTGTGACGATGATCAACAATTGGATCGATGAAAAGCAGATCTACCCGTTGGATGCCGCGAATGAACGTGTACAGGAATTCCGTGCCCGGTATGGTCTGGACGGCAAGTTCGTCATCATGTATTCAGGCAACATCGGTTTGTATTACGATCTGGAGAACCTGGTCAAAGTGATCGGCAAGTTCCCGAATGCGCGGACTGCGGACGGCAGGGAAGTGGCGTTCGCGTTCGTAGGCGCCGGTGCCGTGCTGGACGAGTTGAAACGGTATGTTGCCGAGCATGATCTGACCAATGTGACGTTCATCCCATACCAGCCGAAAGAAGACTTGGTGTACAGCCTAAACGCTGGTGACGTACATTGGTGCGTGAACGCCCGTGGCATCAAGGGCGTGAGCGTACCGAGCAAGGCGTATGGCATCATGGCTGCGGGCAAGCCGATTCTCGGTGTGCTCGAGACCGGTTCCGAGGCACGATACCTGATTGACGGAACGGAGTGCGGTCGTTGCTGTGAACCGGGTGATTACAAGGCGGTCGCGAACGAAATCCATTGGTATCTCGACCACGCTGGTTCTGAGGAATTGGTCGACATGGGCAAACACGGTCGCGAATATCTCGTGAATCATCTGACTCGCGACATTTCTGTAAACGAATATGCCAGGGCAATCGAAGCGCTGCTGTAGCACGGAATGAGGGCGGTGATGGTGATATGAACAGCAACTGGTTCAAACTAGTGATGAAAGCCACCAAAGTGCAGTATGGCAAGGGTCTGCTACTGAAAGGTGTGCCGGTCATTTTCAACAAGGGCGGCGCGACTTTACACATCGGTGAGGGCGTAACCATCAAGAGCAGCTTTCTGAGCAATTTGGTGGGATTGTATTCACGCACGGTCATTGTGACCCGTGCTCCGGGTGCCGTGATCGAGATCGGCGATCATGTGGGTATTTCCGGTGCAACCATCTATGCTCGCAAAGGCATTTATATCGGTGAGAACACTTGCATTGGTGGCAATGCCAAGATTCTTGACAACGATTTCCATCCGATTGATACGGAAGATCGTCTGCGTTTGCTGAATGATGAGCATGGCGGTGATGCCGTAGATCTGATTCCTTCCCGAGAAATCCACATCGGAAGGAACTGCTTCATTGGCTGCAACTCCATCATTCTCAAAGGTACTGTGCTTGGTGACGGTTGCGTGGTGGGAGCGGGTGCCGTGGTAAGTGGCAACTTCCCCGCCAATTCGGTAATCGCTGGCAATCCCGCTCGTGTAATCCGCACTCTGGAGGTGTGAAATGGCTGATTTGACAGTAGTGATTCTTACAAAAAATGAAGAAAAGAATCTCCGTAAGTGCGTGGAATCGTTTAGAGGTGTGGCTCGACGATTTGTGATCGTTGATAGTTACAGTACCGATGGCACTGAGGCTCTATGCAAGCAGCTGAACAAAGAACTTGGTCAGCAGGGTTCTTCGCTTGACTTTTATCAGCATAAATTTGTTAGTCATGCCGAACAATTCAACTGGGGTTTAGATAATACGAGTATTACAACCGTTTGGACCATGAAAATGGATGCGGACGAAGAATTGACAGCGGAACTCGCAACCGAGCTCGATAAGAAGTTGTCAAATCTTCCTGCATCGGTGAATGGCATCATCGTTAAACGGCGAGTGATTTTCATGGGACGGTGGATAAAGCATGGAGGACGCTATCCTGAGCTATTGCTGCGTATCTTTCGGACTGGGAAAGCGCGTTCAGAGATGAAAGTGATGGATGAACACTTAGTCCTTACAAATGGGGGAACCATAGTCACATTTAAAAATGATTTGATTGATAATAATCAAAAAGATCTAGAATGGTGGATTGCAAAGCATAATTGGTACAGCAATCGTGAAGCTCTGGATCATCAGTTGACTCTGGCTCATGAAATGGATGAGACCCTGAAGGAACACGGCTCTTCCTCTGAACAAGCACAGATAAAGCGCATAGTCAAGAATGACGGATATTACAGGTTGCCTTCGTTCTTCCGTGCTCATTTATATTTCTTGTATCGTTATTACATTAAGTTAGGTTTTCTAGATGGCACCGAGGGACGAATTTATCATTTCCTGCAAGCGTATTGGTACAGATTCTTGGTGGATGCAAAGCTTTTTGAATGTGAAAAGAAACATATTAGGTTAAAACCTCAGACTGATCTCAAGGCCTAGGAAGAAGACGATAGCATGAAGAAGAAAGTTCTTATTCTTAACGGACAATATGCCCCTGGTTATAAAGGTGGTGGCCCAATTCAATCATGTATTAACATGGTTGAAAATTTATCTGACAATTTTGATTTTTATGTTCTTTGCGCTGATCGAGATTATAAAGACGAGGGGCCGTATAAGGACATTAAGATAAATCAATGGAATCAGGTTGGAAAAGCCAAAGTCTTTTACATGAGTCCAGAAAAACAGTCATTAAAAGGTTTTGAGCAGATATTAAACAGTATTGAATATGATGTTCTGTATTTGAATGGATTCTTTTCGCCGATCTTCACGATTCGTCCTCTGTTGCTCAGAAGAATGGGCAAACTGAAGAATAAGAAGGCAACAGTAATCTTGACACCAAGAGGAGATTTTACCGGAGGCTGCGAAAATAAAAAGTTAAAGAAGTACGGTTACATTTATCTTGCCAAGATTCTTAGACTATATAGAGACCTAGTATGGCATGCTACTAGTGAAATTGAGAGCAAAGATATAAAGGATAAATTCCCTAAAGCAGAAGTCTTTATAGCTCCAAACCTTCCAGCAAAATTCATAGCAAAGGAAGCTCGTGTGACGAAGAAGCCCGGCGAACTGTCGTTGGTTTTTGTGTCACGTATCTTTCCTAAGAAAAATATTAAGTTTGCTCTCGAGATATTGGAAAATATATCAGAGGGGGATGTTAATTTTGATATATATGGGCCGATGGAAGACGAGGCTTACTGGGCAGAATGTGAAGAGCTTATTCGGAAAATGCCATCAAATGTAAACGTGAGATACTGCGGAGAAGTTGAGCATAAAGATATTCCGCATGTGTTTGAACGCTATCATGCATTTTTCTTTCCGACATTAGGCGAAAATTACGGTCATGTCATCGTAGAAGCGATGATGAATAACTGTCTGTGTATTTTGAGTAAAGGTGTAACACCGTGGGACGATTACATTGAGGCTTTGCATATAGGGGCAAAACTATCGAAGCGTAATGAATTTATCAGCATTATTCAGAATCTCATTGACATGAATGATGGCGCCTTTAAGGATAAACTCAAATATGCGCGAGAGTATATTTCTAAAAAAACCGAGGCGAATAATATCATGATTCTGTATTGGAAGCTGTTGACAAATGGCGAAGAAAATTAAGATTTTACATATCATTCCTGGTTTTGGCGGAGGTATTTCGTCTTTTGTGAAAAACCTTGCTATCGGTAATGATAAAGATGAATTTCAACATGATGTGATTGGATTTGGTGGATACCCGAATGATTTTATTGAAGCAATTGCCTCGCAGAATGGGAATGTATATGCGCTTAAAAGTGTATACAAAAATGTTATAGACACAATTATGACCTATAAACAGGTTGTGAAACAAGGGGATTACGATTTTATTCATTGTCATATTTCTGGCATAAAAGGTTATTTTTTTAAGTTTTTAACGAAGAATGCAAGGCATGTTGTCATAATGCATGCTCATCGTACAGCAGATGAGAAGAACTCTTTTTTGACAAAAATCCTACTTCCTGTATCGAGACTGTTTACAAGGTCTAGAGCTCGAATTTATATGGGCTGCAGCAAGATGGCAAATGCTTATATCTACGGAGAAAAATTTATAAAATCGCACCAAGTATATGTTATCCCAAATGGTGTAAATACTGCATTATTTAAAGATATATCGCAAGATACGTATTTAATGTTTGATAAAGAGTTTAATGTAAAAAGTGATGATTTTGTTATAGGTCATATTGGCAGGTTTAATCTGCAAAAGAATCATCTTTTTATGTTAGAAATTGCTAGAGGGTTAAAAGAAGTAAATTTTAAATTTAAAATGATTCTTGTTGGTAATGGAGAACTTAGGCAAGATATTGATAGATATATCAAAGATTATGATTTAGTTGATAATGTTATATGTGTTGGGTATAGAAAAGATATACCCCAGTTAATTCAATATTTCGATCTTTTTATTCTTCCATCTCATTTTGAAGGATTGCCTACTGTAGCCGTAGAGGCGCAAGCCGCAGGGACTTCGTGCTTGCTAAGTGACAAAATCACAGATGAAGTGGATCTGGGGTTGGGTCTTGTGAACTTTCTTTCCATTGATGATTATATATTGTGGGTTAACAGAATTATTAATTTTATTCCTCAGGAAATCCCATATGCAGTTAGAGTACAAAAACTAGAGCAAAGAGGCTTTACTCTGAAGGGGATGAAATATATGTATAAAAAAGTCTTAGAAGCTAATAGCAGATAGCCATTTTCCTAAATACGAGGTAGTTTAATGCGAGTCATGGTTGTTCATCCGCTTAGGCATCATGTATATCACAGCATAGATGGTATTGTGGAAAGCGGCAATGAAGTTGTAGCTTATCTTGGATATTATAATAAGGGCGATCTGATAGATCGTATCTTGTCTAATACGAGATTTGGTTCTCTTGTAAAAGGTTGGAAAAATGATGCAATTACTTCATATGTAAAGACAAATTTTATGATTAAAATATTATTCTTACTATATAAGAAGTTTCCAGGGAAATTTGAAAGCCTATATTTTTGGGCTTATCAAAAATGGGTTATAAGAAATATTCAAGAGTTTGATTGCATTCATGTTTTACAAAGCTTTTGTAATGATGTAATAAGATATGCAAATATAAAGGGAATAAAAGTAGTATACGAGCAGATTCAACCATTTGATGTTGTGCAGGCAAATTGTTTACGCGAAGAAATTATCAAGGAGAATTATCCTGATTCATATATAGGTTCTAGATTCTCAAAAGAGAAAATCGCGTACGAAAAGGAGAATTTGCAAATTGCAGATCTTCTTATTGTTGCTTCTTCTGTTACAGAACATTCAATATCGTCTTATACAAACAAACCGATAGTGAAATTTCCATATGGAGTTTCGCAAAGCAGTTTTCCCGAAGATAAGTTTGAACATATTTATGAGAGAAAAAAGAATGGGAGAAAACTGCATGTGCTCTATATTGGGTCAATAAGTTTGATTAAAGGAGTCCATTATATAGTTAAAGTGGCAAGCAGATTGATAGATGAGCCCTTTGAATTCACTTTCGTCGGAAAACCGCTAAGACCAGAAGATAATAGATTGATCGAGAGGATTTTGCGGTTGCCTAATTGCAATTACATCGAGCGTATTCCCCATTCTGAAGTTAATAATGTCTATGCCGATAATGATATTTTTATTTTTCAGGCACTCTGCGAGGGATTCGGTATGGTTACGTTAGAGGCTATGTCGAATGCAATGCCTTGCTTAGTAGCTCAAGGGGGACGCGGCATTGTCATTAATGGTGAAGACGGATTTATTAATGAGAACGGTGACATTGATGTCGTTGTTGGTAATTTAAAGAAGTTATTTCGGGATAGGAATTTACTAATAAAAATGAGTAAATCCGCCAAAGAACATGCGGACCAATGTTCTTGGGAGGCTTTCTCGAAGAATATTGCGGATGCCTATCGTCTTTATATGAATTAGTCATAAAGTTCTCGTTATGAGGTTAAATATGGTAAAAGGACAAAAGGGCAATGCGCTCATTGTTTTATACGTGCTTATTTGCTTGACGGGAGCTGGTTATTATTATCTTACAATTAAGTCGGGTAATATTGTACTTTGGTCTTATAATAGAGATTTAACTGCTTTAGGTGGAGTTTTACCTAAAGTTATAAATTATGTAAAAGATGTGTTCCTTTTGGTGCTATTACTATCATGTTTTATTGCACAAAATAGTTTTCACCAATTCAAAAAGGCATGGTTTATCGCGTTCGCTTTCATAGGCATTGGAATGTTGCTGTGTGTGTTTTCAGGACATACGCCTTTGAATGTAGTTGCAGGAATTCGTGCCTATGGTTATGCATTTGTTGTGTATGTATATTGTCATAGTGCTCTTTTAAATGAAGAGTTTTATTATAAGCTATATAGAGTTTCTTTTTTGATATTGATTTTACAGTCTTTATCTGTTGTTGTGCAGTTCATTCGTTCTGGTGGTGGGTTTTCCCTCGGATCTGGTGGCTATCGCATGATGGGACTTTTCACTAATGCCGGAACATTAGGTTTTTACGCTGTAGGTGTAAGTGTTATTTTTTCCTGTATATTTATTAAATATGATCTAATAAAGATTAGATACTATTTAATCGGTGCCATTTTAATGACTTTTCTTGCGATCGCTTCAGGTGGACGCGGGTCAATTTTTTATACAGTAATGTTTATTTTGACAGGTGTTTTATCAAAATTAAATATTAGAAAAAGAGATAAAAATATACTTATTCCTCTGCTAATATCTGTCATAGGTTTCTTTGTTATCAAGGCTTCTGTTGATTATATAGGTCGAGGAGTATTGATGAAATCTGGACAGGGACGTTTTAAAGCTTGGTCTGATTTATTTGCAATGGATCTAAGAACAGTCCTTGTTGGTGATGGTTTAGGAGTGGGTACTAATACCGGGAGATCTATGGGAACAACTTCTGTAGCTATGGATAGTACCTTTACGGTTATTATTGTGCAGTATGGACTCTGGGGTTTTTCTCTTTTCATGTTCTGTTTATTTAAGTTTTGTTTGAAGGTGCTACAGCTTAAGAATATAGAAGTCTGGTATAGGTATTGGTATTTGGTTTGTATTTTAGCTGTCCTTTTTTCTGGAAGCTTATTTGAACAATATGCTATGATTATCCCCCTGATCATTGCATATTATTGCATGTCTTCTGATTCTGTTGTTTCTTGTACATTAGTTAATCGTATGAGGTAGCTATTATGTCTAAAACGATGAAGGTTCTTCTTTTAGGTGATTCTATCACAGAGGGAATTGGAAGTAAGAAGGTAAATTATTCTGACGAACTATGTCGTCTGCTTGATGCGAAGTTTTGTTGTGATGCCGAAATTATAAATTTTGCAAAAACCGGATCTACTATATGCTATCCAATCGATCATATAGAACAAATTCATGCTATTAAGCCCGATTACGTTATTGTGATGTATGGTAATGTCGATGTAAAAAAAATGTATGATTTGACAAAAAATAGATACGGGCTTGTATCTTTGACGCCAAGTCGTTACAAAAATATAGGTTCGATGCTTTTTCCTCGTCCTTTTATTTCGAAAAAATATCCTAGAAAAGTATTCGATTACTTCGATGATATTTATAGAAGAATATGGCGTTTTATAATTGAAAGAACCCAAGGCAAGTCTCAGATTATGACGCTCGAAGCTTTTAGCGTTAAGTATAAGGAACTATTGTCAAGTCTCTCAGGGTACAAAGTAATAGCCTGTTCTACAGTATTTCTTGACTCGGATATTTATGGTGGTGAGAATATTACTAACTTTATAGAAGCAAATTCTATAATAAAAAGAACGACAGAAACCTTTAACAATATAGTATATTGTGATATCTTTTCTGAACTCGAGAATTCAGTTAAACATTTAGGATGGCAGAGAGTGTATTACCGTGATCATTTTCATCCAAATATTGGCGGATATCAAATCATTAGTCAACAAATTGCTGATTTGTTCATTGATTGATTTGTTTGAGAGTGGTTATAATGGGGAAGAATATTCGTAATTTACAAATTACTAGTGTTATCGTTATATTGATAACAGTGCTCGTTAAGTTGCTCGGACTTATACGTGAGATGAAAATTGCAGAAGTCTTGGGCGCTACAAAGGAATCTGATGCGTATAATGTCGCATACTTGCTTGTGATAACTATTTTTGGTTTATTTAGTAGCGCGTATGTTAATTCTTTGATGCCTGTATCAGCGAAATTATATAAGGACGACAGGACCAAGCTTGGTAAGACGATGGGCGGGATGCTGTCAATCACAATTTCAATAATGTTAGTGCTGATATTTACTGTATATTTATTCCCGAGTTTTTATGTCAAGCTCCTAGCTGGAGGCTTGACGGGTGAAGCATTATCTCTTGCCTCTGAACTTGTAAAGATCAGTACGTGGTCACTTGTTGCACTTGTCATTATTTCTGCTTTTACGGTTTTATTAAGATTATATGATAGGAATATTTATACTACTGCGACAGAACTCATTTTTCCTATTCCTATTTTGGTTGCTGCTTTTACGGGTTTTCATTCACCGGAGATTTTGATTTCGTGTCTTGTTTTAGGATATGCGTTAAGGGCTTTGTTGCTTTGGGCTGGTTCTATTTTTGTACATGCGCATATATCGTTAAATTTCAAATGGAACAATCCTTATATTAAGGATATGTTTTGTCTGATGCCCCCTATGTTGGTAAGCTCGGGATTGTTGCAAATCAATACTTTAGTTGATAATCAAGTAGCATCTTTATTTTCCACTGGAAGTATTACTGCCTTGCAACAGGCTGCTAAAGTAAATAGTCTTGCTTATACGGTTTTTTCTACGTCTCTTTTACAAATTGCTTTTGCTAAGATGTCAAAAGCTCATGTTTCAGGTAATAAAGATGAGTTCAATGAAATTATACAATCACAAGTGAAGACTATTCTGCTATTCATCATTCCTTGTGCTATAGTTTTACCTTTTTTTAGTACTGAAATTATTCAGATTCTTTTTTTGCGTGGTAATTATAGTGTTAATGCTTCATTGATTGCGGGGAAAATTCTTCTGGGCTATAGTTTGGGCCTCATAATTTTTGTCCTAAGAGATATTTTTGTGTACATATTTTATTCTCTTCAGGATAGCAAGACGCCCACTTCTATCAATATGTTTGCGATTGGTATAAACATTGTTCTTTGTTTTACCCTTTCTCATTTCGTCGGAATTGCTGGTATAGCATATGCAACATCTTTGTCTGCATTGATTTCTCTAATATTGCTATCGTTGATGTTGAAAAGAAAAATTAAAGGACTTAATCTAATCTCAAAATCAGAAATTTGCAAATTTGTCTTTGCGGCATTCGTTGATATTGCTTTGGTTTTATTTTTAAAAAAGATCACTGCTTCTTTTGACAATCTCTTTATTTATTTTGTGATTTTTGGAGCTGTCTTTCTAGCCTTCTGGTTAGTTTATTACATCCTAGATTTTATTTTATGTTTACTTCGTCGTGCTGCTTAGATATAAAGGTTTTGGATGATAGAAGGTTGTGGCTGAGACGTAGGTCTGCAATACGATCTCAAGTTGATACGGTATAGAGGATAGACTGATGTCTGTCGCCATTATATGACGGATAGGAATGGAGTTTTGTAATGAAGATTGCGGTTGCTGGTACTGGTTATGTTGGTTTGTCGGTGGCGTTGTTGCTGTCGCAGCATAATCAGGTGCATGCGTTGGATATCGTGCCTGAGAAGGTCGAGATGCTGAATGAGGGCAGGAGCCCGATTGTGGATTCGGAGATCACCCGTTTCTTGGATGGCAAGCGGGATGGTTCGATGGGTCTTGATTTTACGGCGACGTTGGATCCGAAGTTGGCGTATTCGGGTGCGGATTTCGCGGTGGTGGCGACGCCGACGAATTATGACCCGCAGAAGAACTATTTCGATACCTCCAGCGTGGAGGCTGCGATCGCCGCGATTCGTGAGCAGGATCCGACGGCGTGGATTGTGATCAAGTCGACGATTCCGGTGGGGTATACGGCAGCGTTGCGTGAGAGGCTGGGGGATAAGCGGATCATCTTCTCTCCTGAGTTCCTGCGTGAGGGCCACGCGTTGTATGACAATCTGCACCCGTCGCGTATCGTGGTGGGTGCTCCGACGGATGATGCGGAGGCTGTGGAGGCGGCCCGCACCTTTGCCGGCTTGTTGGCTCAGGGTGCCGATCCCGCGGAGGCGGATCGTGTGAACGAGGATGGCTCCAAGGGCATTCCGCAGCTGGTGTGTGGCACGACCGAGGCCGAGGCGATCAAGTTGTTCGCGAATACGTATCTCGCGTTGCGTGTGGCGTATTTCAACGAGTTGGATACGTATGCGGAGGCTCGTGGTCTGGATGCGGGGCAGATCATCAAGGGTGTGTGCCTTGATCCTCGTATTCGCAACCAGTACAACAACCCGAGCTTTGGTTACGGCGGGTACTGCCTGCCGAAGGATTCCAAGCAGCTGCTGGCGAATTATGCGGATGTGCCGCAGAACCTGATCGGTGCGATCGTGGAATCGAACCGTACGCGTAAGGATTTCGTCGCGGATGAGGTGTTGGAGCGTGTGGCCGGTGTGGAGCGTCCGGTGGTGGGTGTGTACCGGTTGACGATGAAGAGTGGTTCGGATAATTTCCGTCAGTCTTCGATTCAGGGTGTGATGAAGCGTATCAAGGCGAAGGGCGTGACGGTGTTGGTGTATGAGCCGACGTTGGATGCGCCTGATTTCTTCGGTAGCGAGGTGACGCATGATCTTGCCTCGTTCAAGGAGCGTGCGGATGTGATCGTCGCGAACCGTTGGAACGCTGCCGATCTTGCCGACGTGGCCGACAAGGTCTACACCCGCGACCTCTTCCGCCGCGACTAAACGACCATCTGTTATGAACGACATCCCCGACCGCCTGCTGTACACGCCGACCCGATTCGCACGGGCCTCACTGCTGCATATACAGGAGGTCGGGGAGCTCACGGCAGTTTCACCTCATGTGAGTAGCCGCGACCACCTCGGATCGTTCCTGTGCTTCGTGGTGTTGAATGGCAGCGGCACGTTACGATATGAAGGCGAGCATTACGATCTACATGCCGGAGACGTGGTCTTCGTAGACTGCCGCAGAGCATACTCGCATGAGACCGGTGACGAATTGTGGACACTCAAATGGTGTCATTTCCAAGGTCCTTCCATGAGCGCGATCTACGCAAAATACCGCGAACGCGGCGGCAGGCCGGTCCTCCATCCGCAGGTTCCCGGTCGCATCGAAGCGATCATCGACGACCTTCGCGCGCTCGCATCGTCCGGTGACTACATACGTGACATGCGCATCAACGAAAAACTTGGCACGTTGCTCACGCTCATCATGGAGGAATCGTGGAATCCCCCGGCCAGCAAACTAGTCAAAAAGCAGGTCGAGCTCGACGACGTACGTGATTGGCTTAACGATCACTACACGGAGCGCATTACATTGGACGCGCTTGCCGGCAGGTTCTTCGTCAACAAATACTATCTGTCACGCATCTTCAAGGAATCGTTCGGTATGACGATCACCGACTACATCCACTACCGACGTACTACCGAGGCGAAACGTCTTCTGCGGTTCACCGAACTGAACATCGACGAGATCGCCGCCGAAGTGGGCATGGGCGATGCCAATTACTTCACCCGCATGTTCCGTAAGATCGAGGGCATGTCTCCCCGCGAATACCGTGCAATGTGGTGATGTTCACGCCGCTGATTGCCGGATGCGCGACCTCATATAACAAGAACGGCAAAAGTCAATATCGTGCTAGTTTTTGCTCGTGCCTAGAGTGGCGGCATCTGCTGTCTCTTTTTACGATAGAAGACGTCAGTTAACCACGCCCGTCTGGGCACATCCGAACGAAAGAGAACACGCATGAAAAAAGCGCTGATCACCGGCATCACCGGCCAGGATGGCTCCTATCTGGCTGAATTCCTGCTGGAGAAGGGATACGAAGTGCACGGCATCCATCGTCGTGCATCCATCTCCAACACCGCTCGCATCGACCACCTGCTCGAAGACGGCTCCATCACCCTGCACGACGGCGACCTGTCCGACTCGTCCTCGCTGATCCGCATCATCGGCATAGTTCAACCCGACGAGATCTACAATCTCGCCGCGCAGTCCCATGTCCAGGTCTCCTTCGACGTGCCCGAGTACTCCGGCGACATCGATGCCATCGGCGTACTGCGTATTCTCGAAGCCGTGCGCATTCTCGGCCTGACCAAGAAGACCCGCGTCTACCAGGCGTCCACCTCCGAACTGTACGGCAAGGTCGAAGAGGTACCGCAGCGCGAAACCACGCCGTTCCACCCGTACAGCCCGTACGCGGTCGCCAAGCAGTACGGCTTCTGGATCACCAAGGAGTACCGCGAGGCGTATGGCATGTTCGCCGTCAACGGCATCCTGTTCAACCACGAATCCGAGCGTCGCGGCGAAACCTTCGTGACCCGCAAGATCACGCTCGCCGCCGGCCGTATCGCCGAAGGCCTGCAGGATCACCTCGAACTCGGCAACCTCGACTCGCTGCGCGACTGGGGCTATGCCAAAGACTACGTCGAATGCATGTGGCTCATCATGCAGCAGGAGAAGCCCGACGACTTCGTCATCGCCACCGGCGTGCAGCACTCCGTGCGAGACTTCACCGAAAAGGCGTTCGCCGCCAACGGTATCACCCTGCGCTGGGAAGGCGAGGGTCTCGACGAGAAGGGCTACGACACGGCGACCGGCAAGATGCTGGTGTGCGTGAACCCCGCATGGTTCCGCCCGACCGACGTCGACAACCTGTGGGGTGACCCGACCAAGGCCAAGACCGTGCTCGGCTGGAACCCGCAGACCACCAGCTACGAGCAGCTCGTTGAAATCATGGCCAAGCACGATCGTCAGCTCGCCAAGCGCGAGAAGGCATTGAAGGAGATCTGATCAATCATGATGGATAAGAACGCGAAAATCTACGTGGCAGGCCACCGCGGCATGGTGGGATCGGCCATCGTGCGCGAACTGGAGCGCCAGGGCTACACCAACATCATCACGCGCACCCACAAGGAACTCGACCTGACCCGTCAGGACAAGGTCGAGGAGTTCTTCGTCGCCGAGAAGCCGGAATACGTATTCCTTGCCGCAGCGAAGGTCGGCGGCATCGTCGCCAACCAGGAGGCGCTCGCCGACTTCATGTACGACAACATGATCCTCGAGATGAACGTGATCCACTCCGCATGGCAGAACGGCTGCAAGAAGCTCGAGTTCCTTGGTTCCTCCTGCATCTACCCGCGTCTGGCCCCGCAGCCGATGAAGGAGGACTGCCTGCTCACCAGCGCACTCGAGAAGACCAACGAGGCGTACGCGCTCGCCAAGATCAGCGGCCTGAAGTACTGCGAGTTCCTCAACCGCCAGTACGGCACCGACTACATCTCGGTCATGCCGACCAACCTGTACGGTCCGAACGACAACTACCATCCGACCCACAGCCACGTGCTGCCGGCGCTCATCCGCCGTTTCCATGAAGCCAAGGTCTCCGGCGCGCCATCCGTAACCTGCTGGGGCGACGGCTCACCGTTGCGTGAGTTCCTGTACGTGGACGATCTGGCCAACCTGTGCGTGTTCCTCATGAACAACTACTCCGGCAATGAGACCGTGAACGCCGGCACCGGCAAGGAACTCACCATCAAGGAACTTACCCAGCTCGTGGCCAAGGTCGTGGGCTACACCGGCGAGATCAAGTGGGACACCACCAAGCCGAACGGCACGCCGCGCAAGCTGCTCGACGTGTCCAAGGCCACCAAGCTCGGCTGGACGTACAAGACCGAGCTGGAGGACGGCATCCGCCTGGCATACGAGGACTTCCTCAACAACCCGATGCGCGCGGAACGCTGAACCGGCGATGCGTCGGTCCGCTGGCCGGCGGATTCATGGATTCGTGGATCTCTGTTGATGGATTCGCTGACCTACTGATCCTGCGCGCATCCGCAATCCATGCGGTCCCGCAGGACGACGTTTGCCTGTTTTTCTCTGCATACGCGGCCCCTCTCCGACGGGAGGGGATCGCATAGGTTATCATGCATAGCAACAAGCTTAATGAGGCCTTCCCCAACCGACTTGCCGTCCGGTCGGGTTGGCGGAGTTGGCTTGCTAGGTCACTGCCGGATATCTTCACGGGCGCAAGCCTTGAACCGTTAGGAAGGTGTAGTCTACTGGCCGGGCGAAACCGCTGGAATGCGGAAGGCCGTGTCACCATCACGTGAAGACGGGATGGATTGCCTTGCAGATGGCATGAGACCCTGGGAGGGGACGGGAAAAGCTTCCATCCCCTCCTCTCTATATCAGAGAAGACCTACAAGAACCATGTCGAATCACGCAACTCGTGATGAATAAGTACCGGTTCCAATCCCCCGGACGTTGGTATAGGTCATCCAATCCGCGGCACATCGAACAACGTATCAGTCCGAGGTTCGACATGTTGCAGTTCGTCGACATATGGCTGTAATACGTCGATCACCTGTGGCAACTCCTGTGTGACTGCTTGATAGAGACGAGCGAAGTCGAGTTCATCGTAATCGTGTACGATCCAATCGCGGGTGCCGGCAATAGCTTTCCATTCCGTTTGCGGCTCCGCATCCCGGAACTTGCGGGACAGTCCTTTGACGTGCTCGCCCACGCGTGCCACCGCCATCGCGACGGCGTTCTGTGTTTTGTCGTCATCGCTGAATTCTTCCAACGTCATGTTTCCCAGAAAGCGCTGGGCGTCCCTCATCGCGCGCATGATGGCGACGATGTGAATGGCGTCTCGCTCCGTCTGGTTTGCGTTCCGTATGTGCCGCTCGTCATTATGATCAGGCTTGGCCGTTTTGATCATGGGAATCTCCTAGGCGAAGGTTTCAGGGCCGTGTCATACGATACGGTACATAGGATGTTTGGTGATGCTGTTGACGAACAGTATCCTCTGCATTTCTTTGAGCTGGTCGCGCTGCGGTTGGGTGAGATAGTCCTTGCGTACGAGGTCGATGTCGCGTCCGAATGCCCTGCGCAGCTCGTCACGCAGTGCGATGACGTCGATCAGGGGGTTGGCGTCGGGGGAGAAGTGGTAGATGAAATCGATGTCCGAATCGGCTCGTCCCTCGCCTCGTGCCATCGAGCCAAACAGGTAGAGTTCGTCGACGCGGTTGCGCAGCGCAATCGGTTTGGCGATCGCTGCGATATGCTTGGGTGTGGTGCCGCGTGATATGTCATCAAGTGCTTGCTGGTACCGTTCCAGAAAACCTTGCGTGGGATTACCGCGTAGCGCGCGGGACAGCACGGGTGGGCTGACATGCATCGCCTGGGCGACGGAGCTTTGCGAAAACCCGCGTTCTTTGCGGACCTGATCCAGCTGTTCAATAGTTCGCATACCGCCAACATTAGCATAAAAACTAATTTAAAGGCATGTCGGCTGATTTAAGGCCGTACATCGGGTGGCTGTCGTACTAAGGCCGGGAGCAATTTCTGTTTGACTCGCTTTGGCTTCTATTTTATGGTTCTATAACTAAAACAGGTGTTATAAAGGTGAGTCTTGCTCAATATTGACGGAACGTGTGCTGCTCGCCGAACGGCGGGTGTCCCGGTTGTGGAACCAGATTCCCGACGTCATGCGTTGGGACTACATACGGCATTCCATCAGTGAGGAACTGTTCGCCGCCAATGAGATGGAAGGGGTGCGCGGCACTCGCGGGGAAACGCAGAATGCGGTGTCGGTGGCTGAGCAAGCAAGAAAACAGGGCGATGAATCCAGAGCAAGATTCACTCAGTGAGTAGTCAATATGGAGTGTTGAGGAAGCTTCTCTCCGACGAGAGGGGGCGCGTATGCTGTTCTGTATGCACTCTATGCACGATACGAGATCGTCGAAATTCTCGCAATGGAAACCGTGGCTGGCCGGGACGCGACCGCGCACGTTGCCGGCTTCGATCTCGCCGGTGGTAGTGGGGGCGGCCTGCGCGTGGAGTCATATCCGTGTGCTCGGCGTGTGCACCATGAACTATCCGGTTCCGGCGGAATGCGTGGCGAACCGGGCGCTGCTGGGCGAACTGACCGGGCGGTTCTGGCCGGTCGCCGTCCTGTGCACGGTCGTCGCATTGTGCCTGCAGATCGCCGTCAACTTCGCCAACGACTACTCCGACGGCATCCGCGGCACGGACGATGGGCGGTCGGTGCCTGAATCGGCCGTGGCGTCGGCGCAATCGGCACCGCAGCCACAAGCATCATCGCGGTCTCAAGCGTCGGCTCAGCCGATCAATTCAACCGACCTCGCGGCATCGCAATCGCAACCGTCATCCGCGCATTCGATATCCGGCGCGCGGTCCACATCGTCATCCGGCGAACGTCTTCATCCGGCTTCCGCTCCCAAACCGCAACGGCTCGTCGCATCCGGTGTCCCACCGAGGCAAGTCCTCGCCGCCGCCGGCATCGCCGCCGCGATCGCATGCGTCGCCGGGCTCGCGGCAATCCTCATCTCGCATGCCTGGTGGCTGTTCGCGGTCGGCATGCTGAGTCTCCTCGCCGGCTGGTTCTATACCGGCGGCCGTCACCCTTACGGCTACGCGGGATTCGGTGAACTCGGCGTGTTCCTGTTCTTCGGACTGGCGGCCGTGCTCGGCACCGAATACGCACTCGCCGGCACGATCGACCTCATGGGCGTGCTCGCGGCTATATGCTGTGGACTCAACGCGATGCTCCTGCTCATGGTCAACAACCTGCGCGACATCGATTCGGATGCGAGGCATGGCAAACGCACGCTGGCCGTACGACTGGGGGAGCGGGGAGCGCGCGTTGCACTGACCGTGTGCGTCGTGGTCGATTTGCTGCTGTCTCTCGCGATCGTCGCCATGCTGTGGTGGCCGTGGGGCATGATCCTGGCGATTTCCGGCATCGCCGTGCCGCTGCGGATCCTGCGCAGCGTCGAACGGCACGACTATCGGTGGGCGCTCGCCGACGCCGGCTATCAGACGCTGTTCTTCGCGGCTCTGATCGTGGTCTGCGTGCTCGCATCCGGCATCTGACCGCGCCGACCGCGCTGATGGTCACATTGATGACCGTGGCCCTGACCGCGCCGACCGCCCGTTTTTCAGACAAACGCTCGTGTCTGGGCTGACGGGGCGGTAGACTGGGCCGTATGACTTACAAACTAGTACTGCTCCGTCATGGACAGAGCGCATGGAACAAAACCAATCAGTTCACCGGCTGGGTCGACGTCCCGCTGACCGAGCAGGGTGAGGCCGAAGCCAAGCGCGGCGGCGAGCTGCTCAAGGAGAAGAACGTCCTGCCGGACATCGTCTTCACTTCGCTGCTGCGTCGTGCGATCAACACCGCCAACATCGCGCTGGACGCCGCGGATCGTCTGTGGATCCCGGTCGAGCGCAGCTGGCGTCTCAACGAGCGTCACTACGGCGCTCTGCAGGGCAAGAACAAGACCGAGATCCGCGAGGAGTACGGCGACGAGAAGTTCATGCTGTGGCGTCGTTCCTACGCGACCCCGCCGCCCGAGATCGACCCGAACGACCAGTACGCGCAGAACCACGACCCGCGCTACACCGGCGATCCGGTTCCGGAAGCCGAGTGCCTGGCCGACGTCGTCAAGCGTGTCGAGCCGTACTTCAAGTCCGACATCGAGCCGCAGCTCAAGGCCGGCAAGACCGTCCTGATCGCCGCCCACGGCAACTCGCTGCGTGCCATCGTCAAGATGCTCGACAACCTGACCGAGGAAGAGATCGCCAAGGTCAACATTCCGACCGCCATCCCGCTGCTGTACGAGCTTGACGACGACTTCAAGCCGGTTAAGCCGCGTGGCGAGTACCTCGACCCGGAGGCCGCCGCTGCCGGCGCCGCCGCTGTCGCCGCCCAGGGCCAGAAGTGATCTGAGCCGTCGTCGACGGCATCGATCTGATATACAACGTGGGGAGCCGCATTTGTGTGGCTCCCCACGTTGCGTTATGTCGCGTGGCTACAGTGCCGCGGAGCGTGACCGGGAGCGGGGATAACAAAACCAGTGATTTAGGAAAACCGCTATTTTTCAATGGTTTGGAGACCTAGTCTCATCCTTGGGGCGCTCCCGGTCACGCTCCCGGCCATGAAGGCGGTACTGGGAGGAGCGGCGGGATGCGCTGTGGCATCGCGGAAAACATGAAAACCTCCCACAAGGGGAGGTTTTCATGTTCATAAAGCCGCTGACGATTGATCGAACGATCAGTCGACGGCGCCGTCCTCGTCGCGGGTCGGCTCCTTGCTCGGGTCAAAACCCGAGACGATGAACACCACGCGGCGCGCGGCGGACACGGCGTGATCGCCGAGACGCTCCATGAAGCGGCCGAGCAGCACCACGTCGATCAGCTGCTGCTTGGTGCCCTTCCAATCGTCGGACAGCGTCAGCTCGAAGGTCTTGTGGTGCAGCTCGTCGAGCTTGTCGTCGTTGCGGATGATGCGGTCGGCGATCTTCGCGTCACGGTCGGCCAGCATGGCGACAACGTTGTCGGCGGTCTCGTCGAGGAAGTCCTGCATCTGCTTGAAGATGTCCTTCGCCTCCTCCGGCAGCGGGGACTCCGGGTATGCGCGGCGGGCCGATTCGGCGATGTGACGGGCCAGATCACCCATACGCTCGAACGTCGCGGCCAGACGCAGCGTGGAGACAACCACGCGCAGGTCGGTGGCGACCGGGGTCTGCTTGGCGAGCAGCTTGACGCACTGGTCGATCACGCTGGATTCAAGGGCATCGATCTCGATGTCGCCGTCGATCACGGCCTGCGCCGCTTCGACATCGGTGTCCAGCAGCGCCTTGCCCGCGCCGTTGATGGCCTTGCGAACATCCTTGGCCATGCGGTCGAGGTCGTCGGCGACGGCCTTCATCTCCTCGTTAAAGATAACGCGCATTGTTGTGCCTTTCCTTTCAACACTTCTGCAACCTATACCAGTGTATTAGCCGTATCGCACGTTTCTCAACAACGTAGCGATAAAGCCATGCGACGTTTAGGCATTGTTCACGGAATCGTTCACCTTGCATTCATCTGCCCGGCATGTCGTTAGCCTTCACAGTCGCGATGTGGGAGAATGGAGCCTATGCCCGAAAACCTGCGAACCATCATCGTGTTTGTGCCGTTCTCCATCATGGGACTGGGATTGGTGACCTTGGTGGTGTTCTGGATCTACGATCTGATCCGTCCACTGTTCGACAATCGGTTCGTTGGCAAGGATGATCAGGACGGGACGGATGACGGGAACGGACGGCGCGATCGCGGCGGCGAGCATGCCGGCTCGGTGCCGCAGCGGATCGTCTCATGGTTTCATGCGGTGTTTCGCAGGAGGGTTGACGACGATGCCGAGACCGAGGATCTTGGCGAAGACACGAACGCTTTGCTGGCGATGCTGCCCGAGGCAACGGTCGTGATCAACGACCAAGACGAGGTGATCCGCGCGAATCCGGATGCATACACGCTCGGCGTGGTCGACGACGAGTCGATCATCAGCGACGAGGTGCGTGACGCGGTGCGCGAGGTGCGTCGCGCCGGCGGACGCAAGCAATTCGATCTGACCACGCACACGCGCGAGCAGGACAGTCCCGATGCGCCGGTGAAGGTGCGCGGCGTGGTGCGCCCGAACTGGCTGAAGGTGACGGTCGGCAAGGTCGGTGATTTTGTGGTCGTGCTCATTGATGACGTGAGTGAGGCGATCCGGTTCGCTCAGGTGCGCGACTCGTTCATCAACAATGTGTCCGAACAGCTGCTCAAGCCGTCGCAGGCGTTGGAACAGCTTGCCGATTCGCTGGCGAACGATGCGCTGGACGCCGAACAGGTGTCGTGGCATGCGCATCAGGTGCGTTCGTCGTGCGACCGGCTCAACCGCATGGTGGCTGATCTTATGCTGCTCATCAAGGCGCAGGAGCCGATCGCGCCGTCCTCGGCGAACCGTCTGAACATGATGGAGCAGGTGCGGCTGGCCTGCGAACGGTTGCATGCCGACAGCGAACGGTACGGCGTTGCCGTCAACATATCCGGTGATGACTCGCTGACCGTGAACGGCGACGCGGAACAGGTCACCGCGGCCATATCGAAGCTCGTGCGCAACGCGCTCGTGTATTCGCCGGCCGGTGGCACGGTGAACGTTGCGGTATCCCGGTCGGAGAACGGTTCGCAGGCGGTGGTCGAGGTGGTCGACCAAGGCGTGGGTATCGCCAAGGACGAGCAGACACGTATTTTCGAGCGGTTCTACCGCGGCGGCAATCAGACGTTGCGTTCGCGCGACGGCATCGGATTGGGATTGGCGATCGTCAAGCACGTCGCGCTCACTCATCACGGCAATGTGACGGTATGGAGCGTGCCCGGCAGCGGCAGCACGTTCACGTTCTCGCTGCCGCTGGCACAGTAGGCTGGTGAATCACACGCCGAGACGGCGGTAGTCCCAGCGGTCGAAATGCTCCCAGATCAGCATCATCACGCCGATCACCGTGCCGGCCGCGCATACGATCAGCCAACGCAGCACCGGCAGATCGAGGAACAGCAGAACCGCGCACACGATCAGCGCCACGCACCATATCGCCGTGCCGATCAGGAACGTCTTGCGCAGATCGACGCGCACGGGCTTGGGAGCCGGACGGCAGGCGTCCGGATTGATGATCGGTGCGAATTTCATATCGTGCACTCTACCGCGAACCCGTTACCGTGGCGGATATGGTGTCATTTCGACCGAGCGCAGCGAGTGGAGAAATCTCTTGCCGACGGTGGATATGAAAGATTTCTCGACTCGGCTTCGCCTCGCTCGAAATGACAGGCGACGAGGATATGGAGTCAGTCGGCGAGATGTTCGACAACGTAGTCAACGCACTGCGTGAGCGCGGCCACGTCGGACGGCTCGACCGAGGGGAACACGCCGATGCGCAGCTGGTTGCGGCCCAGCTTGCGGTATCCGGACGTATCCACGATGCCGTTCTCGCGCAACGCGGCCACGACCTGATTCGCGCTGACGGCATCGTCCAGATCGATGGTCACCACCGAATGCGAACGCGCGTTTGCATCGGCAACAAACGGCTGCGCGTACTGCGAACGTTCGGCCCAGTCATACAGCAGTGACGCGGACTTCGCGCACCGTGCGGCCGCCCAAGCCAGTCCGCCGTTGTCGTTGAGCCAACGCACCTGATTCTCCAGCATGACCAGCGTGGCCACGGCCGGCGTATTCAGCGTCTGATCCTTGCGCGAATTGGCGATCGCCGAGGTCAGCGACAGGAACGGCGGCACCCAGCGGCGCGCACCGTCCAGCTTCGCGCCCTGCTCCACGCTGGCGGCGCGCTCGACCGCAGCGGGGGAGAGCACCGCGATCCACAGGCCGCCGTCCGAGCCGAACGCCTTCTGCGGGGAGAAATAATAGGCATCCGTTTCGGCGACGTCCACCGGCAGCGCACCGGCCGCCGATGTGCCGTCCACCAGCGTGATCGCGCCCTGCTCAAGCGAGCCGGCCACGCGCTGCACCGGGGCCGCTACGCCGGTCGACGTTTCGTTGTGCGCCCAGCAATACGCGTCCGCATCCTCGGTGAACTCAGGCAGACGATACGTGCCCGGCTCGCCCTCGTAGACCACGGGATCCTCCAGGAACGGCGCATTGGCCGCCGACGCGGCGAACTTCGCGCTGAACGAGCCATATGCGCCGAACGCGGCGCGCCGTGAGATCAGCGAGGCGCAGGCCATGTCCCAGAACGCGCTCGCGCCGCCGTTGCCCAGCGCGATCTCATAGCCGTCCGGTGCGTGGAAGAACGCCGACAGGCCCTCGCGGATCGAGGCGACCACCTGCTTGACCGGGGTCTGGCGGTGCGAGGTGCCGAGCAGCGTCCGCGCGCCGGCCTGCAGGGCGTCGACCTGTTCGCCGCGGATCTTGCTCGGGCCGGAACCGAACCGACCGTCCTCGGGCAACATGGACTGGGGGATGATAATCGTATTGGCCATGCCCCTCAGCCTAGCCGTCGACTCGGATTCGGGGCAGAATCGTCCGTTGTGCGAAACGCCGGCGACGCCGCCGCGCCGGTTCGACGAGACGTCCGGCCGTACGAGGGAACGGGGGAGTTGACCGCGCCTTGGGGTAAGGTGCAGGGATGGAGCGGAAGCATAGGCTTTTTCGCTGATGATTGATAATTCGCACAACGGCAGACAGGCAAGGAGCGTACCGTATGAGGCATGGAGCCCACAAGGCGCACAAGGCTACGCCGCAGTATCTTCAGCTGGCGCAGTCGCTGTTTGCCTCGAGCCGCGGCTCGCATTCGCCGCGCAACGTGCGCGCGGTGCAGCTCGCCAACGGCGGTGCGATCCTCGGCCTTGATCAGGCGCTCGCCGACAAGCTCAACGAAGTCGCCCCGCAATCCCGTCGCGCCATCCGCGAGGCGGCGCGTGCGGCCGAACGTCGTTCCGCATTCGTGACGTCCGCGTCCCTGGCCGCACTGGTCGGTGCCGCCGCCAGTGCGATCGCCGTCGCCAATCCGAACGTGCTGGATCTCGCCGATGCGGATCCGGCAACCACCACTACGCAGCTCAAGCCGGTCGTCGCCAGCGAGAGCGGCTCTGATACCGCCTCGGCGTCGCGTTCGGAAAGCCGTACGCCGCTGAGCGAGCTGTCTTCCGCCTCTTCCGCGAACTCCGCCGACGGTGCGTCCCAGCAGACCGCCAACGAGGGCGATTGGGGTCTGGACAGCGGTACCGCCTCGCTGGACGTTGACAGCATGTCCAAATCCATTGCGGACAACGCCGTGGTTGCGGCGCTGATGGATCAGGATGCGGACGCGCTGCCGGAAGGTTTCAACCCGAACCATGCGACCGGCGAGAACGGCGGCAATGCCTACCCGTGGGGCCAGTGCACGTGGTACGCCTACAACCGGCGCGTGGAGCTCGGCCTGCCGGTCGGCTCGTATTTCGGCAACGGTGCGGATTGGGCCGATGCAGCGCGCACGTTCGGCTACTGGGTCGATTCGACCGCGCGTCACGTCGGCGACGTGGTCGTCTTCCAGCCCGGACAGCTGAACGCCGATTCGTATTACGGCCATGTCGCGGTCGTCGAGAAGATCCACAAGGACGGCTCGATCGAGGTGTCCGAATCCAACGTCAAGGGTCTCGGCGTGATCTCGACACGTACGATCAGCGCGACCGACGCGGCGCAGCTGCAGTTCATCCACTACTGATTCATCCACTACTGATCGCTGACATTTCTGATTCCGACAGACAAGCCGCCAGACAAATTCCAGACAGACTGTTCGTGGCTGGTTGTCCGTGGCGATCGCTTGTGCCGTATGGTCTGACCGCTCGTCTGATCGATCGTCGCGTATTTTTCGGATCTGCGGCGGAATGGTGACCGGACGATGTGTGATGTTCGCGACTTTACTGGGCGTTATCTTGGCGATTCCTGAACAAGTCGGACATTTGGATAGATCCCGTAGTAGTGTCGCTTGGTGATGAATATTAAACGTAATGTATCTGTGATTGTCGCCGTCGCGGCGTTGTCGGGCATGGCCTGTGTTGCGGTCGCCCCTGCCGCGTTCGCCGCCGATGCGGCTGGAACCGTCACCTCGTCTCGCTCGTTCCCGAAGGCTCAGGTGGTGCGTAAGGATCTGCTGGCCGAAGCGACCTCCACGTCGGTGAATGACGATGCGAACTGGGGCAGCACCGAGAACCTCGATGTGCCGCAGACCCAGTCCCAGGCTGAGAAGGACGCCGCCGCGGCCAAGGCCGCCGAGGAACAGGCCGCCAAGGAGGCAGCCGAAGCCGCCGCGCAGGCCGCTCAGGAGGCTGCTGCGGCTCAGGCGGCCGCCGCCAGCCGTTCGTCCGAGCGCGAGTCCATCTCCAACGACTCGTCCTCTCAGTCCACGTCTTCTTCCGATTCGTCCACGTCCACTGGCGAGGCCGCCGGCTCCGCCGCAAGCACGTCGGCCGTCACCTCGGCCAGCGCCGAGGCGCTTGTTTCGTATGCCACCCAGTTCGTCGGCGCGCCGTACGCCGCCGGCGGCAACACGCCCAGCGGCTGGGACTGCTCCGGCTTCGTGCAGTACGTGTTCGCCCAGTTCGGCATCAGCCTGCCGCGATCGTCCGGAGCGCAGGCCACGGTGGGCACCGCGGTCGCCAGCATCGCCGAGGCACAGCCCGGCGACATCCTCGCCAACGGCACCCACGCCGCCATCTACATCGGCAACGGTCTGGTCGTCAACGCGCTCAACCCGTACCAGGGCACGCAGATCACCGGCCTGGGCGTGTTCACCAGCGGCTACTCCATCCGACGGGTTCTCTGATCATTCCGATCGTCACGACCATCCGGCATTACGTTTAGGTCCAGACACCAACGCGAACGGCATCCGATTTCGGATGCCGTTTTGTGTTTTTTCCCACGTTTTTCCGCGTGGGGAAACACGCGATTTGTGTGTTTGACGGGTATTGTTAAGTGATGAGGGCGGTGCATAGATGCACCAAACGACGTAAGGAGGTCGTCATGATCAACGACAAGGCAATTCTCGTGGGCGTCGATGGCTCGCACGCCAGTTACAAGGCCACATGGTGGGCTGCGAACTACGCCAAGCATGCCGGACTCACGCTGCAGATCGTCTGCGCATACTCCCTGCCCAGCTACGCCGCGGTATCGTTCGATGCCACCTATACCGCGATGGGCGACGACAACGCCGCGCATTCCGACGCACAGGAGATCCTGTCCAAGGCCAAGGCCATCGCCGACGAGCAGGGCGTGGAGGCCGCCACGCTGATCGTCACCGGAGACCCGGCGTCCGTGTTCGTCGAACTGTCGCGCAACTACAACCTGATCGTCATCGGCAACCGCGGCAAGGGCGGACTGGCCGAGCGGCTCCTCGGCACGACGTCGTCGTCGCTGCCGGCGTACGCGTACTGCCCGATCGTCGTCGTGCCGTACACCGACGACGACGGCAACCTGATGCACCTGAACAACACGATCACCAAGGTCGCGGTCGGTTCCGACGAATCCAAGTGGGGCTTGAAGGCGCTCGAGATCGCGGCTGCGTTCGCGGACACGTGGGGCGCGGAGCTCGACGTGATCTCCGCCGTGCCGAAGATCCAGGGCATCGACGGTGAGGAGGGCGTGATCGAGTCCTACAAGGAGGATCTTGACGTGCGCCTGAAGCCGATCGTGGAGGCGCATCCGGGACTCAAGGTCAACAAGCAGGTCGTGCCCGGTTCCGCGGTGAACGCGCTGACCAAGGCTAGCTGGGACCACGACGTCGTGGTCGTCGGTTCGCGTGGCCGCGGCGGCTTCACTGGTCTGCTGCTCGGTTCGACCAGTCAGGGACTGCTGCAGCACGCCGTGACGCCGGTGTACGTGGTGCCGCGCAAGTACGTGGAGGCTGCGGAAAGCCGCCTCGACACGGTGCCGAGCTCGCCGGCCGAAGTGCCGACCAAGTCGCTCGACGAGATCAGCGGCGTTGAGGAGGTCGCGGTGCCGACCGCCGAGCCGGAGGTCGCCGCGAAGATCGAGGCCAAGATCGACCCCGACCGTCAGTAGGCCGTTCATCAGTAGATAGCGATTGCCCGGATGCGTCGCGCTGAGGTATCTCTCTTGGCGCAACACATCCGGGCAATTGTGGTTGATCGCCGAGAATAGTTGCGCTGAGATAGCGTCAGTGCAACTATTCCCGGATTGTCAGCAGTGCCGCCGGCAAGACCGACGGTGAGATGAGATCAATCGGCGATATCAGTGACGGATCGTCACGTTCATGCGCACGGGGGTCTCCTGCACGTAGGTGTGCTTGACCGTGCAGCCCTTGTCGATGTGGCGGGTGACGCGCTCCTTGAGCTTCTCGGCATCCTCGTCGGACAGGTTCGCATCCGTCGCGTCCACGACCACCTGCTCGTCGAAGCTGGTGTACGCGTCGCCTTCCGGATCATACTGGCCGTCGACCACGATCCTGGCGCCCTTGCCCTCGCCGAGCGTGTGCTCGACCGCGAACTCGCTTGACAGCGCGGCGCAGCCGGCCAGCGCGATCTTCATCAGATCGCCCGGCGTGAACACGCCCTTGCCCTTGCCGAACTTGATGTGCGCGCCATCGTCGCTGAACGCGTCCCACGAACCGTCCTTGTTGCGCTCGACCCACAGTCGCTTGCCCATAGTGTCCTCCTTGGAGTCCATGCCCACCGCGCCGCGCCGATCGCGTCGCGTCGTCACCATCCAATCTAGCCCACCCGAGCCGCGGTCCGCACACGATCGTCCAGCAGCGATATCCGTCCAATGCCGACGGGCATGTATGCTGGAACGCATGGCTTTGACACCTGAACAGCTCGCAGACATCCGCACCCGCATCCCGGCCCGACCGGCCACCGACATTCCCATGCCGTATGAGGACCTCGTGCGCAAGATCCTGACTGAAGGCACGCTCAAGTCCGACCGCACCGGCACCGGCACGATCTCCTTGTTCGGCCAGCAGATCCGTTTCGACCTGTCCGGTGGCGACTTCCCGCTGCTGACCACCAAAACCGTGTTCTTCAAGGGACTCGCGTACGAACTGCTGTGGTTCCTCAAGGGCTCGAGCAACGTGCGCTGGCTGCAGGAGCACAACGTGCACATCTGGGACGAATGGGCCGACGAGAACGGCGACCTCGGCCCGGTCTACGGCGTGCAGTGGCGCAGCTGGCCCGCGCCCACGCCCGAGGATCCGAATCGCACCATCGACCAGATCTCGAACGTGCTCGACCTCATCAAACATCATCCCGACTCGCGCCGCATGATCGTCACCGCATGGAACCCGGCCGAGGTCGACCAGATGGCCCTGCCGCCGTGCCACGCGCTGTTCCAGTTCTACGTGGCCGACGGTCGCCTGAGCTGCCAGCTGTACCAGCGCTCGTGCGACATGTTCCTCGGCGTGCCGTTCAACATCGCCTCGTATTCGCTGCTCACGTTGATGATGGCGCAGCAGGCCGGACTTGAGCCGGGCGAGTTCGTGTGGACGGGCGGCGACTGCCACGTCTACGACAACCACATCGACCAGGTGCTCGAACAGCTCGGCCGCGAGCCGTATCCGTACCCGCAGATCAGGATCCGCAAGGCCGACTCGCTGTTCGACTACGACTACAGCGACTTCGAGATCGTCGGCTACCAGCATCATCCGACGATCAAGGCGCCGGTGGCGGTGTGACCGGTGGCCGTGCCGGCCGTGCGGACGTCCGCCGCGTCGCGGTGTGACGTATCCGACATTCCGCGCCCGTCCCGCCGCCGCGTCGCGGTGTGACCGTACACTTGTCCCCAGTCCTAACCCCAAGGAGTGAGTGAAATGGAGCATGACAGTAGCCGCAGTGGCTATCACGAACCCGAGCCCGGAATCGCCGGGCTTGAGAGCGGGGAGGATTGGGGTGACGATTTCCCCAAGACCTTCTCGGTGAACCTGATCTGGGCCGAGGCGCACGACAAGGAAGGTCATGACGGCGCCATCGGTTTCCAAGGCGGCATGCCGTGGCATCTGGCCGAGGATATGAAGCATTTCAAGGAGCTGACCGTCTCGCATCCGGTGATCATGGGCCGCAAGACCTGGGAATCGCTGGATCCGAAGTACCGTCCGCTGCCGAACCGCGACAATATCGTCGTCTCGCATGACCCGCAGTACCGTGCGCTCGGTGCGACCGTGGCCGAAAGCCTGGACGATGCGATGGATTATGCGCGTCAGGAGGCGATTCCCGACGACGGCATGGACCGCAGCGAGATCTGGGTGATCGGCGGGGCGCAGCTGTTCCGCGAGGCGCTGCCGTTGGCCTCGAAGGCGTATGTGACGCTGCTCAAGGCCAAGGTCGACGCGGACACCTACGCGCCGGACGTGCGCGATCTGGTCGATCTTGGCCTGTGGCGCGTCGCCGACGAAAGCCATTGGATGAAGCCGGCCAAGCATGAGGACGGCATCGAGGCGTATCGTTTCGTGACCTACGAGAAGACGCGCTGACCGAAAGCCGACTGTACTCGACAGTAAGTCAGGCTGTATCTGACCGTAGTCGGTTGGTGCCGTTCGTCGCTGATCGTCACCGATCATCGTCGATCATGTACCGACCGATGCCGACCGTGATCGACGGTTCGTGACCGTATCCGATCGCGGTCTTACCCATCCCAGACCGAAATTGCGCGTCACCGCGCCGACCGAAAGCAGTATCGATGACCAGCAACCACCTGTACACCGTGATGACCGTCTGCACCGGCAACATCTGCCGGTCGCCGATGGCCGAGATCATCCTGCGCGCCGAATTCGAGTCGCGCGGACTCGCCGACCGCGTGCGCGTCATGTCCAGCGGCGTGTCCGACGAGGAGTACGGCAACCCGATCGACCGCCGCGCCGTGCGTGTGCTGCGCGCCGACGGCTATGAGATCCCCGCGCACCACTTCGCGCACCGCATCACGCGCGAGGAGATCAACGAAAGCGACCTGTTCCTGCCGATGACCGCGTCGCACATGCGCGCGCTGCTGCGCCAACTGCCGGCCGAGAAGCGCTCCGAAGTGCACATGTACCGCAGCTTCGACCCGAACCTGCCCAAGCCGGCGGCCGGACGCGAGGACGAGATCGATCTGGTTGACCCGTGGTACGGCGGCCCGCACGAGTTCCAGGTCGCGATCGACCAGATCAAGGAAGTCGCGCCGTACATCGTCGACTGGGTCGAGGCGCGGCTGGAGGCGTAGCTCGGGCCGTCGGCACTGCCTATCGTTTCGGCGGAGTATGATCCCCGGTATCTGTCGTTTCGATCGAGCGCAGCTTTTCATTCCTGTCATTTCGACCGAGCGCGGTTTTCTTATTGTCATTTCGACCGAGCGTAGCGAGCGGAGAAATCTTTCCAACGGATTCCCGCTCGCTTTGTGATATTTGCGACATCGATTCTGCACTATTGCCCGCAGCAAAGTCTTGACATTTGTAGCCGCATCCCCGTATCGTGTGAACGTGTCAAGCACGGGGGCTCGCGTGGCGAGCTGAGAGGGATGCGCCAGCATCCGACCGTCGAACGTGATCCGGGCAATACCGGCGAACGAAGTCCTTGAACGTCGTCTGGACTGCGCGCGCCGCGTGTGCTCGCCGGTCTATCGGCCCTTCTGCCGCGTCGCCCTCGCTTGAAGACAACGACAAGAAAGCGAGAGAGATTATGTCTACTGATTCCAAGACTCCGGCCGCGCGTCCGTCGCTGCGCTGGAGCGTCGCCGACATCACCGTCGCCGCCGTCATCGCCGTCGCATCCGGCGTGATCTTCTGGGGTGCGGGCATCGTCACGCAGCCGCTCGAGGCCGTGTTCACGTTCCTGCCCGGCTCCGACGCGCTGCTGTGGGGCCTGTACTACTTCGCCGGCCCGCTGGCCGCCATCATCGTGCGCAAGCCGGGCGCCGCGCTGTTCGCCGAAGTGATCGCCGCGCTCGTCGAAGCGCTGCTCGGCAGCCACTGGGGCGGTCTCGGCACCCTCATCCCGGGCCTCGTGCAGGGTCTGGCCGCCGAAATCGTCTTCCTCATCTTCGCGTACAAGGCGTGGAACCTCGCCGTCACCGTGCTCTCCGGCGCGGCCGCCGGTTTCGCCGGCATGGCCGTCTCGTGGGTCATGTACTACCTGAGCTACGACGCATTCTTCATCGTCACCGCGTTCGTGTGCAGCACGATCTCCGGCATCATCTTCGCCGGCGTGATCGCGTGGTTCCTGTACCAGGCGCTCGCCAAGACCGGCGCGCTCGACCGCGTGGCCGGTGGCCGCGACGCCGCCGCGCTCGTGTGAGCTGTCGGTTGGCTGACGGATCGGCCGTCCGACACGGCCGATGCGATTGATTGACTGAACGGTGACCTGTGATCGATATCGCGGGTCACCGTTTTTGATATGAAGGAGATGTTCGTTGGAGAACCTGTCGCCGAACATGCGGCATGATGCCGCGCTGATGGATACGTTCGCATCGCTGCTGTCCGATGCGCACTGCCATGCCGACGACGCGCGGTTCGTCGCCGTGCAGCGCACGTACGGTGTGAGTTCGGTGATCAGCTGCGCGAACGGCGACCAATGGCGGCATACGTTGTCATGGATCGACGGTGCGGCGGATGGTGACGAGACCGGCGGCGGTGCACGGACAGGGCCGAGTATTGATTCGATCGACGATCGCGCCGTGCCGGAAGCGCCGGGCGCGGTCGATGCGCGGCCGGACATTCGCGTCAGCTTCGGCATCCATCCGTGGGACGCGAACCGGTATCGCATCGAGGATGCGTTGCCGTATCTCGAACAGGCCGCGATCATCGGCGAGATCGGACTCGACGGCGAGTGGACCGACGTGCCGCTGGCCGACCAGCTGACCGCATTCGCAGCGCAGCTCGACTACGCGAGCCGGCTCCGCAAACCGGTCATCCTGCACACCAAGTCGCGCGAACGCGAAGTGCTGGAACTGATCCGGAAGTATCCGAATCGGTACATGGTGCACTGGTATGCGTGCGATCGTTGGCAGGATGAATATCTCGGCATGGGCTGCTACATGTCGATCGGACCGGATGTGACAGCCGACGAATCGGTGCGCTCGCTGGCGCGGCGGATTCCTGACGACCGGCTGCTTGTGGAAAGCGACGGGCTGGAGTCGCTGACATGGGCGTTGGGCCGCGAGTACGGCGTGGATGATTACGTTGGCGCACTGATCGACTTGCTGCGAACGTTGGCGGCGATTCGGGCCGGCGGGTCGTGCGGCGACGGTTGTGACGATCGGCGTGACGGTCGGTTCGGAAACGGGCCGACCGACGATGAGCCGCGACCTGACGGTCGGCTTGCGCATGATCGGCTGGAGACGGCGGCGATCGGTCTTGCGGCGCTGACCCGACGCAACCTGGCGGCGTTCTGCGCGCCTATTCCAAGCCGGCCGCTATAAATAATCCCATGACTATCGAAGAATCAACCGCCGATCAGACGCCGGACGCTCCGGGTGTGGCATCGGCTGCGTCGGACACGCAGGAACGCCCTGCGCTGTACGGCCGCAAGGTGCTCTCGTTCGTGCGCCGTTCCGCACGGCTCGACGACCGTTTGCAGCGTGCATGGGATACGTTTGCAGACACGTACCTGCTCGACATCAACGCGCGCGAAGGCTCTTTGGATGTGCGTGAAGGGCTGCGGGTCGACGCGGATTTCGTGCGCGGGACGTGGGGCAACGACCATCCCTTGATCGTGGAGATCGGCAGCGGTCAGGGCGAGAACGTGGTCGCCGCCGCGGCCGCTCGTCCGGACGTGAATTTCCTGGCGCTGGAGGTGTACGATCCGGGCGTGGCGCACACGCTGCTGCTGGCCGGCAAGCAAGGTCTTGCCAACCTTCGCATCGCGCAGGTGAACGCGCCCGAGCTGTTCAAGGCGTGCGACCCGGGCGTGCTGGCCGAGGTGTGGACGTTCTTCCCCGACCCGTGGCCGAAGATGAAGCACCACAAGCGGCGCATCGTGCAGCCGGAACTGGCCGGCGACGTGCGGCGCGCGCTGGCGGACGGGGGAATGTGGCGCATCGCCACCGACATCGAGGACTATGCGCTGCACGTGCACGAGGTGATGGACGGCGTGGAGGGTTTTGCGAACGTCGGCTCGCTGACCGTGAGCCTGCCGACCGGGCACGTGGGCAAGGGCAATGCCGATACTGCGGCCGACCTGCCGCACGCTGACTTCCGCGAATCGGAACGGTTCGACGGTCGCGTGCTCACCAACTTCGAGAAGAAGGGCCTGGCCGCGGGCCGTGTGATCCACGACTTCACGTACAGGGCCGTGTGAGTTCGCCGGAAGGCGGACACGCTGGCCGGAAACTGGAGCGCCGGCGGATCGTACTTGATGACGGTCGATCCGCCGGCGCCTTGGTATATAGAGAGCTGAAAAGCCCGAAATTCCAACGATCGGAGCGTGTGATGCCGTCGTGGAGCCATGGCGACACGCCGATTTGCGCAACTCCGTGGTCTCGCGTATTATCAATCGAGTTGTTCGCCCCCATCGTCTAACGGTTAGGACACCAGACTTTCAATCTGACAACGAGAGTTCGACTCTCTCTGGGGGTACTCACCGGCTCCGGGTTCCACGAGGTATCGTGGCCCGGAGCCTTTTGTTTCCAACGGTTTCAGGCCGCCAGCTTGGCCTTCAGTTGCTCGCACAGGAAACCCGGCGGTGGCCACTGCCACCAAAGATGCACCTCCGTCACTGCTCATTCCGCGCATCATCTGCTCGTACATCGACGCATCCAGCAGGGAGAGCGGGGGGACGTTGAAGAATTCCGCCACTGCGGCGATGTCCTGGATGGTCCAGGAAGTCTTGCCGGTCATCTTCGCGGACACGGCGCCCCTCTTCAGCCCCAGTGCCGCGCAAAGTGACTGCTGGGTCATCCCGCGGCCGGTCAGCTGCATGTTGACGTTCCAGATGAATACCCTCTGCAGGTAGTCGCCGAGTCCATTGGATTCGGGCAATGGTTCGATTTTTGCCATATCAAGTCCTTTCAGATTGGAGTTGTCCAATATCGATGGACATAATCCTACAACAATGATTTGCTGCTGTGCAAGTTTCTTGATATATTGTCTATTGTGAATGGACTGACGGCAAAAATAATGGATTCTCCGATGCGTCGCTATATGACGGCGGCGGGTCTGAGCTGCCGAGACCTCGCGAGGGAGATGGGTACGTCCAAATCCTCGGTCGCGGGAAAGGTCAACGGCTCGATACCGTGGCAGCAGTCCGACCTGATCTGGCTGGCCATTCACCGAAACCTGTCCCCTGGGTATGTGCTCGGCATCGACGCCTATCTCACGGATGGCGGGTGGAAACCCGAAACGAGAATCCCCGGACCGGCTGGAACCCGGCGCGGGGATTGAACGGCAACAACCATGGAGCCGCGGGCGCGCATATCCGCCAAGATCAGACGCCCGTCGTTCCGATTCCCCGAAGGAGGGTCATCGCCATGACCGATTCTACCAATACCGCCGGCATTCGCCCGGCATCCGTCTTCGAGCCTAATCGCCAGCGCGACGCCGCGCGGCGGACGACGCGGGCCGGCGGCAAAGTCGATCTGCGCATCGCGAAGGCGCATGTGCTGTCCATGCTCGCCCACCCGTCCCGGGGCTCGCGCCGCTGAGGCGCGCGTCCGCGGACCGTTTCCCCGATACCGGCCGAACCATGTGGTGGCTGGTCGTTGCCGCCGTGTGCGTGTCCGGCGGCGTTCTCTCGTATGCGTTGTGCCGCGCCGCCCGTCTGGGCGACGACATCGGCGCGAGGCTGCGCGAACGCCGCGAAGAGGACCCGGAGCATGACGGCGGGAAGGTCGAACGATGAGCAGCAGAGCCGAGAACTGGGCATGGGAGCGCGACGACGTCAAGGGCATCACCAAGTTCGTGCTGGTGTACCTGGCCCGCCGCGCCTACTACGACGATGGCGCCGCCGCGTGGCCGAGCGTGGAGACCATCGCGTTCAACTGCGGGTGCTGTGAGCGCACCGTGATCCGTTCGTTGCAGGAGTTGGAGCGCAAGGGCTACATCAGGCCCGGCGATCAGGAGATGTCGGCGCGCAACCCGCGCACGCGCAAGCCGATCGCCAAGGGACACCGCTCGCGCGTGTGGGACGTCGTCATGGACGGCGACCACGCCGCCGAGAACATCGAGGAGAAGCCCAGGAATCTGGACGCGCTGGCGGAAGGCGACGGAAAATCGAATCCAGACAAGGACAATTTGTCACCCGACGGATTGTCACCCGAACCGAAGGGCGTGGAGCCGAGGACAAATTGTCCCGGAATCTTGGACAGAAAGTCACCCAATAGACAAGTGATAAACAATTCTCCCCTCATCCCCTTCGGGGATGCTCCCCTCAACGCCGAACAAGCCCCCACGAAGACCGAACCCGTTCCGGCGACCGATTGGGGCAAGGCCCTGCCTCCAAGGGGCTGCAGGAACCCGCTATGGGTGCCCGAACCCGGCAAGCTGCCCGAGCCGGTCACGGAACGCGCCGGCCAGGAGGTGCGCGTGCTCGACGGCATCCGCCGGCGCATGCTCGCCGTGGACCAGAGGTTCGATGTTCCGGCGACCATGGCCGACCGCAAGGCCGTCCACTCGCTGCTGATCGATCGCCCGTACGGCGAGATCGTCGCGACGATGGACTGGGCGTACCGCAACCGCTACTGGCTGCCCCGGCTCACCAGCGGCGCCAGGTTCGCCGCGAACTACGTGCAGCTGCGACTGGAAATGCTCACCCATCCCGATCCGACGGGCAAGCGGGCGTCAGACGCCCCGCTGCCGGTCGTCAAGGACCCCAACCGGGCGATACCGGTCAGCTCGTCGTCCGCAAGCCGCGTGCCGATCTACGGGGCGGCGCTGCTGCGCACCTCGCTGTGTCAGGAACACATCGAAGGCGCCATCTCGCAGGAGGCGTGCCCGGTATGCGCGTACGACAAACGCAACCACGCCACCCACGACGTCGCCGGGCACCGCAAGACGAAAGCCGTTGCACCGGAGGAGGCGGTGCGGCCATGAGCGGGGACGGGCAGCGTCTTGAGGCGTGGAAGAAGGCCGGCGAATGCCGCGACTTCCCGCAACCATGGTCCGACTACCTGTGGTCGCTGGAGTTCGAGCACCGTCCCGGCGACGCGAAGGCGTTCCACTCGGTCGCCAAGGCCGTGTGCGAACGATGCCCGGTACGCGCCGAATGCCTGGCCTACGCGGCCAGCGGCGGACTTGAATGGGGCGTGTACGGCGGCAAGGTGTGCACCGACCGGCGCAGGATCGCGCGCATGGCCGAAGCCGACGGCGTCCCCTGCCGGGACCGCGGCCTGCCGTGGCCGCAACGCTGGCGGCTGCTCACGGACTGGATACGCGCCCACCGGAACGTGTTCGACGAAGCCACCGACGAGGCCAGCGCCGAACGCCAGCAACGACGCCTGCGCGCACGGGGGCAGGACGGCCGATCGCCCCGCCCCGCATGAGCCGTCAGGCAATCAAACATTCAAACAAGCAGGAATCCAAGCAATCAGACAAGCAGACAATCAGGCGGCCGACTGATCAGGTTCGCGTGATCGCCGGCAGTCGCAAAGGAGAAGAACGAATGCGCATCGCCATAGCCAACGCCAAGGGCGGGGTCGCGAAGACCACGTCCAGCATCTACATCGCCTCGGTCATCGTTTCCAGGGGCGGCAGTGCCGTCGTGTACGACGCGGACCCGCAGTCCAGCGCGAGCCTGTGGGCCGCCGCCGCTGAACAGACCGCGGACCCGCTGACGTTCGACGTGCTTCCGGCCAACCAGGCCACGCTCCGTCAGCTCGCCGCGGGAGCGGACCCGGACGAATGGGCGATCATCGACGCGCCGCCGCAGGGGCCGACCCTGGACATGGCCATCAAGGCCGCCGATTTCGTAATCGTGCCGGCGTCGGACTCGCCCATGGACCTCCAGCAGGCATGGAGCACCCTCGACATGGCCAGGATGAGCACGCCAGCCGCGCTGCTGCTGGTCAAGGCCGAACGCAACACGAAGGCGTTCCGCGACACCATGGACGCACTCAACGCCATGGACACGCCCCGGTTCGACACGATCGTGCCGAAGGCTCAGTCCTACAAGCGTTCGCTCGGCACCAACCCGCACCAGCTGGGCGAATACCGGGACCTCGTCACCGAACTCCAGCAGATCGCCGGAAAGCAGGAGTGAGACCATGCAGGGCAACTACCAGCCACTGGCACGGCCGGTGCCGTTCGACGACGTGCTGCGTCAGCAGAACAAGACCTCCAAGACCACGGGCGAACCGCTGGTCATGCTCTCATTGCGCATACCCGTGTCGCTCAAGACCCGGCTCAAGACCACGGCCGCCGCGCACGGATTGCCCATGCAGCAGCTCCTGCGCGACGCCATCGAACGCGAGCTCGACCGGCTCGACGGCGACGATGAGCCGTGACCCGTCAGACAATCAAGCAATCAAGCAATCCGACAATCCAGCAAGCAAACAAGCCAACAACCAAACGTTCAGGCAGTCAAACATGCAGACGCGATCCGGCAAGCCGGCGCGTCTGCGGAAAGGAGACACTATGGACTATTCGATGGAGGTCTCCGTGCTCGGCGACCGGATCAGCATCGGCGAGGAGGCGCACGTCATCACCCTCGGCGTGAACACGGGATTCCCCGCGGGCTCCACGACGGGACTGGCGTACACGCTCGCGCCATTGCAGGCCCGCGTGTTCGGCGCGCAGATGCGCGCGGCCGCGGACTCCGCGGAGGGGCATCCGGGCATGCCATCCGACGAGGAGGTGAACGCGGCGGCGAAGGTGTTCTGCGGCGGCGTGTGGAACGGGTTCGATCCCGCCAGCATGATGCCGACCGAACAGTTCGACCGGTTCTGGGGCGACGGCGAGGGACACCAGCTCTACCTGGAGATCGCGCGCCACGCGCTCATCGCCGCCCGCATGTCCATCCTCGCCGGGCAAAACGAAAGCTGACAAGCAGACAAGCCCGCATGCAGGCAATCAAACAATCAAACTTGACTGCATGCAGTCAATCGGACATGCAAGCAATCAAGCAAGCCAACAATCGGGAAAGCAAACAATCCAACAATCAGGAACGGAGTAGAACCATGAACGACAACCATAACGAAGACGAAGAGATCTTCGACGGCACGAGCGAGGATTCCGCGCTCGAAGACCAGATGAGCGCGCATATCGCTGCCATCGCCGCCAGCGGCGTCGCCGCCGAAGCCGAAGCCCTGGCCAACCGACAAGCCGACATGGCGGCCAAGGAACGCCACGAAACCAGACTGGCGCTCCTTGCCGCCGTCACCGTCATCGCAGGTCTTATGGCCTATGTAATCACTCGCATCGTCAAATAAAGACGATGTTTCTGTCGCCTATCATTTCAGGGACGGGTAATTCCTTGAATCCACGTCCCTGAAAGGCGCGCGTTTCCCATTTATGCAATTAGGATGCCCCGTCAATGAGCTGAGCCATCGACTCGCCACAGCGGCGACACCCTCCATCCGTCAGGGAATCCCATGTCAGACTTTGGAATCTGAGGGTACCTGTCCATGAGGGAGATGAATTTCTCCGTCCATGCGGGTCCGTCGATCTGGGATGTCAGGTAGTTCTCCATGGTGAGGAATGCAGCGGGGCCGGAGGACTTACGGAAGATATCCCAATCGTTGCCCCACCAACCCTTTGCATGGGATCCGCTGCGATGCTTCGGCAGTTTCGGCGCTATGCGGGTGCTGGTTTCGTTCCAGAAGCGATCGTGGTGCGCGGTCATGTTCCGGGCCTGCCGGATAGTCTCAAGCCAATTGGAGAGGATTTTGGCGTCGCCGCGTACGGCGGGATTCGGGTTGGGGTTGAAGATATGCAGCCTGGTGGCCAGCTTTCTCTTGATATGGTCTGGCGCTCCTTGGTAGAAGTTCTCCTTGAGTGTTCCGTAGCTCAGGCATCCGACGATCATCCAATACGGAGGCAGCGGATCGCTGTAGGTACTCCGAAAATGCCTGAGGTACGGAAGATTTGATTTGGTGAATGTCGAACGCAACGAGGAAAGGCAAGCCAGATGGTCGTCATAGCTCAACCCCGGGAGTCCTTCCCGTGTCATGTAGCCGAATTCGCCGCCGAATACCGATAGTTCATGGGCGAGGAAGCTCTTGAGATAGATCTCGATGGTGACGATGCCGTCGAATACCAGCATCCGCAGTTCCTGATCGAACAGGTATCTATCCCAGATATCCTTGAATTGCACATCTTGACGGAAGGGCAATGAGCGCTTCGCCGACTGCTCCGATACCGGGGTGAGGAACGGATACCAGTACCCTTTCAGCCGGAAGTATCCCACTTGCTCGATTCGGCGCTCAAGCAGCTCACGACTTATTCCGGACAAACCGTTGTCAATAAGCTTGGCCGATAAATCATCCAATGATTTCGGCGGATGCTGCGGATAGGGGCGGAGCTGTGGAGTATCATTCTCGTCCATCGTTCCTCCGATAAGAAAAATGCCACCCTAGTGTGCTTCAGTGAGAGGCAATGGTGGCTTTTAACATCGCTAATTGTAGCGAATATATCGCCTTTCGTAAAGATACAGAACACTCCGTACATCTAGTATCCAAAGCAGAGCGATGCACTAAATGTAGTATTCGCGTCATGTTTCATCCGTGAACGGGTTGCCAATCTTCGTCACATGTCCGCCGCAGCGTCGCTCGATGCGGGGCGATGCTGATGGTGCGTTCGGGGTCCGGCGGCCGGCCGTCGGGCTTGCGGGCGTGCTTTTCTTCCAGGGACCCGGGAGGAGGCGGGTTCTGAAGTCCCCGTCTCCTCCCTTTCCCGGAGAGGGGCGCTTCTGTCGTATGTGGGAAAGGATTTCGTATGAGGTTCGGGAAGAAGGGCGCCGGCGTGGTGGCGTCGATCACCGCCGCCGCGGCGTTGCTGGCCTGCCTGGTTCCGGTCGCGTTGGCCGATAACGGTGGCGGCGGTTCCGGCGAGGACGGTGGCGGTTCGGGCGGCGGTCCGACGCAGACGGCCGATGTGCATTGGATCTACAAGGATTCGTGGCCGGCCACGCTGGATGGCATGAAGACGGCGTTGAGTGACGCGAAGGTGCGTCTGTCGTCCGATCTGGCAAACGGGCAGAACCAGTTCGTGAACATGAACAAGACTTTGAGCGACGCGATCGATGAGTGCCAACGCTCCTATACGGGTGACGGGAACGCGGATTGCCGTCTGGTGGCTGTGGGCTATGTGCGATTGGCGGATGGTTCGTTCAACGGCAGCTATGTGAGCTCGAACGCGAAGAACCGTTGGGAGGCGCAGTGGAAGGCCGAGGCGAAGGGCGACTACACGTATCAGGGTCAGAAGTATTCGACCTCGACCACGTGGAAGGACAAGCTCGGCACGCGCAGCGTTGACTCACTGGCGCAGGAGTCGATTAACTCCAACCCGAACGCCTCGTTCCGCGTGATCGTGCTGGCGCAGAACCAGCCGCCGGTCGATTACAAGCTGAACGTGACCACCAGCCACAAGCAGAAGACCGACATGCAGGTCGGCTCCACCGACCCGATCGGCGACGTCATCCATGCAGACAATGGCGGTTCCGCGATCAAGGAGACGTTGAACGGCACCGCGATCATCCATTACGAGAACGGCCCCTACCTGCCCGCGAAGAGCGTGAGCAAGCCGATCAGCTTCTCCAGCAATGGGGACACCCAGCTCGACAATCTCGCCTCGCCGAAGGATTTCGGCATGAAATACTGGGCCGAGGGCTCGTACTGGATCGACATTCAGGTGCCCAAGCAGGGCCGCATGCAGGCGGCCGTGGACACCGCGGACCGCGACCCGGCCGAATCCTGGAAGGTGAGCTCGGTGCCGCCCGAACCCCCGGTCAAGAAAATCGAGGACGGCGTGAGCGCCGACCGGATGACGAACCGCACCACCATCACGTACGGCACCGGCCGCGGCGGCTACGAGATGCGTTTCCGCGACGTGATCGAACCCAACGGCGTCGAATACTCCGTGGACAACTACAGGCTCATCGACAGGACCGACGGCAACCGCGACGTTTCCGGCGAGTTTGAGATCAACTGGGACAAGGCGTCGAACACGGTGTCAGCCGCGCGTTCGGCGGACAAGGGCGAGATGCCCATGGACCATGTCTACGAATTCAGCTTCGACGTGACCGTGTCGAAGCCCTCCGACTTCCAGCAGGTCAGGGACCATGCGTGGGGCAAGTGGAACCACGAGCCCGAGGCCGACGCCGGAACGAAACAGTTCGATACGTGGCGGCCGAATCCCGACAAGAGCTGGATCCGCCTGAACGCGAAGGGCCAGTGGGAGGCGGTCATCGATCCGAAGGAGACCAACCAGACCGGTGCCGACGATATGACGCTTCTGGACGGGGACCGGGTCGCCTCGGTAGTCAACGGCACCATCGCCAAAAACCTCATCCAAGCCCCGGAGGCTCTGACGCTCACGGACGACTGGTCGGCCGCCGACTACCTGTTCGACGCCGACGACAAGTCGAAGATCAAGGTGTACGAGGCCGATGCCGGCACCGATCGCGAATCCAGCGTCACCGACATCGCCAACCACGGCAGGGACGTCACCGACCAGTGGACGATCACGATGGAAGGCACCACGGTGACCGCCACCGCAGGCCAGGCCTACCGCGAGGGATTGAAGGGGCTGAAGACCGCGAAGCAGGTCACGCTGCTCATTCCCGGCAAGGCGTCCTATGCCAACGGCAAGGGCGCGGGCCAGGTGCGCGACGACTTCGGCAAGCAGTCGAGCGACGAACTGTCGTTCTGCACCACGCCGGATGGCAAGGCGCTGACGAACAAGGGATCCCAGACCGTCAACACGCACACCATCCCCACGAACGAACCGAAGATCTGCGGCTACATACCGCCCGTCGTCAAGGACGTGGTCGGCGAATCCTCGCAGGGAGGCGACCAGGCGTCCGTGGACGGCAGGGTCGTCTACCCGGGCCAGCGCGTGGAATACCGTCTGGAGACACAGCCCCACCTGCCCGGCAATCTCGCGTACTCCGTCAGTGAGGTGGCGGTCACCGACACCTACGACGAGCATCTTGAAGTGGACAAGCAGACCCTGGAGGTCACCGACCTGTCCACCGGCAAGTTCATCCCGAAAACCGAGTACGAGACCCAGTGGAACGACGGGCAGCATGCAGTGCGCCTCGTGTTCTCCGACGGGTACGTGAAGACCAACTGGCGCAACGGCGCGAACCCGCGCATCATCGTCCGCTTCGAGGGCACGGTCGCCAAGGACGCGCCCACGGACACCAAGATCGGCAACCAGTGGGCATTGACACTGAACAACATGGTCACCCCGAGCAACAAGGTATGGAACGAGCCGCCCGACTTCACGCCGGTGAAGAAGGACACCCAGGCCGACCCGTCCATCAGCATCGACGGCAAGACCGCGCTGCTGGGCGACCGGATCTACTACCGCGTGACCATCGACGCCAAGCAGACCAACCAGGCCTACAAGGTCTGGAGGCTCGGCATGACCGATGACTGGGACGACGAATATCTCTCCCTTGACGCCAAGCGCATCGAGGTCATCGACACCGCGACCGGCAAGGATGTGACCGCGAAGTTCAACATCGCGGCGATCGACGGCGTCGCCTACGTGTACGCCAAGACCGCGGACACGAAGGTGCCGGCCACCGGCGAGACCATCAAGGGCGACCCCCAGCCCAAGAACCTCAAGGAGTACGCCGAAAAGAAGGACCACGACCCGTTGAAGGAGCCGGCCATCGATCAGTCGATGCTGGGCACGAGCTATGAGGTGAGCCTGCCGATGACCGTCATCAAGGTCACCGACGGACATATCGTGAAGAACAAGGCCACGCAGGTCGTCAACGACACCCGCAAGGACACCAACGAGGTCGCCAACCCCCTCAAACCCGTCAACCCGTCCAAGGACGTGGTCGTGAAGGTGGACGGCGAATCCATCGACAAGCGGAGCGTGTACCTCAACAGCCTGTTCCTCTACCGTCTCGACAGTTCCGTGCTGCCCGCTCACCGCGCCTACCAGAAGGTCACCGACTGGAGCATCACCGACCCGCTCGACACCGAGCATGACCAGTACACCGGCCAATGGGCCGTGTACGCCATGCGAGACCTGACCGAACAGGGCAAGGTGATCGCCCATAAAGGCGTGAAGATCGCCGGCAGCGGCTTCGATGCCGGCGCATACGGCGGCGAACTGTTCACCCTCGCGCAGGACGACAAGGGCGTGGTCACCGTTACCGCGACCCAGCGCATGCTCGACCTCGTCAGCGGCGACGACGAAAGCGAGCAGGCATGGACCGCGTTCATCCAGTGCAAGCGCGTCAAGACCGGAGAACACATCGCCAACCGGTTCGACGAAACCCTAAACGGCACCAAACGGCCTTCCAACCAGGTCGAGACGCACACGCCCGACATGACACCGAGCCTGAAGATCGAGAAATGGGACGAGGCCTCCGGCTGGCCGGCCGGCGACCGCGACCAGGTCAAGGACGCGCTGGCCATGCAGGGCGACACGCGCATCGTGTTCACCATCACCAACACCAGCACCACCGACCCCGACACCAAGCAGGGCGCATGGTACCGCACCAAGGACCTGAACCTCAAGGACCAACTGGTCGCCGGCGACGGCCGGGTGACCGATCTCGAATACCCCGCCGATTGGGACAGCCGCATCCTCAAGCCCGGCGAGAGCGTCGAGGTCAAGGGCGTCCTCAAGGGCGTGACCGACCATCACACCGACCGTGCCACGGTCACCGGCACGCCTCTGATCGAATGCGTCGTCTCCGACCCGGATCCGTTCGACGGCAAGGACGAGACGTCCGCACCCGATGACGCGGTCACGATCGACGGCAGGCTCGTCTGCCCCGATACCGAGGTGGTCAGCAACGCCGACGACTGGAACGGCTACCGGACCGGGCTCGCCCACACCGGCGCCGCCATCCAGGGCATGATCGCCGCGGCGATCACGCTGCTCGCCGTCGGCGGGGGACTGGTCGCCGCCCGCAGGTTCAGGCGCGGTAACAACGCCGGCGGCCGCCACTCCGGCACGATGCAACCCGTCGATGCCGAGGACGCCGACGCGGATGCCGTCGAAACCGCCGATCCGGTCCCCGGCGGGCAATCCGAGATCTGACCGAAGCGGCAGGAACCGCTCTCTGCCGCGATGATTCTTCCGGCCGGACGACAATCCGGCCGGAACCCCGCCGGTTCTCTTCCTTCTTCTCTCCCCGGCGGGCATGGCAACGGCCCGGCGCCAACGGTTCAAACCGTTAGCGCCGGGCCGTTCCCTTGCCGCCTTGATTACTTACCGCTTGTCGGGTTCCTCGGAGGCGAGTCGTTCTTCGAGCTGTTCGACGATGTGGTCGTGCATGTTCTCGTCGATCTTGACGGTCAGGAGGAAGACGACGAGGCTGGCGACGATGCCGGCGAGCGGCAGGTAGTAGGCGCAGGTCTTGAACGTGCGGATGTTCGCGGCGGTCATGTCGGCGGCGGTGGCGTTGCCGACCATGCCGGCGGCGACGGCCACGAAGCCCACGATGCCGTTGGACAGCGCGCCGGCGATCTTGTCGAGCATCGGGCGCACGGAGAGGGTGACGGCCTCGTTGCGCTTGCCGGTCTTGAGCTGTCCGTATTCGATGGAGTCGGTCATGCTCAGGATGGCGGTCATCTGGATGGTCTGCGCGGGCAGGTAGAAGAGGACGAGCGCGACGATGACGACGGGCAGGTTCATGGGCGCGATGATGAACAGCGTGTAGCCGGCGATCATGAACGCCATGCCTGCGGTGTACAGCCAGCGGCGCGGGATGCGGCGGTTGAGCACCGGGTAGAGGGGCGTGGTGACCAGTCCGGTGATGACCGGGATGACGCCGGCGATGGAGAAGCTGTCCGGCGCGCCGAGCACGTATTTGAACTGGTAGAAGAGCACGCCGGTGGTGGCGACGTTGGCCACGGAGTACAGCAGGTAGCTCAGGGCGACCCACAGGAGCTGGTCGTTCTGAGCGATGGCCTTGAACGCCTCGATGGGGTTGCCGTTGGCCTCGGCCTTGGCGCGCAGCTCGCCCTGGTTCTCGCGGGTGCCGAACGCGACGCTCCACGCGGTCAGCAGGCCGAGCACGGCGATGATGATGGCGAACGCGGCCCAGCCGGTGCGGCCCTGCTCCCATTGGCCGGTGAACTTCCAGGTGAACCAGCTGACGACGGGCACGACGATGACGGTGACGCCGTTGTAGCCGATGGATCCGGTGAACGCGCCGAGCGCGGTGTACGTGCTGCGTTCGTGCGAGTCGGAGGAGATTGCGGGGATCATGCCCCAGTAGGAGATGTCGCGCAGCGAGTAGATCACGTCCAGCAGGATGAACACGATGACGAACAGGACCATGAACACGCCGGTGTTCACGTCCACGAGGCCGAACAGGCCGGTGAACACCATAATCAGCAGGATGCCGGGCACGAGTCCGCCGATGAACTGCCAGGGGCGGAACCGGCCCCAGCGGGTGTTCGTGTTGTCCACGAGGTTGCCGAGCAGCGGGTCGAGGAAGATCTCCGCGATGCGGATGACCACCACGAGTCCGGTGATCACCGCGATGAGGCGCGCGGCCAGCGTCTTGTCCACGTCGATGAACAGCGCGGTGGTCACGAACGTGATGAAGAACGTGCTCATCGTGTTGTAGAACGCGGCCTGTCCCAGATTGCCGAACGCGTATGCGATCTTCTGGCCCATGTTCCTCGCGGGTGTTGCCTGCGGCTGTCCGGGCGTCGCCGTGCGCTGTGTGGTGGATCCGCTCATGGTGTGGTGGCCTCCTTGCGACCTGTAAAGAATCTGTGCGCGGGAACAGCTCCGATCCCGCAAGACGCGAGTATAGAACTTTCTCGAAAAAGTAAAAAACTTTACCGCGTGTCGCAAGCAACGCCAACGAATCGCATTCGTCGATTCGACACGACGCACGGACGAAAAGACACCGTAACAGCCGAATTATCAGTGCAATCAATGGATTTGCACAGGTTCTCGCAGTCACCGTCGAGGCATGCGCAAGAAGTTGCGTAAATTAGTAAATATCTTTATCATCGTTGTGCAAGGAGTCACATTCGAAGGCTCCCGCACTGCGGCGGCAACGACGCGACGCAATCCGATGCGAAAGCGAGGACATCATGAACACAACCGACGATCAGCGGAAGAACGGCGATCCGATCGTCTCCCCGTCCATGCCGACGACGGCATGGCTCGCCGACCCGCGCGTGTACGCGGTCCACCGGCTCGACGCCCATTCCGACCATGCGTGCTGGTCGCACGCCCCCTCCGGCGGCGAGGGCACGGATCTCACGCAGAGCCTTGACGGCGAATGGCGGGTCCGCGCCGAGACGGCGCCGGCGAACAGCTTCCCCGACGGGACGAGCGACGGGCCGGATTGGATCAGCGACGTGTCGCCGCTGTTCGCCGCGCCGGGCTTCGACGACTCGTCGTTCCCCCGCGTGCGGGTGCCCTCGCATCTGGAGACCGCGGGACTGCTCGACCCGCAGTATGTGAACGTGCAGTACCCGTGGGACGGCCACGAGGACCCGAAGGCCCCGGCCATCCCCGAGCATGGCCATGTGGCGGTCTACCGACGCAAGTTCGCCGCGGAGGGCGCGGTCGCCCAGGCCATCCGCGAGGGCCGCACGGTGACGCTCACCTTCCAGGGCGCGGCCACCGCCATCTACGTGTGGCTCAACGGCGCGTTCGTCGGCTACGCCGAGGACTCCTTCACGCCCAGCGAGTTCGACGTGACGGACGTCGTCAGGAAGGACGGCAACGTGCTGGCGGTCGCCTGCTACGAGTATTCGAGCGCGAGCTGGCTGGAGGACCAGGACTTCTGGCGGCTGCACGGCCTGTTCCGCTCCGTCGAGCTCAACGCGAGACCAGCCGCCCACGTCTCCGACATCCACGCCGAAGCCGATTGGGAGCCTGCCACGTCAATCGGATCGCTCTCGCTGGACGTGCTGATCGACGGCGCCACGAACGCCGCGACGGCCGACCTCGCGCTGCGAGACAAGAACGGCACCATCGTCTGGCGCACCGCCACGGAAGCGGCCGGAACGCTGCACGCCGAAGCCGAGATCGACGACGCCGCCCCCTGGAGCGCCGAACGCCCGGACCTGTACGAACTGTCCGTCACCCTGCTCGACGCGGGTGGCAAGGTTCTGGAGACCGCGCGCACCCGCATCGGCTTCCGGCATGTGGCCATCGAGGACGGCGTCCTCAAGCTCAACGGCAAGCGCCTCGTGTTCCGCGGCGTGGACCGCCACGAGTTCGACTGCCGGCGCGGCCGTGCCGTCACCGAAGAGGACATGCTGTGGGACATCCGCTTCATGAAGCGCCACAACATCAACGCGGTGCGCACCTCGCACTACCCGAACCAGTCACGCTGGTACGAGCTGTGCGACGAATACGGCATCTATCTGATCGACGAGACCAACCTGGAGACCCACGGCAGCTGGAACAGCCCCGGCGACATCCCCGTGGGCACCTCCGTTCCCGGTGACGACGAGGCCTGGCTGGGCGCATGCATCGACCGGCTGGACAGCATGATCATGCGTGACCGCAACCATCCCAGCGTACTCGTCTGGTCGCTGGGCAACGAATCCTACGCGGGCGAAGTCCTCAAGGCCATGAGCATGCACGCGCATCGGCTCGACCCGGGCCGTCCAGTCCACTACGAAGGCGTCAATTGGAACCACGCCTATGACGGGATCAGCGATTTCGAAAGCCGTATGTACGCCAAGCCGGACGAGATCCGCGACTGGCTCGAACACGGCGACGAGCGTGGCGCGGCGAACAAGCCGTTCGTCAGCTGCGAGTACATGCACGCCATGGGCAACTCGTGCGGCGGCCTGAGCGAGTTCATCGACCTCGAACAGTACGAGCACTACTCCGGCGGGTTCATCTGGGACTACATCGACCAGGGGCTCGTCCAGCGCCTGCCCGACGGGAGCGAACGACTCAGCGTCGGCGGAGAATGGGGCGACCGGCCGACCGACTACGAATTCGTGGGCAACGGCATCGTGTTCGCCGACCGCACGCCCAGCCCCAAGGCGCAGGAGGTCAAGCAGCTGTATTCGCCGATCAAGCTCACCCCCGACGGACACGGCGTGACCATCGAGAACCGCAACCTGTTCATCGGCACCGACGATTACGTGTTCGCCGCACGGCTCCTCGAAGACGGGCGCGAGATCTGGCACGCCGACTACCGGTTCGACGTGGCCGCCGGAGACACCCAACGCCATGACATCGCCTTCCCCGACATCGACACGGACGGGAATACGCGCGAGGTCACCTACGAGGTCGATCTCCTGCTCGCCGAAGCCACTGCATGGGCGCCGGCCGGCTACGAGCTCGCGTTCGGCCAGCTTACCGGCACTCTCAACCCCGAACGGGACATCACCGAGACCGATTATGACGACGACGACCGCGCGACGGTCACGCTCGGCCGGTGGAACGCGGGCATCCGCCGCGACGACGAGGAAATCCTCCTATCGCGCACCCAGGGAGGCATCGTCTCCTGGACGCGGGACGGACGGGAAATGGTCATCCGTCGCCCTGAACTCGTCACCTTCCGCTCCCTGACCGACAACGACCGCGGCAACCGTTCCGGATTCGACCGTGCAGCATGGTTCGCGGCCGGCCGCTACGCCATCGTGACCGATACGAGCATCACGCAATCCGACGACGGAGGACTCACGGCCGAATACCGGTACGAGCTCGCCGACCCGGGCCACACGCCCGTGACGGTCGCCTACCGCATCACGTCCGACATGCGCATGCGACTGACCGTTGAATACCCCGGCGGTGTCACCAACGCCGCCAGCCTGCCCGCGTTCGGTGTCGAATGGGAACTGCCCGGCGAATACACGCAGCTGCGCTACTACGGACCCGGCCCCGAGGAAACCTACCGCGACCGCAAGCAGGGCGGCAAGCTCGGCATCTGGGACACCACCTCAGAGGCGAGCATGGCGCCGTATCTCATGGTGCAGGAAACCGGAAGCCACGAGGACGTCCGCTGGCTCGAAGCCACCGACATCCAAGGCCACGGATTGCGCGTCAGCCAGCGCGGCGACCGTCACTTCACGGCCAGCCTGCTGCCATGGAACACCTACATGATCGAAGCCGCGCGCCGCCATGAGGACCTGCCCGCCCCGCGCCACAACTACCTGCGTCTGCTCGCGGCGCAGATGGGCGTCGGCGGAGACGACTCCTGGGGAGCCCCCGTCCACACGGCCTACCAGCTGCCCGCAGGCAGGCCGCTCACCCTCGACGTGAACCTCGAACTCATCTGACCGGCAACGGGCGGCGGCATGCACCACCATGCCGCCGCCCGTGCATATTCCCCAAAACACACCCACAGAAAAGAGACAATCAATCATGGCTGAAGTGATCATCGTCAAGAACGAGGAGGAGGCCGGCGAGATCTACGGCCGTTGCGTGGCGGACCTCATCAAGGCCAAGCCGGACGCGGTGCTGGGTCTGGCCACGGGCTCCAGCCCGCTGGCCGCCTACCAGGCCCTCGCCAAGATCGTGCACGAGGAGTCGATCGACGTCTCCCAGGTGCGCGGCTTCGCACTGGACGAGTACCTGGGCCTGCCGCTGACCCACCCGGAGTCCTACCACTCCACCATCCACCGCACGGTCGTCGAACCGCTTGGCCTCGACCCGGCCAAGGTCCACGTGCCCGGCGACGTGCTGAACGGCGCGCCCCTTGAGGACGGCGACAAGATCGCCGCCGCCGGCCCGGCCTACGACGCGGCCATCGAGACCGCTGGCGGCATCGACGTGCAGATCCTCGGCATCGGCACCGACGGCCACATCGGCTTCAACGAGCCCGGCTCCTCCCTCGCATCCGGCACGCGCGTCAAAACCTTGGCCGAGCAGACCCGCATCGACAACGCCCGCTTCTTCGACAACGACATCAACCAGGTGCCCACCCACTGCATCACGCAGGGCATCGGCACGGTCCTCAAGGCCCGCCACCTCGTGCTGCTTGCGTTCGGCTCGGGCAAGGCCGAGGCCATCGAGGAGACCGTCGAGGGCGGCGTGAGCGCATTCTGCCCGGCCTCCGCGCTGCAGCTGCACCCGCACGCCACGATCATCATCGACGAGGAGGCCGCCAGCCGCCTGCGTCACAAGGACTACTACCGCTACGCCTTCGCCCACAAGCCGGCCTGGCAGGGCATCTGACGGCAATCGAACGGTTCGGGCTCCTTCTTTCTCCGCAAAGAAGGAGCCCGAACGCATACAGGAAGGAAATCATGACACAGGACAGAAGTGAGATCGTCGCGCGCGTGACGGCGGCGTTGGAGGGCGAGGCCAAGCCGGTCGCGATCCGCGGGGCGCGCAAGGTGGACGCCCGCGGCGAGCAGTCGGGCTACTGGGTGGTCTCGGACGCGCGCGGCGTGATCGTGGCCACCGGTTTCGCGGCGGCGGACGGCAGCGGCGAAGAGGCGTTCGAACATGCCTGCCGCACGGTCGGCATCGACCCGGCCTCCCGCTCCGGCGAGGTGATCGACGCGGCCGGCCGCATCCTCACGCCCGGCTACGTGGACATCCACGCCCACGGTGCCTGGGAGAAGAGCTTCGACGACGGCCCTGACGGCATCGACGTGGCCCGCGCCGGCCACGCGGTGCACGGCACCACCCGCCAGGTCCTCTCGCTTATCACCAACCCGATGGATGTGATCTGCCGCAACATCCGCACCGTGCGCGAGAAGATGGCCACCCGCCCCGACATCCTCGGCTGCCACCTCGAAGGCCCGTTCCTCGCCCTCAAGCGCAAGGGCGCGCACGATCCGAACTGCCTCAAGGACCCGGTGCCCGAACTCGTGGACGAGATGCTCGACGCCTCGGGCGCCGACCCCGCCACTGGCAAGCTCGGCTGCATCCGCCAGATCACCATCGCCCCCGAACTGGAGCACGGCATCGGCGCCATCCGCCAGTTCGCTGCCGCCGGCGTGGTGCCCGCGGTCGGCCACTGCGACGCCGACTACGCCACCGCCCAGGCCGGCTTCGACGCGGGCGCCGGCATCATGACCCACATGTTCAACGCGATGAACGGCCTGCACCACCGCGAACCCGGCCCCATCCCGGCCGCCGTCGAGGACCCGCGCGTCACCATCGAGCTCATCAACGACGGCTTCCACGTCCAGAACCCGATGGTCAAGCTCGGCTTCGGACTGGCGCCCCACCGCATCGCGTTCGTCACCGACGCGATGGCCGCCACCGACTGCCCCGACGGCGCGTACAAACTCGGCGAACTCGACGTGAACGTCATCGACGGCCACGCCCGACTCGTGTCCAACGGCGCCATCGCCGGCTCCACGCTCACCCTGGAGGTCGCGGTCCAGCGCGCGGTCAACGAACTCGGCTTCAGCCCCGTCGCCGCCGTCGAGGCCGCCACCCTCACCCCGGCACGCGCCTTCGGATTCGACAAGGCCAACCCCGTCACCGGAGCCCCGCTCGGCCTCATCGCCCCCGGATACGCCGCCGACCTCAACCTCCTCGACCCCACCGACTGGACCGCCCAACACGTCTGGTGCGCCGGCCGCCAGGTGAAGTAAATTCCTTCCAGCAAAATCGACGCCGGTGCCGCCCGTCTTCGAGACGACGTCTTACGCCTGAGGAACGAAGCTTGCGCGCGGCACCAGCTCGGTCGTCAGCAGGATGTGACGACGCACCCGCCGCTCATGCTTCAACCCATCAATCAAGGTGGAGAACGCCATACGGGCCAACTCCCTTTGATCGATCGCATACGAACTCAGCGACGGCGACGTGTACCGGGCGATTGACTGGTTGTTCACACTCACCATGGCCAACTCGTCGGGAACCGCCACGCGCAGTGCGTTCAACGCCTGCAACGCCCCCACCGCGAGCACGTCGGCGGCCACGATCAGACCATCGGGCATGCTGCCGGCCTCACGATGATCGGCCACCAGTTGCTCCGCGAGACGATAACCGTTCTCCACGGTGAACGTGCCGGACGAATACACCAATCCGTCCGTTTCCAATCCCAAGTGCGCAGCCCACTGGCGGAACGACAGTTCGCGGATATCCTCGGGATAGTCATGCATGCCCATGATGCTGCCCACGCCACCGAGAAACGCGATGCGTCTGCGGCCCGCCGCGATCATCGCGTCCAAGGCATCCAGCATCGTCTGCGACAGATCGGGCCGTACGGAGTCGAACAGGTGCGGTGCCGGATTCGTGTCGATGCACACGCCATGTGGGAGTGCCGCATGCAGGGCGCGCAGGTCTGTTTCGGGAAACACCGTGGCACCCACGGTGATGAACCCATCGAACTCCGCTGCGCGTTCCGTCAGCTCGTGTATGGACCGGATGAACGTGGGCTGGTCCAATTCCATCGACTCCGCACACTCCGCAAGGACCTTCCGCAGATCGGAGAAGTATGCGTCCTGCAGCTCCTCCCCGGACGGAGGGGCGTCCAGCACAGCGATCGCGGGACGGAACACGTTGCGGTATCCCAGCTCCTCGCATACGCGCAGCACGCGCCGTCGCGTCTCCTCCTTGATGGAGAACGATGGGTCGTTCAGCAAGCGCGACACCGTGCTCTGCGACACTCCGGCCCGTTCCGCGACCTCCTTGAGCGTGGCCATGACATCCTCCCCGCAAACTTTAGTAAAGAGTTTTACTACAGCATAACCCGGGAAGGCATGGTTAGCGGCATTGGCGGCGTGGAAGTTTACCCATGACTGGTAGACTGCACATGTCCCGACAAAGGGGCAATGCATAGGATGGCGGGTATATCTCAGCTGACATGCCCGCCATTCTGAAGATTCTTCCGCTGCGGATTCCTTTTCTGACTTTTTCAGATCTGCAAATATGTAACGGCAAGTACAAATGCTTCAGTGCTGCTGCACATATGCCGATGACGGCTCGACCAACTTCGCACTCCGGTCTGATTCCGCTGAGTGTGGCGCTATGAATCGAAGAGGCGAGTTTTTGCTTGTTCCTTCCCTTTTCACTGCCCAGACTGGGAAACAGTCTTCCTATACCTATGCGGGGCAACGAGGTTCCTCTGTCCGCCGCTATCCTGCTGGTTTTCCCTGACGATGAGGTCAACGGAGGCCGTTGCATATCGGGCTCCTTGATCGTCGTCAGAGGAGGCCGTCGTGGATTTGTTGAATCAGGTGCTTCAGTTGTTCGTCAGGTTCGCCACTATCGGTGGTGGCTTGTGGCTGGTGTGGGGCGCCGTTACCTTCGGTGGCGGTCTGAAGGATCATAACGGGCCGCAGACGCAATCGGGACTGTGGCAGATCGTGGGTGGAGGCATGATCATCGCGGCTGCGCAGATTTTCAACGCGGTGGCTCTGGGCTGAGCTGATTCGGGGCCTGCCGTGGAGGACTTCATCGTAGCCATGCTCAACATGATCGGCGGCGGAGGCGCCGGTTCGATCACAGCCGGGCTGTTATCTCAGGCGCCGGAGACGTGGAATCCCGCTCTTTACCAGTTGGCGGTGAACGTGCATGGAGTCGCCGTCAAGCCTCTGACATCGGTGGTGCTCGCGGTCATGTTCACGTTGGAGCTGGCGCGTAACTCGACGCGCATCGAGTCGGACCGTGATCTAGGTGTGAAGATCGTGGCCGGCACCATGTTCAAGATCGCGTTGGTGTTCATCGCCGTGCAGAACGCCAGTCTATTCATTCGGATGTTCAATCAGGTCACGCAGTTCCTCATGCAGGGAGTGTCTTCTCAGATGTCGTATGAGGCGACGGGCGACGGCGGTCAGCTGGGCGATCTGATGCGTGACCAGATTCGCGATGCCGGGGTGATGGGGCAGGCGGCGTTGTTCTTTCTGCTGGTGATCCCGTGGCTGTTGTCCCAGTTGGCGTCGGTGGTGTTCACGGTGGTGCTGTATGTGCGGTTCATCGAATTGTATGCGTTGACGGCGTTCCAGTCGTTGCCATTCGCGTTTCTGGTGCATGAGGACACCAAGCCAATCGGCGTGGGTTTCTTCAAGTCGTATGCGCGCACGTCGGTGAATGCGGTGTGCGTGTTCATCTGTCTGGTGTTCTATCAGCGGGTCGTGGTCGATGCCGTGAAGATCCCGGATTCCGCGGACAAGGGCATGGTGGCGTGGGTGACGGGCAACTTCGGCAATCTCATGATGGCGGGCATCCTGCTGTTCTTCGTGATCGCGGTGAGTCAGCGTGTCAGCCGGGCCATAGCCGGCGGCGAGTAGCCGCCTACCACAACCGGGGCCAATCAGGGAAAGGATTCTTTCATGTTGCAGATGCGCGTATATAAGGAGATCGCCAATGTCGAGGCGAAGGTGATGTGGGGGCTGAGCTGGCGCCAACTGGCGGCCGCCGCATGCATGCTCGTCCTGGGCGGAGGTGAGGCGGCGTTGTTCTGGTCGTTGGGCTTGTCCGATCTGGGGTCGTATCTGCTGTTTGCGGTTTGCCTGCCGTTCGCGCTGTGGGGTTGGTGGCGTCCGAAAGGGCTGAAGCCTGAACGGTATCTGGGATACATGCTGCGCCAGCGTTTCGGTCCGAAGGTCTACCTGCTCGAACCCTATGTTCCCGCGAGGTTTCCCGGCAAACCGTCGTTGAAAGAGAAGGCCCGTAGACGAATCAGGGGAAGGCAGGTACGTCGTCATGTCTGACATCAGTGGCAGCAAGGCGGTCAAAGGCAACGGTAAGCGACATGGAAAGGTCGGGAACAGGCGGTCCGGGAATCGTCGCATGCCTCGTTCGTCGAAGGAGTTGCTTGGCTATGATTCGATGCTGTCCAATGGCATCGTGTTCCTTGGCGGCGACCGGTGGAGCGTGTCGCTGCGGATCAGCGACATCAATTATCAGGTCGCGACCCAGGATCAGCAGCTGGATGTCGTGGACCGGTGGGGTCGTTTCCTGAATTCGATCGGCGAGAACATGGGAGTCCAGATCACGGTCGCCACGCGCATGCTGGATCCCGAGGAGGTGACGCGCAGTATCGCCATGTCGCTTCGGAGCGATGCGTTGGATGGATTGCGCGGGGACTTCAACCGCAATGTGCGTCGGCGTCTCGCCGGGCGTTCGCAGGGCGCGGTGACGGACAAGTATCTGACGTTGACGTTGCGTGAGCGGGACGGGGAACGGGCGGTCACGCTGCTGAACCGTGCCGCGTTGCGTGCCACGGCGCAACTGCGGTCGGTGGGCGGCTGCGTCGGCGTCCGCTTGAACCGGCAGTCGCGTCTGGCGGTATTGCACGGGATGCTGCGGCACGGTGTCCGGTTCTCGTTCACCGAGGATGGCTTCCTGAAATCGCATGGCATGTCCACGAAGGATTATGTGGCCCCGTTCGCCGTGGATGTGTCGGATCGCCGTCGGCTCCGGTTGAGCTCGGGCACTGCGGAGGTGTGGCATCAGTGTCTGTTGGTGCGTGACTTCCCGGATTATCTGAGCGATCAACTAGTGTCGTCCATCACGGACATCAAGGCGGATATCACGGTCGGCATCCATCTGTCCCCGCGGGGCAAGGCCGAGGGGTTGAAGCTCGTGAACCGGACGATCGCCGAAATGGATATGCAGGCCATCGACGAGCGGCGCAAGAACCGCAAACAGCATCTGCCCGAGGACATGCTGCCTCATGATCTTCAGGAATCCATGACTCAGGCGGGTGAGCTGCGTGATGATCTGGAGCATAACGGCGACCGTCTGGTGGATTCCCTCATGATCGTGGACGTGTCGGCGGGCAGTCGCGAGCAACTGGACCAGACGGTTCGTGACGTGACGGCCGCAATCGATGGGCAGTCGTGTGTGGCCGAGACCTTGGCCTACATGCAGGTGGAGGGGCTGAACGCCGTACTGCCGTTGGGGAATCCCCTGCCGCCGATGCGTCGCACGCTGACCACGTCGAGCGCGGCGATTCTGGTGCCGTTCACGTCGCAGGAGCTGTTCGAGCCGGGCGGGGTGTTCCATGGGGCGAACGCCCGCACCGGCAATCCCGTGGTCATCGACCGTACGAAAGGCATGAACGGCAACGGATTCGTTCTGGGTACGACCGGTTCGGGCAAGAGCCAGGCGGCGAAGAACGAGATCACCCAGATCTATCTGACCCGTCCGGACGATGATCTGATCGTCATCGACCCGGAACGTGAGTTCACGCCGTTGTGCACCGGTCTTGGCGGCGAGCGAGTCGAGATCGGGGAATCGTCGCGCGCGCATATCAACGCTTTGGATATCGAGTATGAGGATGATTCCGAGGGTGATCCGATACGGTCGAAATGTGCGAGCGTGCTGAACATGCTCGGCGTGCTGATCGGCGGACAGGACGGCATCGACCGCATGCAGCGCAGTCTGATCGACCGTACGGTCATCGGCATGTATCGCGAGGTGCGGGAGCATCCAGAACTGGGCATGCCAACGCTCGTCACCCTGCATGACCGTCTCACGGCTTTGAATGAGCCAGGTGCCCATGATGCCGCGCGAGCATTGGAGATCTACGCGACCGGCAGTCTGAACGCCTTCGCCCATGCCACTGATGTGAATACGTCCAGCCGGTTCCTGGTCTATGACGTTTCCGGTCTGGGAGCGGAGCTACGTACGTTCGGCATGCTCGTCGTCCTGGATCAGATATGGAACCGGGTCGTCAGGAATCGACGTCTCGGCCGACGCACCTGGCTGTGGGTGGATGAGTTCCATCTGCTGTTCTCGAACCGGTATGCGGCCGAATACTTCCTGCGCCTGTACAAGCGCGCCCGTAAATGGGGCTTGTGCCCCACCGGCATCACGCAGAACATCGAGGAGCTGCTGGCCAATCAGGACGCGCGCCTGATGCTCGCAAACAGCGACTTCCTGTTGCTGCTGAACCAGACCGCCACAGATGCCGACGCCTTGTGCGAGTTGCTGAAGCTGTCCGATGAGCAGCGGGCGTTTTTCACCGGGGTACAGCCCGGTCAGGGCATGGCCAAGAGCGGCACCGCGTTCATACCGTTCGACGGGCGTATCGATGCCGATAGTCTGCTTTACCGGCTGTACACCACGAAATTCGAGGATCGGAAACCCGAATGAGACCAGTCGTCCCAGACTCATTCCATGCCACGCGCAATCTCGTTCAGCCGAACGGCACGATTCATGGCTTGAAGGTCCGTCATGTCAATGGACTCTCCCATGATCCCGTGCTGGCCGGGCTAAAACAGCCACGAACCACCATCAGGAACAGTCAATCCGAGGTATCGCGCTCGATCGGCACAACAACCGTCAGCGCTTTGGAACGTGGTGTGAAGGCGACACGGTACGTGCTTGAATCGCAATCGACACAGACGGAGACCAGCGAGGACGACGACCTGTTGTCTCCAATGGTCCCTGCAGACCGGGTACGCGACGGCGTGACCAGTATTATTCGCACAAGACATGCCGCAAGAGGTTCAACGGCACGTGCCATGGCAGGAAGAACGGCTTCAGTTCGTGCCAAACGTGCGAAGCGTTCCGGCAAGACCGTACGATCGGGTGTCCAGGGGGCCGAATCCGCTGCCAGAGCTTCGACGCAGGTTGCAAGACAGGTCACACAGGCAGTTTCTCGGACCGTAACGGCAGTGAGGGCCGGTGTCGCGGCATCGGCATCAGCTGCGGTCAGCATTCCATTTCTATTGGGCGTGGCGGCGGTGCTGATGGCCTTCAGTCTGCTGCTGTGGTTCATCCCCACCGTTGCCGTCGGAGATGACGGAGGCTGCGAGGCCAGTGTGATCGAGGTTCCGGACGAGGCGAAGCCATGGGTAAGCGAGGCGGCTCGATCGAGCGGATTGAGCGCTGATTTCATCGCGGCGATCATGAAGCAGGAATCCGGTTTCCGACCGGATGCGTATGCCGACGACAGCAACGGCGGAACATGGGGACTGCTGCAGATGAACAGGAGCGTATGGCGCGGCGTGCATCCCGAAGGCGCCGACCAGACGCCGCCTGAAGGTATTACCGACCCCATGGTCCATGCCCATTACGGCGGCATATACCTGAAAAACCGTCTGGAAGGCGTCAAACAACTCAAAGCCGCGCATCCGGGCATGCCGTTCGCCGAGCTTGACGACCTGACGGCTTTGGTCATCGCTCATAACGCAGGCGAAGGCAATCTCATGAAATACCCGGATATTCCCAACATCACCAAACGGTATCTCGACAACGTGAAGCCGGCAATCGACGCGGGAGGCGGCTGCTCGGCCACGGCAGGACGAACCATCGGCAAGCTTACGCCACCGTTGGTCATACGGTCCGGCACGCTGAACGTGGATGTGGCGGCGACCGGCACGCCCGTAGGCAAGATCACCACCTATGCAACCGGTCAGTGCACATGGTGGGCGGCCGCCCGCCGATTGCAGATCGGCAAACCTGTGGACGGTTACATGGGCGACGGCTGGATGTGGGCGTCAAGCGCTAGAAAACTCGGATACCCGACGGGCGGCGGCATACAGCTCGGCGACGTGGCGAGCTTCGCCAAAGGCTATCTTGGCGCAAGCGCCGATTACGGACACGTCGCCATCGTCGAGGAAATCAAGGACGACGGCAGCATCGTCGTCAGCGAATCCGGCGGCGGCCTTCCATACGCATGGCTCAGAACCCTTACCAAGGAGCAGGCCAACAATCCCAGCATCACTTACATCCACTAATCCCGAGGGAAAGAAGGAAGCATGCGCCGCATCAATCCCAAGCTTGACCCTTGCGAGCTTTCCGATCTTATGAGCGATTCCGCCAACTGGGATCTCCTCACGCAAATCCGCAATCATCCCAGTACATGGCCGGAACTCGACCAATGGGCTGCACATGCCATCGCACACCCCGAAACCGCCGGAGCTCCACCGGAACCGTTGGCAGACAGGAAATCCAAGCATCGGTTGTTTCCCATCACACCCATCATCGACGATGAGCTGCCTCGCGATACACGAAACAACAGCACTCCCGTATCCAAGCCTGACAAACGGACAGGAACGACGATAAACACACCAATGAGGGTCGGGGAACATGTCGAGGATGATGCGTCCTTGGCGGAATTATCGGCTGACGACGCGGATGAGGTAGCCGTCCATCGGCATATCCCCTTTACCCGCATTGCCGGCATTATGCTCGCTCTGGTCATCGTAACGGGATTAGCCACAGGCCTTGTCATGGCGAAGAGGAACTACGACCATCGGGAAGCGCTCACGTCATGCAATCACGCAATTGAGCAATCTGACATAGTGCGGATTGAATGGGACAAGGCATTGAAACAGGCGGAACCATATGCGAAGCTTCAGGATAAAGACGTGCGGGATCCGAAGTCTTTGGAACTGCTCGGTAAAATCATGCAATATCAACCATTGGCCTCAACAGAAAATTGCGATCCGAGTCTGACGGCCGACCGTCTCGATCGCACTCGTGCGGAAACAGAGAAAGCTAACAGCCAGCTCAGAATCCAGATCAGGAACCTGCATGACACGGTTGACACGGTCAAGACGTCACAGGAACAACAACAGATCGACAACGCGCGGAGCCTACTGAGCCAAACCATTGAAGACTCCGATAGGCTCTACAAAGAATCCGAGAACAAGGTCAGAGACGACAACACCCGTGCACGGCTCAGTGAGCAGATCACCCGTGCACGACTCATGATGCGCGACCATCAGGATCTTGATGTCTATAACAGAATCATCCAGGACCTCAACGAAGTCATGCAAATCGTCCGGGATTCCATGACGGCTGTAGAGAACAAGGAAATATCTGATGTGGGCCGTTCGGATGGTTCCACACAGCCGGAATCGGAATCCCAGTCATTGAACCGGCAACCTGCACCATCATCGGAAGAGTTATCTCCGTCACTTATGCAGGGCAATCCGACCTGGGATGCGCCCGGGCAATCGGCAATCCCCCCATTTCCTAATAAGCTGAGATAAAGTGCGTCAATATGAATCAGATTAACCTACAAGAATAAGCAAGGAATAATGCGACGGCTTTAGTTAGGTCTCTATGCCAATCTGTTTAGAAGATATCAATTTAAGAACGAAAAGGGCGTCCAGTTAACGAGGGACTTTTTGTGGAATGGAACAAGTAGCATCCATTCCACAAAAATATGGTATCAGTCATCTAGTCAATAGTGCAGCCGAAAGCATGCAGGTTAAATCCCGCAATCGTAAAACAGCTCACAGTCAAACGGCATTACCTAACTATAATTTGAATTCGAGGTAATCATTTATAACACTAACAATGTAGTTAAAAACCAAAACCTCTAATATTGTCAAATCGACGACTAATAAGGGAACACAATACCCATAAAATATAGGTAAGCAAAAACCAAACTAAAGACAAGATAAGGATTGCCAAAAAATTAATATCCCCATAAACTCCATTCGCAACCTTTCGCATGGAATCAGTCAGCCATGTAGAAGGAAACACTTCGGAAACCACCCTCAATGCGGGCGGAAAAATACTTACCGGCGCAACGGCTCCAGAGAGTATGGGAAGTGCGTATTCCAAAAAGTTGCTAACCCATAATGCGTCATGAAACAGCAACGACAACCCAGAAAACAATATACCAACAATTATAGAAGTACAAATAGAGAAAATAAGAATTATTATAGTATAAACTAATTGTCTAGCATTAAACGATTCTTTTTGAGACAGTAAAAATGCAAACGCAATGGAAGAAGTCCCGCTAATGGAAGACGCACAAAAGAGAGAAAGAAACCTACCTAGCCCTTTTGCAAAAGGGCTATTTCCCTTCATGAGGATATATGGCTGAACGCCAGAGAAACGATCATAAGCAAAAATGTAGGCCGTATTCGTAATCGTCTTTACGCAACATACATTAATAGTAGCAGCTAATATAGAAGAAAAAATCTCAACATTCACTCCTCCAGAATAGGCAAATAAAGCATAAAATAATGACGATAGTGAGGGGCTAATTATAAGCATCACCAAAAACGAAATCTTTGAATCACATCCAGGAATAAGTCGCCAAAAAATCAAAAAAGAATTAACTGTACTCTTCATGATAATGATAAATCCCCCTTAATTCTGGCATGATTGATAGCGTTCTTAAGTCCAAATGCGCCAATCAATATATATATAAAAGATAAAAAACAGCACAAAAAAATAAATATAAGTTCTTTAGGGACAATCGAATTAAAACGAGCTACTCTAACAGCTGAAGTCAGAGGATGAATAAAAGCAATTTCTTTAAGCAATGGAGGAAATGTATCAGTTGGTACTACAATTCCACATAACATCCATACTGGAACCAGTATCAATGGTTCAAAGGAGCTAGCGTGTCTAGAATATACAAATAGCGTAGACAACAAAACCGCCGAAGCAACGCATGCTAGAACCGCTAACAGCAATCCTATTACCTGATTAGGTGTGACATCCGGAAACCGCTGATAGGAAAGTAAGGATAAAATATAAGTACAAAAAACGGAAATGGGAACGGCAACGAGTCCGATTAGCGCCGCGCTGATCATCAGAGAAAGAAATACGGACCACGACGGTAATGTACTAAGAGCTAGATACTGGAGAACCCCTTGAAACCTTTGGAAGGCAATTAGTCCGGTCGCGGTTGTTGTTGTTCCCCATAAACCACTTATAGATGCATTAAACAATAAATCGTCCTTCAAAGTCCAGCGGGAACCCATAACAGACAACAAAAAGAAAGACAAAGGTAATATTACCGAAGTTTGTCTAAAAAAAGACGTGCTCCATAGATTTTTCACATGAAAGCAAATCATATTTATGATTTTTTTTGCAATCATTTTCAATCCTAACGTTTCTCCATGATGGACAGATATACTTCCTCAAGAGTAGGCGGGCGCCTTCCAACAAATCGAAGAGATGGGGAACTTAGCACTCTGCCTATAGTCATCTCATCCGGTTCCTTATCCTTCCATGCAATGTCAATAAAGTACTGATTCCCCCGCAGGCTTTCAGAAACCCCTTGTATTTGTTTCATACCTAACAACAGTCTCTTTGACTCATCTCTCTTCCATTCATTAACGGGAAGAGTAAAGATACAAACTCCATCAAGATTGATATCTTCGGCGATTTTACTAATCGTACCTCTAGCTATGACACGTCCCTTAGAGAGAATATTTACGGAATCAGATAGAGCTTCCGCTTCACTCATTGAATGAGTCGTGAGAAGAATCCCCTTACCTTCATTGCGCAAATCGTCAATAATACCGCGTATTTGCATAGCATGTTCTGGATCCAAGCCAATTGTCGGCTCGTCCAGTAGCAGAAGCGGAGCTTGTTCAATTATTGCCCTTGCAATATGAAGCCGTTGGATCATTCCACGAGAATAGGTTTCAACGTTAGAGTTCGCTTTATCAAGGAGATTTACTTTATCAAGTGCCGCAGTAATTCTATTGTCCATTTCATGCAAAGGAACATCAGCAAGTTGCGCAAAAAAATATAAATTAGCGATAGCAGAGGATCTCATATAGAATCCTCTATCACCTCCAAGTAATAAGGCAACATGCTTCCTTGCTCCAATGGGATCCTTAATCGCATCAATATCACATATTGAAAGACTGCCGGAATCAGGACAAAGCAACGTTGAGGCAATTTTAATAAAAGTTGTCTTTCCAGCACCATTAGGACCGAGCATGCAACAGATCTCACTTTTTCTTACATTTATTGAGACACTATGCAATACTTGATGAGGAACACCTTGTTTATCCACGAAGGAACGTGATATGGAATCAGCTCTAAGTATGACGTCGGCATGCCTCAAATCCATATTCACTGCTTTTCCTCCTCGCACTCATTCATGGATTCAACATATTCAAATCCCGCTGGATCTTCGTTAATAGACTTCAAGAAATAATCAGATTTTTGTAAATCATCAATTTTCCAGTAGTCTACAGATAAAATCTTTCGAGTATTATTAAGCGCCGAAACAACACCATTACGGGCAAATAATGGCACAGCAGCTTTCAATGTTGATATCGATTTTTGATAATCTCCCATTAGATACTCTATGTATCCCCTTGCGCCAAGCACTTCACAAAGGTAATCTGGGTGATTGTCTTTTACCCAATTCTGGTGATTGCAGAGTCGTTCATAGGCAGTTTTTAAATCTCCTTTAAGAACATCAATCTGACTACGATTGATAATTACCTGATCGTAATATCGTTTTCTTTCATCATTACCGACAGTTACAAGATTTTTGACACAGTAAAGTTCGTTACAAGCTTTATCGATTAGAGTTAACGCATCGTCATTCTTATGTAATCGTAAATATGCCAACGCCAATAGATTATTGGAAACACCTTGCAGGGCCAATGAATCGTCTTCTGATATTTCATGATTTATTTCAGCTTTATTAATGTCGTTAATACCAGATTGTATTATATTCACGCCTTCACTGTTTTTTTTCTTCGTTTTATCACATACGCTGCATGTCTGATTTTAGCAAAGGTCTTCTTTACTACATCATATTCCTTTGTGCTTTCTATCATTGAATATACATTTTCGGCTTTGTTGTCATTGTCATATCCAATAGCTTCGGCAATATATGTTTTAAGCGTATAATCCGACACGAGATGTGGTTCCGTAATCATTATTTTTTGCAATATCGGATGCAGATTCCCACTCTCCGGAATAGTTTATCAGCACATCAAAATCATGACATATTTTTTTATTTGAAAAGTCTATTGATTCGCAATATTTACGATATGCATCTATATCAAGTCTATTAGAATAAAAAATAGATGATGGGATATATTTCTTCCTCATCTCAGCAAAGAAGATTTTCGGATCAGGCTTAATTCTAACACCTAGATCGGTTGCATAATTCTGAGCACAGAATGGCCTATCCGCAATTGGGGCGCAGACGGAGGCATACAGCGATCGCTTATATACAACGTTCGGGATTTCTTCATTTGAATTCAGGATATAATTTGCGATATTTTGAATTTCAGATAACATTTTTCTTTACCAATACCTAATCGGTGGTATGCCCGCAATCATCCAGATTGCGGGCATACCACCGATTAATTCAATCAGGCTCCATGCTGCCAAACTACAAGATTCTCAGCAAAAACTCTATCCGTTTTCTTGAGCTCTTCTTCATACTTCTGGAGCATGGATTCATTTGCCTCAGTTGCATTGTTGTTCATTTCTCACCTCCTTAGACGGTCGTTAAGGATTATGCACAGCTTCTGTATTCGGAATCATCGGGTTTCGAATGTTTGTCATCTTTAGATGACATTCTTTATTGCTGCGGAACGGTGGTATGCCTCTGAGTAGGTAGATGCACTGGCTGGTGGGGATGCGTCCGAGTTCGTCCGGGGTGAGGAGTTTTCTCGCGTTCTTGCGGGTGCTGCGGGTCCAGCTGCCGTTGAGGCCTTTGGTTTCGCTGGTTTCGATGACGTCGATGGTTTGGTCTCCGAGTCGGTCGCTGATGTATTTGGTGGTGCTGGGTTCGTTGCCGCCGAGGAAGAGCTGGCTGTCGCAGTTGCCGGCGATGGTCTCCCAGTCATCTCGATAGAGGCTTTTGCCTTGGCTGACGGTCTGGAGGATGATGCTGCAGCTGATGCGCCGGCTTCGTATGGTTGCGATGAGCCTTACGAAGTTGGGGATTTTGCCGATATTGGCGAATTCGTCGAGCATGCAATGCACGTCACGATCGAGCACACCGTCGGGCTTGGTGTCGGCTTTGCGCACGAGTGTTTCGAAGAGACATTGGTAAAAGATGCTGGCGATGAAGGAGAACGTGGCGTTGGTGTCAGGTAGTTCGAGATAGATGATGCGTCTACCTTGGTCGAGGGTTTCGAGCCGGATGTCGTCGCCATCGAGGATTCGGCGTACCTCGCGCACTTGGAGGGGCGCGAGGTGGACACCAGTGGTGATGATGATGCTTTTCTTGGTTTCGCCGGCGCCTTTGAGGAACGTGTTGTATTGGGCGCATGCGAACGCGAGTCCGTAGAGCATGCTCTGGGTTTCCTCGTCGTAGTCGTCTGGGTGTTCGCGCATGCGGTGGATTTCGGTTTGGGTTTCGGCGAAGAGCGCGTCGATGATGTATTCCTTGTCTTCGTCCTGTTCGCTGGCTCCCATGCGGTCGAGGGTGTCGGTGACATGGTTGAGGGTGGGGTTGTTTTCGGTGTAGTAGGTCCATGCGATGAGAGCGCATAGGAGTGCTTTTTCGGCGTCCTGCCAGAAGCTGTCTCCGGTTTTGCGGTCTCCGGTGGCGTTGGTGACGAGGTTATCGGTCAGGCGCAGGATCGCGGATTGGGGCTCTTCGGGATCGATGTAGCGCATGGGGTTGAACCGGTCAGATCGGTCGAGGTGAATGAGGTCGAGCGTGTTGACCTGATAGCCGCGGTCGCGCATGGCATATTCTGTGTCACGTTTGAGTTCGCCTTTGGGGTCGGTGACGGCCCAGTTCATGTCCACGGACAATAGGTTGGGTTTGACGTAGTAGCGGGTTTTGCCGGAGCCTGATGAGCCGAGCAGGAGCGCGTTGAGGTTGCGTAGGGTGCGTCGCGTGTCTATGGAGAGCCGTTCGGTCGCGGTGAATCGGATGTTGTGGGATTCCACGGGGTCGATGAACGGTTTGATGTCCTTCGGGGTGCCCCAGTGGGCGGAGCCGTGTTCCTCGCCGCTGCGCAGGTTCAGGCGTGCCGTGTACTTGTATGCCCAGATCAGCAGGCCGACGCCCATTGCGGCGAGTCCGCACAGCAAATCGGTATGGTTCGTGGACAGGTGGAATGGATGGTACAGGTCGAGCCAGAACCTGTTCATCAGGTCGATCACGCTCGTGTCTTCATCCAGGTCGGTGCGTATCTGGTAGCCGATCTTGTCGCCCAGCCAGAACAGCGTGAACAGTCCCATGGCCGCGGGCAGTATGGCTTGCAGTCGTTTCATTGGTTTCCCCTGTCTCTTTCCGTGCCGCTGCGGTGCTGCGTCATGGTTCGTCGCATGTCATCGCCTGCAGGGGCATCGGCCGATTGCGGGATCCGACTGTTGATGCGGTGTTCGGCGCGAACGCGGATGTTCGTGAGCGTCTGTTCCCTGGTCCATGGCGGATTGTCGGCCGCGGGCTGCATGACGGCGGTGTCCGCTTGCAAAGGCTTATTGCGTCCGAGTACCGGCTGTCTGTTTCCCGCGTCGGCGGCGCTGGTGATGCGCGTGAGGCCTTGGCGGTTCTCGATGGTGTCGTCTCCGTCGCACATCGCGGCAAGGATGCGTCCCGCGGGTGTTTCCGCATCGTAGATGGTCGGGTTCCCGCGTGTGATTGGAATGCCAACGGTTTCCTCGCCTGCATCGATGATCGTGATTGTTCGTGCCGTGTTCACGGGAGCGTGTCCTTGACGCTGGTGTGCAGGGCCATTTCGTCGGCCAGGATGTAGGCTTCGTCGGCGTTTTCCTCTTCGTGGATGATGCCGTGGACGATGAGCCGTCGTCCCTGCAGCGCGCCCTGTTCGCGCAGGTATGCCGCATGGTCTCCGGCCGCGTGCACGCGGATGATGAGTGGCGTGTCCATGGTGCCGGTGTTCACGGTCATGACTGCCGTCGTCCTGCCGTCGCCGTCGGTGTGGAATCTGGCGTCATCGGTGAGGATGCCGCGCGCATAGGCCTGCGGATGTCGGGTATCGCTCATCGGCCTGGTCTGCGTTTTCTGGCGGGTTTGTCGATGTTTGGGGCTTTGCCTTGGATGGCGTTGATGGCGTCGCGTCCGATGGCGCGGGCGTCGCGGTCGCCGCCGGTGAGCGCGTCGGATTCTGCGCGGGCCTTGGCCACCCGGACGTGTTTGGAGGCGAGCGTGTCGAGGGCCTGTTCCCGTGCGGCCATGACCCGGATGCTCCACGGGTCCCGGTAGTCGTCGATCGGCTGGCTGATGCGGGTGCGGTCGGGCAGTTCGTTGCGTCGGGTCTTGCGGTCCACCGGGTAGGAGCGACAGGCGGGGTTCGCGGATTGGATGTAGTGGATTGCGGTGGCGAGGTCGGCGATGCGTTCCTCCGCCGTTTTGTCCATGTCGATGAGCACGCGGCCCTGCACGTGTTGTTCGTCGCATACGGTGCGCGTCCATGTTTCGTAGTCGCGCACGTCAACGGTGTCCCGTTGTTCGCGGTCGTGCTGGTATCGCGCGGCGTCGAACCGGTAGGTGATGTCGTGCGGGTGCACGTCGGCCGACCATTCGGGCAACGGTTCGATGGGGATCTCACGCAGGGTGACGAGCCGGTACGGTGGTTCGATGTCCCCGTAGGAGCCTTGGGGCTGGAGGATGCCGAAGCCTTCCATGCGCAGCTCGTAGCCGAGGCGTTTGAGTTCGTCCTGCAGTTGCCGGTAAACGGTGTCCATGGTGGTCATGCTGGTCTCCTCGGCGGCTTATCGGTTGCGGGTCTTCGTCCGGTCCGGCGTGGATGGACAGTCTGCGGGGTCGTCGGCGCGTTGGCCCGCCCGTTGGCGTATGCCGTCGAGCACCGCGTCCTTGCCTTTCGACGTATTCGGTTCTTCCTCTGTCACTGGTTTGGGGTTGAAGGAGGCGATGGGTGCGGGCAGCGCGTATCCCTGGTCGATCGGGGTGATGCCGTCGGCGGGGTCGAGTTCGTCGGCGGGTCTGGCGCCCATGGTTTCGGCGAGTATCGCGGCGGCGTCGCCGCGCCCGGTCCGGTCGGCGATGATGCGTTGGAGGGTGTCTTCCAATCCGGCGCTGATGTCGGTGGAATCGGCGGGCATGATGCACTGGTAGACGGGTGCTCCCCAGTTCGTCGCCGTGCCGGCGAGCGTGTATTCCATGATGCGTTCGTCGGGTTCGAGCAGCGATTCGAGCCGGAACGGTTCCCGTGTTGGCATCTGGTCGGGATTGGCGTGTTCTGCTGCGTGTTCGGCGACGAGTTGGGCGAACGTGGCCGATCCTGAGGGCATGTCGCCGTCCAGCTGGTCGGCCACCGGTTTGACGAGGCCTTGGACCTGTTGGCGCAGGTGTTCGTCATCGGTGTCGTTGGCCTGCATGATGCGTTCGGTGATGCGTGTGGCGTCGTCTGATCGCATCACGTTGTCGTGCGTGTCTCCCCAGCGTTCGATCATCCGCATCGCGTCGGGGGTCGACTGCGTCGTGGCGTCGAGACCGGGCTCGTCGTCGGTGTAGGCGTCGATGATCTGCTTGAGTTCCGTGCCGGAATACCGTTTGGTGTCGGGGATGGTGGAGTCGAGCAGGAACCCGTGGTCGGCGAGGGTGACGTTGTCGTTGATGACGGCGTCGCGCCCGTATTTCGCCACGTCGAAGTACATGCCGTATGGTCCGTCAAGGAGTTTCGCGAGTTCGGTGCTTTGGTTGACGCAATGCCAGCCGTACATCTCGTCCAGGTCGGGCGTGTTCTCCTGTGTGATGCCTTGCGGCGGGTCGTAGGTCATGTATTCGATGTCCTCGGATTGGACGAGCAGGTTCGCCAGTCCGATCGGGTCGTGCACGCCGTTCATGTCGGCCGCCAGCCGTACAGCCTCCAATGCTTCGGGCTGGTCTTGCGCGAAGATCCGGGCGGCTTGCGCGAGCGTGTTCAGGGCGTGGAGGTCTTCGTATTCGCCGGGCCGGTAGTCGAGTGCGGCGAGCAGACCCGTGTATTCGTGGTCGAAGATGCCGTATTCCTCATAGGTGACGCCTCCTTGGCGTCCGATCTCATAGGCTTGCTGCGCGTCGAGCGTCAGTCCTACCTGTTCGGTGAGGAACCGGTCGATCCGCTGCCCGTCCGTGGGCAGGCGCAGCCATCCGCCGATGAGCGCGCCCTCGTTGTATCGGCCGAGGTTGCCTACCCATACGTTGATCGTCAGATCGTCTTCCGCCATCATCGGCTCCTTGTCTGTGTTTGCGTCTGCGTTCTTGTCTGCGCGGTGGATGGTGTTTGCGCGCGGAGCTCGGCCCTGTCCTTGATGGCGTCGAGCGTCCGGCTCTTGCCGGCCGGCCGGGATTGCGCGGCCGCCTGTTCGGGGTTTTCCGGACCGGGTGCTGCTGGCGGCTCCTCGCCGGTTCGGGTGCCGGTGGTGGCGGTGACCGGTTTGTTTTCGGCGCGTTGCCTCGCATAGGCCATGCGTTGCGCTTTGACGGCGCGGCACAGCTGCCATGCGTCGTCGATGCGCATGGTCTCGCGTTGCTCGCCTTTGCCGCGCCACAGTTCCACGGGTTCTCCGGGTTTGAAGCTGACGGTCACGTCGCGCCCGTTCAGTTTGGCGTCCCTCGCATGGTCGGTCAGGAAGCGGTCGAGCTGCCATCCGGTCAGGTCCACGCCGCGGATGCTGGTGCCTTGCGGTATCGCCACGCGCATCTTGTCGAACGTGCGCCCGTCCTTGGAGGTCATCCGGTACAGGTGCACGTAGCTATTGGGGAAGTTCACGCGCGGCCAGATCTCCCTTGTTCTTCCAACGGCCGCGGGTTGCGCCGGCCGCTCGCCGCCGGGCCGGCCGACGGCCGTCTCGTTCCGCCTCGGCTCCGGGACCGGGGTTCGCGCGTTCCCGGGCTGCTCGGGCTGCCATAGCGTCGGCGTCTGCATGGCGTCGGGCGTGTTCCATGATCGTGCGGCCTGCGTGCGGATGCGTTGGGCGATCTCGTCGGAGGCCTGATCGAGGTCCGGCGAGGGGAAGCTGATCGCGGCGTCGGGCCATGCCTGGTTGTGGCGTCGGATCGCGTCATCGACGACCATGCGGGCGACCTGGCCCAGCCGATCGTCCTGCGGCATGCTGGCGGCAGCGTATTGCTCGCCGCGTCGCGCGATGTCCGCCAGGGCCTGCCGGTCGTTGTCGATGAGATTGTCCATGAGCCAACGCGCGTTGGCTGAAAGCTCGGGCATGGCGATGCTCCTTTCCGGTCATGGTCGTCGCGCATCCGTTCACCGGGTGCGGGTGCGTTGCTTCGAGGGCGCGGTGCGGCGTTGGCCTTCGATGCGTTTGCCGGCCCGCGTGCGGATGTCGTTCAGGGTCTGCTGCTTGGTTTTGGGGCGGCGCACGCCGCCGTCCGGAGCGGGGATGTCCATGCGGTTCCAGTCCAGGCCCCGCGAGCGTGCGGTCAGGGATTCGATCGCGTCGGCGATCCGTCTGGCCTGGCCGGCCGGGTAGGTGAAGCGCACCGTGTCGTCGGCGACCCGTTGCGTGTGGTGGGGTATGTGGAGCCGGTCGAGCTGGTCGGTGATGATCGCGGCGTCGCGGTCCCAGGGCACCGTGCGGAAGTCGAACCGGCCGTTCGATGGCGATTCGGCGTCGAAGGCGAGGCGCAGCGCGTCGTCGGAGGGTTCGAGGAACGGATTCGGCTCCTCTCGTTCCGGTGCCGGCATTGTCTCCGTGGCCGGCCGTGCGGGATCGGCGTCGCCGGGTTCGGGAGTCGTGGCGGTCTCCTGCCGGGCGAGTTCCCGGTTGAGGCGTTCGACGATGCGTGAGACGACGTGGTTGACCTCGTCGGCGTCCTTGCCTTGGAAGTGGAGGAAGGTGCGGCCGGTGTCGCGGTCGTGCTCGATGTGGAAGGTGATGCCGGCCTTTTTCAGGTCGTGTTCGAGCTGTCGGGCGTATCGTCCGGTGACTTCCTGCACGTTGATCGGCTCGCCGGTGCGGTGCAGGGTTTTGCCGTCCACCTTGCCGGTGGTCCTGATACGCCGTAATGTCTCGCCGGTGGCGTGCACGCCGATGCCGAGCAGGTGCAGCGCCTTGTCGAGCCCGTATTTGGTCACGTCGATGATGACGCGCGTGCCTTGCTCGCTGACGCGCATCATGAGTTCCTGTGCCTGGTCCTCGGCCGCCATGGGATTCTCCCGTCATCCGTCGTGGTTCGTTGCGTTCCAGCTTCCGCCGGCTCACCGGTTCCTGCGGCGGACACGCTGCCCATCATCGCGGCGTTGCGCGCGCCGTGCGCCGTCGGAGCGTTCGGCGGTTGGCGCGGTGCGGGCGATGAGCCGGCGCAGGGCGAGGGCGTCGGAGGCCAGGCCACGGGTCTCCTGCTCCTCGATGGCGAGCTGGGCCTCCAGTCCCGTGGCGTCGGATCCCTGATCATGGTTGTCGGCGATGAGCGCGATCAGGGCGCGCATGTGCTTCGCGTTGCGTTCGACGGAGTCGGTGAGTCGGCCGAGCGTCGCCAATCGGCCGTCGCCTTCGTCGATGACCTGGGCGAGCACCTTGAGCTCGCGCAGGCTGTCGGCGAGCCGGTCGCAGGCGATCGCCTGACGCAGCGCGCGCCCGTTCACGCCGGTCAGGTCCCGGCCGTCGAACCGTTGACGGCAGTAGTCCTCCAGTCGCAGCGTGGGCCGCGCGAACCATGCGTACAGGCCCTCGCAGTCCGTTGAACGTGCATAGCCGCCGTTCTCGTCGGTGAGCACCTGTCTGACGTCGTCGGACAGGTAGGCGTGCCAGATCCTTCCGTCACGTACGAGCCGGTCGCACGGTATGGACAGGCGCAGGCGTCCGTGCGTGCCAGGCACCCGAACGGTCACCGCCGTATCCGTCCGACGGGTGATCATGGCCTCGTGGAAGGTGATCTCGCTGAGCGTGCGCCGGTGGATCTTGCCCATGACGGCGAGCATGTTGTATGCCACGCCCAGTCGCCGGTCCCGGATTCCGCGGGTCTGCCCGCATGGCGTGTAGGTGATGCGTCCGCCGCGCACGGTCGCGTTGACGCCGAGCGTCGCGAGTTCGCGGCGGAAGCCCGCGAAGTCATGGGCGTTCATGCAGGCCGTGTCGATGCCGGTGCGCAGCCGGTCCTTGAGGTTGCCGCCTCTGGCGCTCAGGTGGAGTTCCCCGATCGACGGGGCCACGCGCCCGGACTGTTCCGGCATGAGGGTGTGCAGCCCGTATTCGCGGCACAGCCGGTCGCTGATCTTCCGCCATTCGCCCAGGGTTCCTTTCCTCAGACGCAGGGCCTTGCCCGTGATCCGGTCTGCCGGGCAGATGAGGATGTGGTTGTGCATGTGGGACCTGTCGGTGTGGGTGGCGATCACGTAGTCGTGCGTGCCTCCGGTGATCTCCCGGACGAACCGTTCCCCGATCAGATGCGCCAATCGGGGCGTGACCTGGTCGGTGGGATCGAACGATTGGATCACATGCAGCGCCAACACGGCCCCCTGCCGGCGTGAGCCTCCTTTCGTGGCGTCCAACGCACGTTCGAAGCCAAGGGCGATGGACTCGACGTCCGTGATGTCATCGCCGACGGTGGTCGAGGCCCACCGGTAGCCGTCGGTCTTGGCCGGGTTCGTCACGTAGGCGATGCTGCGGGCAAGCGTGCTTTTGATCTTGCCGATCTTGACTACAGCCATTCGGGCACCCCTTTGGGGTCAACGTCGGTCTCCACCCGGATGCTCAGGCCCGCGACCAGCCGTTCCGCTTGGCGCAGCTCGTCGAACACACGCGAGAGCATGGCCAGGTCCGTCTCCCGCGTGGTGTTCGCGTGACGGGCGATCTGGTTGACGTTGTTGCCGATCCTCGCCAGTTGGGCGCTCACGTCATGCAGGTTCGCGGGCACGGTGATGTTGACTCGGTGGGCGCATCTGATCCGGTTGCGGGCGAACGCCATCCATCCCACGGGCCTGAGCCCGGCCTGGATGCGCTGACGGTTCTCCACTTTGAGCGAGTCCGCCACCCACCGCCATTCCTCCTCGCTGAACGTGACCGTCTTGCGGATCGTCCTGGAACGGTTGCCTTTCCAACCCATCGGCGCCTCCTCATATCGGGTTCCACGGGTGTCCCGCGATCGGCCCCGAGCCTCGCGGGGCCGCGCCGGTGTACGTACACCGGCGATGCTTGCTACACACCAACCGCCCCTCCGGGGAGGGGATGGTTGCGCACCGGTCAGTTTCGCCTGGGCGCCACGCCATGCGCGGCGGACTTCAGGTCACGTTTCGCATGCCGACACCGGTTCCGTTTCGTGTCCGCCGGCATCATTGCCGGCGTCGTTCTACGATGCGGAGCAGTGAAGAACAATCACCGTTAGGAGACCATCATGGCGAAGCCGAGGGAACGCAACCGGGCGATGCGCGCCATCGCCGACAACGCATTGGATGCCGAGTTGGAGGCGCTTCGGCGCAAACGCGGCGAACTGTCGCGTCTGGGTATCCTGCTGGACGATATGCGCTGGGCCGCGGAACGATTCCGTGACGCCGCCCAATCGTTCTGCGACGACCATCACATGCCTCGCGCCCAGCTCGTGCGCACGCTCAGGATGGAGCCAAGGGAGACGGGCATGGCGTTCCATGCCGTCACGCCCGACTACGGGCAGACCAATCCCGCCGATAGTCACGGCGAAATCCATGATGACGAGGATTCGTCCCTCGAATCCGACGGCCGACCGGCATCCGCCGTCGATACGCCGGAGATTGCCCTGACGGAAGACAACGCCGCAACGGCGAATGCGGCCGATGCCGGTGACGCCGGAGAATCCGGTTCGATTGGATTGGACCCGGAGGGATTGCGATTCGGTTTCCCGCGTCCTGGCGGCTACGCTGGATGACATTGGCTACATACGGGAGGTGACGGCGATGCCGATGCTGCTGGTGATGCTTGGCCTGTCGCTGGCGACGGGCGTGATACGCATGCTGATGCGTGGCGTGGCCTCGTGCCTTGCCCTGCTCGCACACCCGTTGCGGCTCGTGGTGTTCCTCGCGAACTCCGTGTTCACGGCGTTCGCCATGCTGTCGGGATTGCTTATGCTGGCGTTCCTGCTCATGCATTTCCTCGCCGGCTCGGACGCTCCGGCATTGGACGGCTCGTTCGCGTTGATCGTCGCCGCATTTCTCACGGCCGTGCTTGCGAGCATGCTCATGGATTGGTGCGATGCGCGGCTCCGACGACGTTCCTCCCGCCACGGCTGAACGTCATCCGCCGCCGCTTGGCTCCGGAAGGCGCGGGCGCGCATGCGCCGTCACGTTTCGCCATTCGCGCCCGGACGGGGGCGGAACCCGTATTCCGGTTCCGCCCCCGTCCGTCGCTTATTCGGCGTCTTCCGGCTCGCCGGATGCGTCGTCGGCTTGCGACGTCCCATCGTCGTCCGGTTCGCTGTCCTGCCCTATGCCGGTATCCCCGCCATTACCGTCGTCATCGATTGGTACGAGGGAGCCGTTGAGGGCTTCGGCTTCCGTGTCCGAGGTGCGGTAGCCGAGTGTTTCCAACGCCTCGTACAACGGTGCGGCGTGTTCCGCGATGGTCGCCGCGTCACGCCACGTTTCCCAACTGACGCGCTCTTCGGCCAAGGCGTAGAGCAGTCCGAACGCGGCCCGTTGCGGGTCGCCGGCAATCATCGCGGTGACGGACTCGCGTAACGGGTCTTCGGCCTCGTCCTCCGGCTTTGCATCATCGGCGTCGTCGCCCGCCGTGCCGATGCCGGTGATTTGCTCCCAGATTTCCTCGGCATGACTGTTCCATTGGTCGAATCCCTCGGTGAGCGTATCGAGCGCGAATCTTGCGGACAGCATGGCGACGGCTTTGCCGATGCCCTTCGGCTGGGATTTCAGTTCCATGAGATGCGTCACGAACGCGATGCGCAAATCACGGCTTGCCCGCGCGAACTCTTTGGCCGGTGCTGTCTCGCGTTCCTTGCGTTCCCGTTCCTCGCGCCAACGCGCCTCACGCGCCTCGCGGGCCGCGGTCTCGGTTTCCTCGTCCACGGTTTCGTACAGGGCGATGCCGCGCGCCCATGACGCGCCTTCGGCCCGCACCCCCACGACGGGCGTGGCTCCGTCATGGGAGTCGCGCCATGAGTCGATGGCCTTGGCGATGTCGCCCGTGGTCAGCATCGTGGTGCGACGCAATCCCTTTGGCGAGTCATACCAGTTGTCCGTGTTCGGCTGTTCGTCGGCCGCGTCGATGCCCATGCGTTTCAGCTCGGCTCGCGCCGTGTCGAGCCATTCGCGCCATGTTCGCTCCTGCCGGGCGTGCTTGACGGCCATGTTCCAGTTCTTGCCGCCTGCCGCCTCGGCGAGCCGTTCCTGAAGGTCTGGATGCCGGTCGAAGTCGGCGATGGTCTCCCAGTCGTCGATGCTCAGCTGGACTGTTCCGGCCTTGCTTCGCGCGTTCTCGCCGATGGCGGCTATCTTCAGGCGCCGGCGCACCAATGACGTGGAACGGCCGGTGCGTTGCGCCGCCTCGTCCACGCCCACGCCCAAATCGAGAAGCCCCTGATAGCCGTCGGCCTCCTCGATGACGGTCAGGTCGGCGCGCTGGCTGTTCTCCACGAGCATGAGCTCGCGTTGCTCCCGTTCCGACAAATCGGCCACCACGGCGGGCACCCGGCTCAATCCGGCGAGTTTGGCGGCGGAGAGGCGGCGATGCCCGATGACGAGCAGGTAGCGTCCCTGCGGCTTGGGAGTGACGAGCAGGTTTTGCCGGATGCCCTGCGCTCGTATCGAATCCGCGAGTTCCGACACATCGCCCACGTCACGGCGCGGGTTCGCGGGGTTCGGATCGATAAGTCCCACGTCCAGCATGACGATGTTCGATTCCTCCATACCTTCGTCGGCCGCTACGGGACGTTCGATGATTGCGGTTTCCATGATTGTCTCCTTGAAAAAAACAGATGATTGGGGATTGGCTGGGGCTTCCGGAATCGGAAGCCCCAGCCAGATGAATCCACGGCCGACGCTCAGTGGTGGCGGCGTTCCGTCCACGCGGGGCGGATGCCGTGTTCGCTGGCCGCGAGCACGAGGGATGCCAGCGAGCAGTCGTCGTCCAAGGCCAAGGCCTTGAGCGCGCGCACCGCGGCGGCGGTCGAACGGTCGGCCATCCACAGCAGGTACGCGCACGACGCCATCGGCTGTGCCTTGTATCCGTCCGGGGCGTCGGCCGTCACCGATTCCAGCAACGCCGTCGCGCGTTCCCCGCGTCGCGTGTCCGGCTGGTAGGCGGCGTCCTTGAACGCCCGTGACAGTTCGCGCATGACCACGGCCGCCGACTCCATCGAATGCGGCTGGGCGTACAGCATGTGCAGTTCGCCGCCACCCATCTCGCGCAAAGATGCGAGTATCAGCGCGTCCCGCATGCTCAGGCACTCGGTCATCAGCACCGCCAGCGTGACGCGCTCCTCATGGGAGAAGCCGCCCTCGTCGCGCGACAGCAGGCCGTTCCACCTGTCCATCAGGGGCGCGAACCACTTGTCGGCCGCTTCCGCCGGCCCAAGTTCACGCCGGTCCTGAAGGAACCCGTCGCGTACGCGCTTCGCCAGTCCGGTTCCCGCCGTGCGGGTGTCCACCATGTCGTTCATGTCCATCGGTCCTTTCCGTGTGGTTTCCATTTCGGACACCACCCGCCTGCCATGCGCGCAGGCGGAGAGACCGGAGGCGTGGACCGCGACGATCCGGGCCGTAGCGAAGACGGCATGCTGGTCCGCCGTCGCAGCGCAGGCACGGGAGCGGCGCGGGACACGGCGCAGGGAACGCAGACGGAGCGCATGGCATGCTGGTGGTGGCCGCAAACCCCTCGTCAGATTCCGCGCGGCCCACCGCCGCGAGCATGCGAGCGGCCAGACAACACGGTCATGCGCGCAGCGCATGGCCCGGGGCCGCGTTCCCGCGCCGATTGCGGAGAGTATGTCGAACAGCCCCGCCTGGAGCATTCTCTCCGCAATCGGCAAGGTCGCCGTTTCGGTGCCGGGCACAAATCCCGGCCATGATTGTCTATGGAACGACATTCGGAACGTAAAAAGCACCCTGCCCGGAAGGAGATGGGGCAGAGTGCTTACTCGTGTCGGCGGAAGATACCGCCACGCTCGCCGTAGATGATTATTGAACGGTGAAACCTTGATCTTCGGCGTAGAGTTTCAGCGCCTTTTGCCACTTGTCAGCGGCAGCCTTGAAAGTCTCCTTGCCGGAGAAGAATGATCCCATATTGTCGTTGTAGATGGAGCGGGCATAGGGTTCGAAGGGCAGGAACTCCCATTTGCCGGTGACGTCCTTGGCGGCCTGGGAGAAGACCTCGTTGTATTTCTGGCCGCCGAAGAACTCGTTGTCGCTGCCGTCGGCGTTTCTGAGCGTGGTCTTGGCGAGGAAGTCCTTCTGGTTGAGGGTCTTGGTGGTGGCGGGGAAGCTGCCGTTGGATACGCGGGCGTCGATGCCTTCGTCGTTGGTGGTGACGTATTCGACGAACTTTTTGGCGGCGTCGAGTTTGCCGTCGGGGATCTTCTTGGTGATGGCCAGTCCGCTGCCGCCGTATTCGCCGTTGATGGGCGTGCCGTCGATGGTGGGCAGGAGGGCTACGCGGAATTTGCCGGTGGCTTGGGGCACGCCCTGCAGGAGGTTGTTGGCCATCCATGCGCCGCTGATGAGGCTGGCGATGGAGCCGTCGCCCAGTGACTTCATCCAGTCGTCGGTCCAGGTCTTCGTGTGGACGTCGATGAGGTCTTCGTCGCGCATCTTCTGCCAGAGGTTCATGAACCGCTGGGCGCCTTTGTCCTTGGTGATATTGATGGTCAGTTTTTCGTCGTTGAGTTTGTAGGCGTGGCCGCCCATGGCCCACATCATCGCGTTGAACAGGCCCGCGTCGCCGGAGTCGGAGGTGATGTAGGAGCCGGTGGCGCGGATCTTCTTCGCGTCCTCGTAGAACTCGTCCCAGGTGGTCGGTGGTTCGCTGATGCCGGCTTTGTCGAACACGTCCTTGTCGTAGAAGTAGGCCATGGGGCCCGAGTCGGCGGGCATTGCGTACAGGCCGCCGTTGATGTTCACGGAGTTCCATGTGCCGGGGGTGAACGTCTTCTTGAGCTTGACGGTGTCGTAGATCTTGCTCAGGTCCATGAGCGTGCCGGAGTGCACGAACTGCGGGATGGCGAGGTATTCGATCAGGGTGACGTCGGGCAGGCCGTTGCCGGCCTGGGCCGCGTTGTTGAGCGCGGTGTAGGTCTCCTCGGTGCTGCCGACGTTGCTCACCTTCATCGTGATGTCGGGGTTGGCCTTCATGAAGTTTTTGGCGGCGCGATCGATGCTGGCGTCCCATGACCATACCGTCAGTTCGGTCTTGCCCGAGCTTGTGGTCGTGTTGCCGCATCCCGCGAGCGGGATGAGCAGGGCTCCGATGGCGGCCGTGGCTATGGCTGCGCGTGTGGTGTTGTTCATGTTGGTCTTCTTTCCGTGCTTGACCGTCTTTGGCCGTATGTCGCAACTATTTTGTTTGGATGTCGAACATGATTATGTACAGAGATGGGAAACTTGTCAAAGTGCCGGGGTTTTCATATTGTCAGTCCCCTGATGGGTGTTATTCTGAAAGCCGTTCGAGGATGACGCCGGGATGTCCGTCCCGATAATGTGATTCCGCATTTCCGCAATCGTCTCACCCGAGGAGGGCTCCCATGTACGCTAAATCCAATCCCAGCGACGCAAGGGCCAACAACCGTAGACTGTTGTTCCGGCTGCTGTTCCCCGACCGGCAACTGTCGCGCGCCGACCTATGCAAGGAGACGGGGCTCTCGCGCGCCACCGCCACGGATGTGACCGGCGAGATGATCGACGACGGCCTGCTACGTGAACTGGGGTCGGGGAAACGGGATGGCCGCGGCAAGCCGGGCACCTTGCTGGCCATCGATACGGACGTGCTTCGTCTGGTGTGCATCGATCTGTCGCGCCCGTATGTGATGACCGGCGCCGTGATGGATCTGCGGGCCAGAATCGTGGAGCGTCGCGAACGTGTGCTTGATGATGGCGATCGGGTCGATCTCGACGACGTGCTTTCGCTCGTCGGTCAGATGATCCGGCTTGCCGGTTCGGGGCTTGTCGGCATCGGCGTCGCAGTCCCCGGCGTGGTCTCCGGTGCGGGGAGGGTGATATCCAGTTCCAATCTCGGCTGGGACGACGTGGAGCTTCGCGACATGCTCGAAGGCGAGTTCTCGTTGCCGGTCCGAGTGGACAACGACGCGAACGCCGCACTGCTCGCCGACCGCTTCCTCGGGCACGGCAATCCCAACTGCCTGCTCGTGCAGATCACCCGGGGCATCGGTGCGTCGGTGCTGCTGAACGACGAGTTCGTGGATGGCGACGACCATGCGGCCGGTGAGATCGGCCATGTTGTGATCGACCCGAATGGTCCGGCATGCACCTGCGGCAAGCGCGGCTGCCTGGAGACCTACGTCTCCGCCATCGCGTTGCGCGACCGCATTCGCCAGGACCCGAATCGGCGCGCGGACATCCTGGCCGAAGCTGGCGCGAGGCTCGGCGGAGCTCTGGCCATGCCGGCGAGCCTGCTGAATCTTCATGACATCGCCGTCTACGGACCTCCCGACATCGTCGGCGAGACGCTGCTCAATGCATGCGACGAGACCGTCAACTCCTTGTCGCGGAACGACTACCAGAGCAGTATGCGGGTGCGCCGGTGTGAGCTCGGTGACGACGCCACTCTGCGGGGGCAGGCGGTCTCCGTGCTGCGCGAGATCGTGGGCAGGCGCGGGCTGTCCGCGGCGGCCTCGTCCTGACGCCACGTGCGTCCCGCCGCCAAGCGCGCGTGGCGTGGTGTATCATCGCTTCCCGAATCCAATATGTAAGGATTCCGAACATAATGGCGGGCGGACGAAACAGGAGTCCGCCCTCGGGAACGGAGATCGTCATGACGATGAATGCCAGTGGTACGCCGGAAACAGAGAACCTGCGCGTCGGCGTGGATGTCGGCGGAACGAAGATCGAGGCGGTGCTGACCGATGCGGCCGGCACGGTTCTCGCATCCGCGCGCAAGGCAGCCCGGAAAGGCGGTGACGAGGTCGTGGAGGATGCGGTCGCCATCGTGCGGCAGGTGGCCGGAATGCGGTTCGATGAGGTGAGATCGGTGGGCATCGGCATCCCCGGGCTGGTGCACCGCGACACCGGGCGCGTGGAGAACGTGGTCAATCTCGGAATCGAGAACCTGGAGCTGGGAGGTCGCGCATCCGGCATGCTCGGCCTTCCCGTGTGGGTGGACAACGATGTGAACGCCGCGGCGCTGGGAGCCTATGGAACACTACCCGACCGACTCAGGCGCGGCAGGATGGCGTTCGTCAACCTAGGGACGGGGCTGGCGGCCGGCTTCGTCCGCGCCGGTCTCGTCGAACGCGGCGACACCGGCGCCCTCGGGGAGATCGGCCACCTGCCGGTGGACCCCAACCGCATGGCGTGCCAATGCGGTCAGCGCGGATGCCTGGAGACCGCATGCTCGGGAGGGGGCCTGCGGCGCATGTGGCCCGTCGCGGATCCTCCGCTGCCCGACAATCTCGCGAGGGCCGACGGCGGCGATGGCGAAGCGGAACGGGTTCTCGGCATCGCGCTGCATGCCCTCGCCGACGTCGTGCAGATCGTCGCCCAGGCCGCGGATCCTTCGGTCATCGTCATCGGAGGAGGTGTTTCCCGCGCCGGGTCCCCGTTGCTTGATGCGCTGCGCGGGGAACTGCGCAACAGGGAGGCCTCCAGCGGATTCATCGCGGGTCTGCGGCTGACGGAACGCCTGCGGCTCGCCGATGCGTCGATTCCGATCGGCGCGCTCGGAGCGTCCCTCATCGCCTGCTGACCAGACCCCGGTGCCGACGGACCATCGGCGCGCCGAAACCAGATTCCCCAATCTCCAACAGACGGGGTGCACCACATCCATTATTTTGTTCGACTGACTTGCAAAAAAGGTTAAGGCGTCATATCCTTGGCTCTCAAGGAGGTTGAAACCAACTACAGGAATTACGCAAGGCTTGCTAACAAAATATCCGGTCTTGCTGCGGCGCGATGCCCAGAAGTGGTGTGGCGTCATGTTCCTCGGTATCGCTACGGACGTCGGCAACGGCGTCCGTAGCGGCATCGCCCGCGCATGGCAGCGCGGGCGGATACGGACCCGGGGCCGTCGTGCGCAGCGGCACGTCGCGCCATTCCTCCGAACGACGGCGTCGGGCAGGCATTCCAGGAAAAGGAAACCATCATGAGAACGAAGAGGATTTCAGCGGCCATCGCCTTGGCGGCCGCGTCGGCGCTCACCCTGTCGGGATGCTCGATGGGAGCCCCGTCCGGCGGCTCACAGCAGGATGCATCCGCAGGCGGCAAGCTGACGGTGTGGATCATGCAGGGCGACCAGAGCGAGGACACCATCAAAGCGATCAACGAGCGGTTCACCAAGGAGACGGGCGTCAAGGTCGATGTGCAGACCCAGGTGTGGGCCGACATCAACACGAAGGTGACGACCGCGCTGTCCACGGACACGCCGCCGGACGTGATCGATCTGGGCAACACGCAGGTCGCAGGGTTCGCCGTGAGCGGCGGCCTTCTGGATCTGACGGACAAGGCCGACGACATGAGGCAGGGGCACACCTGGCTGTCCGGCCTTGAGGAGCCCGCCACCATCGACGGCAGACTGTACGGCATCCCCGCGCTGGGAGCCGCCGGCGCCGTGATCTACAACAAGAAGATGTGGTCCGCGGCCGGAATCGACAATCCTCCGAGCACGTACGAGGAGCTTGAGACCGATCTCCAGAAGCTCCGGGACGCGAACACCGACAAGGACTTCTCCCCGTTCTATATGCCGGGGCGTGACTGGAAGTCGGCGGCACGGTGGATCTGGGATGCCGGCGGCGACTTCGCCGAACAGCAGTCGGACGGAACCTGGAAGAGCACCCTGTCGAGCGACAAGTCACTCAAGGGCATCGACCAATGGCTGGAATTCCAGCACAAGTGGTCCTCCGAGGCATCCCGCTCGCTGGACACCGGCAACCCCGACTTCAGCCAGCTGCTGGCCGAAGGCAAGACCAGTGCGATCCTGAACAACAGCGCCGGCATCCGCACCATCCAGCAGTACAACCCCGACCTCACGACCGACGATCTGGGATCGTTCCCCATGCCCGGCGCCAGCGGCAAGCTCCAGCCGGCGATGATGGCCGGATCGGTGTGGGGCGTCGCGCAAAAGAGCAAGCGCCAGGAGCTGGCGCTCAAGTGGATCAAGATCGCCGCAAGCCCCGAGATCCAGAAGGACTACGTGTTCGCCAAGGACGGATGGATGCCCAACTACGTCGAAGGCCTCGACGAGGTCATGAAGTCCGCGGACTTCCCGTCCTACCTGACCGGCTTCTTCGAATCGGCGAAGGACACCAAGGCCACACCGGCGTCCCCGCAATGGCTGACCATCGAGAACGACAGCTCCCTGAACTGCTTCGGAGACATCGCCACCAGCGCGACCACGGCCAAGGCCGCGGCCAAGTCGTTCGACGAGCATGCGGACTCCCTGTACGCGAAGAAGTAGGGGAAGCGTGATGAGCAATGCGCAATCGACGGCTGCCGCCGTCCCCGTGGTGAAGCGGCGTCGCAATCTGACGCCCCTGTGGCTGCTGACGCCCGCCGGCGTGATCATCGTCGCGCTGGTCGTGGTGCCGTTGATCTTCCTGGTCTTCACGTCGTTCACGGACTTCAACCAGAAGACCCTGTTCACGGGCTCGTTCAACATCGTCGGGTTCGACCAGTACGAGAACGTGCTGACCGACCCGGAGTTCTACAAGTCGCTGGCCCGCACGTTCGGGTTCGCGGCCGCCCTCGTGGCCGGCAGCGTGCTGATCGGCATGGGCGTGGCCCAGCTGATGACCAAATTGGGGCCGGTGATGCGCTGGCTGGTCACGTTCGTGCTGATCTTCGCGTGGGCCATGCCGAACGTCGCCTCGTCGGTGGTGTGGAAGTGGCTGTTCCAGCCGGGGTACGGCGTGGTCAACTGGCTGCTGACCCAGACCCGTCTGTTCGGCGACGTGACGAACCTGTCGTGGACCGACAACACGTGGCTCGCGTTCCTGGAGATCTGGCTGCTGGTCGTCTGGCAGGCCGTCCCGTACATCGCGATCAACCTGTACGCGGCGACCACGCAGGTGGACAAGTCCTGCCTTGAGGCGGCCCAATTGGACGGCTGTTCGAAGCTGCGCTGCTACTGGCAGATCACCGTGCCGCTGATCAAGCCGAGTCTGATGGTCATCACGATGCTGTCGGTGATCTGGGACTTCAACGTGTTCAACCAGATCTGGCTCGTCTCCCAGGGAGGACCCCGCGAGACGACCGCGACGATCGGCATCTTCACCTACAAGAAGGCGTTCGTGTCGTTCGACATCGGCACCGGCGCCGCCGCGAGCGTGCTGGTCACGCTCATCCTGCTCGCCCTGACGAGCGTGTACATCCGATACCTGCTCAAATCCGGGGAGGACCTGTGACCATGAATAGGGCAACCGCAAACCACGGCATCGCGCCGCGCGCCAAGCGCAGCGCATCGGCCGAGCTGCGCCGCGTCGGCACGATCGTATTGGCCGTCGCGTTCTGCATCGTGTGGATCTTCCCGGTCTACTGGATGTTCGTCACGTCGATCAAGCCGCGCAACCAGATCATGACCGTGACTCCCGTGTTCTGGCCCGCGAAGCTGTCGATCGACAACTTCATGGTGGCCGTCACCCAGACCTCGTTCCTGACGAACCTGAAGAACAGCGTGATCGTGACCGCCGTGTCGATCGTCCTGTCGATCGTCCTCGCGTTCTTCGCGTGCGCGGCCCTGACCCTCTACCGGTTCCGCGGCCGCAAGGCGATCATGGTGTTCGTGCTGGCCATCCAGATGACCTCGGGCGGCATCATCCCGCAGTTCATCATCTTCAACCAGTTCGGCCTGCTCAACAAGTACAGCGGCCTGATCCTCGCGTACATAGCCATGGTCCTGCCGTTCGCGATCTGGAACATGCGCGGCTTCTTCCTCAACATCCCGAAGGACATCTTCGAGTCCGCGGCCGTCGAGGGGGCCAACGACTGGCAGATCCTGTGGAAGATCACCTTCCCTCTGGCCGCGCCCGGCATCGTGTCCACGTCCGTGTTCGCGTTCATCAACGCCTGGAACGACTACATGACCGCCTACACGTTCATGAAGGACCAGTCCAAGTACACGCTGCCCGTGTGGCTCTCCTCGTTCTCCACGCCCACCATGGGCACCGACTTCGGCGGGCAGATGGCCGCATCCGTCATCTTCTCCCTGCCCGTCGTGATCTTCTTCATGATCATTCAACGCAACATCATGAAGGGCGTCACCACCGGAGCCGTCAAATAACCCAAACGGAGCGATGAACAATGCGTGCGGCGCCGGGACCATTTCCGCGAGTGGTTCCGGCGCCGCGCGTCATCTCGGAACCCAAAACGCAATATAGCGCAATCAAAGGTGAACCACTGAGAAAGGACTTCCATGAGCGATCAAGCAACCCTGAAGGGATGGACCATCATTCCCAAGCCGCAGACCGTACAACACAAGGCGGGCGTCTCACTGCTGCCGATGTGCGGCCGAGTCAACGAGCCACGTGCGTTCGGAGACGAACGGCAGGTACTCGCAACACAACTTGCCGACGACATCCGTGCGGTTACGGGATTGGAATGGGACATCGCCACGGGTGACCGTTGGCCTGGATTCATCACATTGACGACACTGGACGATCTCCATGCGCGTCCGTCCGGCGCGTACACGCTCGACATCACCAAGGACGGCGTGACCGTCAGGGGCGCGGACTTCGAGGGCGTGCGCAACGGCGTGCAGACCCTGCGCCAGCTCATCCGCCAATGCGGCGCCGCCCTGCCCTGCCTACACATCGAGGACCAGCCCGCCTTCGAAACGCGCGGCTACTACCTCGACGTCACCCGCGGGCGCGTCCCCACCCTCGACTGGCTCAAGACCTGGGCCGACAAACTCTGCCTCTACAAATACAACCAGCTCCAGCTCTACGTCGAACACACCTTCCGCTTCGACGGGATGAGCGAGACCTGGCGCGGCTCCAGTCCGCTCACCCCGCGTGACATCCTCGCATTCGACGACTACTGCGCCGAGCGGGGCATCGAGCTCGTACCGTCCGTCTCCACGTTCGGCCACCTCTACATGGCCCTGCGCACGCAGTCCCTGCGCGACCTCGGCGAATTCCCGGAGAGCGCCGACGAGCCGTTCGGATTCATCGACCGCATGCGCCACCACACATTGAACATCAGCGACGACCGCGCCTTCGCCCTGTCCACGAAGCTCATCGACGACTACCTGCAGCTGTTCCGCTCCGACAAGTTCAACATCTGCGCCGACGAGACCTTCGACCTCGGCAAGGGCCGCTCCAAACCCCTCGCCGGGAGGATCGGCGTCGCCGCCATGTACGCCGACTACGTCACCCGCCTGTGCCGCCACCTCGAAATCCAAGGCAAGCAACCGATGATGTGGGGCGACATCGCCCTCGAACACCCCGAAATCCTGGAACGGCTCCCCGAAACCGTCACCCTGCTCAACTGGCAGTACGACCCGCAGGTCGACGACGGGAAGATCCGCACCGTCGCCGAATCCGGCGCCACGCAGATTGTCTGCCCGGCCGTGTGGTGCTGGAACGCGCTCCTGCCGCGCATCGACGACGCCTGGAGCAACATCACCCGCATGGCCCGCTACGGCACGCAATACGGCGCGCAGGGCATGCTCGTCACCGACTGGGGCGACCTCGGCCACGTCAACGACCCGCGCATGGCCATCCCCGGCATGATCATCGGCGCACAGGAATCATGGAACCCCGGACGCATCCCCGACGAAACCGACATGCTCCGCCGCATCTCCCGACTCGAATACCGCGACACCAGCGGCGAACTGCTTGATATCCTCACCCATGCCAGTCATGCGGCCAGCTTCGAATGGAACCATCTGATCACATGGCTGGAACTTGATGACGGACGGGGCGGCGTCAACACCGGGGTCCTGCAAACCATCCCAGGACTGCTGCCGGAAGACGAACGACCGGACGACGTGGTCCGCGCCCTTCAGGACGGAAGCCGGGCACCGTCACTTGCGGAATCCCGACGGATGCTGATCCGCTATCTGAAACATCACGTCACGCTCGGCGAAACCGCAGATCACCTTCTACAGACCAGTGCCCGTCGAATCTCCGCAATCGCCGCGACCTCAGGACCTTGGACCAACGGGGATGCCGCTGCATTTCGCGTAGCCATCGAGGGGCAGCGACTTCTGAACCGAGTTGGCCTCCGACTCGCGTCCGAGACCGGGGTCATTGGCACTGTGCAACCGGGTGAGGCGATCCAGCATGACGACGCGGCGAACCTTGCCGAAGCATTGGAGATCTGGATGGAGGCGTATGCGGCGCAATGGGGTATGACCAGCCGCGACTCCGAACTGCACAGGCTACGAGAGACTGTTTTCCGGGTTACTGATCATCTGCGCTCGGCGAACCGAGTGCAGAGCGTACTATGAGCAGCATCTGCCCCGTGAGAGGAGTCCCCATGCCGTAGCCACCCGATTCCGGGAACGACCAGTACCAGCAACTCATTGGTGGTCTTGTCCAAACATGGTTTCAAGACCACCAATGCCATCAATCGGAACCAGAACGCTTCCAGCGCACCACCCACATCTAGCCGTATTACGGATGATTGAGCAATGTACCTAGGGAAACGAATCAGAATCGCCATTGTCGATAACGACAAACTCACACTTGGCATGATGAAGTTAATGATCAAGCAGCTTCTGCCATTCGCTGAAATATATTGGACGGCTGCGAAGGGCAAAACAGCTATCGACAAATGCCTGGATAAGAAAACGCAGCCCGACGTGCTGCTGGTGGACATGTCCCTGGAAGACATGACCGGCTATGAGGTATGCCGGGCCATCCGCTCCAAAACACCGCAAATCGTGCTGATCGGCATAACCGCTTTCTCCCTAGAGCGATACTACGCACAGGCTCTGGAGAACGGGGCAGCCTGCTTGATGGACAAGGCGCAGGTGCGTGATATCTGCCAAGCCTTGTGTCTATTGGCCAACGGACAATCACCTCATGTGAAATACGAGTCATCGGAAACCGCACAGGAAGCCTACGCAAGGCTATCCATAGAGGACAGTCCCAAACGCCGATATAAGAACCTCACCAGAAGAGAGGAAGAGGTCATGAATCTGTGCGCGTTAGGATATACATCAAAAGAAATCGGAGTGAAGCTCGGCATAGGAGAACCAACCGTAAAGACATACATCAAGCGCGTAGCTGAGAAGATAGGTGCCAAGAACAGAACGCAGGCGGTAATTAAATGGCTCGAAAAGAAAGACGAATAAAGAGCGGTAATAAAGCACACAATGCTTTCATTCTCAATAACACCAAGTATGTTCAATACTTACTTCCGATCGTCAGTATTGTTATCACGATAACAGAAACATGGACTTACCCGCCACGAGAAATAATAACTTGGCTATTAGTGGTCATTCATATATCGACGCTCGCTCTAATGGCCGTTCATCCGCTATTAGGCAGCAACTTGCTGTTGGGTGCATTTATTGTCGGCTGTTTTATACCAGATACTAGCGGACCAAGTTTTCTATGGGGAACTTGGTTGGCGCTTGCCTATATTGGACTATATATCAAGCCGCCGTATGGAGCGGTCTACCCGTTAACAATTTCCGCTATTCGTATGTGGAGATTCAGTCTAACAAAGACTCCATTCGATGAATATGTCATGCTTCTGCTCATTATGTTTTTGGCATTTTTCATCGGAAGAGCTATATCTTGGAGAAATCTGGCAAATCAAGTAGAGAAGGATCAGCTTAAAGCAGAAAAGATTCAGCAGCATCTTTCAATGGTTAGAAAGGAAAATATTGCCGTCAGTAAGATACATGATTCGGTTAGCGGAAATCTGACATACATGGCAATAATGCTGGACAACAAGTCGGCAAGACATGATTACAACTTCAGTGAAGAAGAGATTTCAAATCTTCGAACAACGATTGTTAAAACATTAAAAGAAATACGAATTGCCATTAATGTAATGAACGGCAATGATGTTGCATCGCTAAATAATGTAGATATGCCCTATATCAGACGCCTGCAATCTATTGCCGAGCAAGGTGATAAATTCTTATCAACACTGGGATTTTCCGGGAAAACCTATATACCTTCTGAGTTTTCAGAAAAAATCAGCAGCGATTACTTCGATGAAATAGAATCCTTATTGCAAGAGCTATATACGAACACTGCCGCCCATGCAAAACCTAATAGCGATTATTATATTTCCATAAGCTGCAAAGATTTAGAGATATCCATTGACCAGGTCAATGAAGTTTCAGCAAATAGCTTATTTCCTGATAAACCTATATCGGAAAATGGTTTAAAATTGCATGAAAAACGCATACAATCGCTGGGTGGGACAACTAGAACTTCCTCAGAAGACGGAACATGGCAATTTCATGCGCAAATTCCACTGAGCTCATCCCACGATGTGACAGATCCAATTTATGGAATGGGGACAGACTGGAAGCATCCGAACTGAATAGGCAGCAACGTCATATGCCTCCAATGAGATAACGTCGGCATTGCCTTCCGGCATTACCCCGATTGTTGTTAATGATGCGATCAGCAACGCCGAAGTAATTACTTTCATGGTCATCCTTTCTGCGACCGAAGTATCGCATAGATGCAATCGCATCAGGTTGTCATTGGCAAGGCTTGTCATCTTTCGTATGACAACATCATGAGGTAATTGTTTATGCCATGCGCGCCGTCATGTCATTGAGCTGGTACTGGTAACCGAGAAGGTTCCAGCACCAGCTTGTGTCATTCTTCTTTTGACATGGCGTTATGCGTCCATGAAATCCCGTGCAAGAAGATTCACTATCCTGCTCTGGTGCTCAGCAACAGTGAGTTGGTAATACCGTATGGCAACTTTCTCACTTGTATGCCCCAGCTCGTTCATGACTTCTCGGAGTGTGCCTCCCCGCAGCATCAGCAATGTCGCATGGCTCGCCCGCAACCCTTGGAACGTCAAATCAGGACGTCTGGCTTTTACGCGCGCTTTGGCGAATTGTTCCTCCAGAGTGGTTTGGGACATTATCTTCGCTCTTCGCGGGACGAATATCGGTGATTCTGGCAGCCTCATGTCGCAGTGATCATGAAGATGCTGACGAATCATCGGCATGAGTGCATCGGGTATATGCACATTCCTTATGCTTGCCCCCGTTTTAGTCCGGCTGTATCGGATTTCTCCACGATCCGTACGGCCGCGGTTCACGGAGTGTCGGACGTGCAACGTCTGACTATCTAGATCTATGTCCATAACACGCAAACCACAGAGCTCGCCGCATCGTAGTCCTCCGACCAAGGTTGAGAGAAAAACCGACAGCCTTGTGTATTCCGGCATGGCCTCCGCCAATAGCATCAGTTCACGAGGAGTCACCGGAGGCGCGTCGATGCGGGAGGACCGAGGTGCAGGAGGTATCGGGAAAATGAACGGATTGAATTGAAGCAACGGCTCCGTCCCATCCAATCCGGGCTTCGTCGCGGATTCGAGAATCGCCTTGAATCGCATGCAGGAGCGGCGGAACGCCCATTGCCCTTCTGGATGCGGTTTGTCATACCATGCCTTGATTTTCAAGGGTGTGATTTCCGAGAGGTGAAGCGACTCAAAGTTCGTGATGAAATGCCGGATGTCTAACTTGAGGTTCCTGCGTGTCCCTCCGGCTATCTCTCCGCCATCCGGGAGCTTGTAGCTTGATTCCCATTGCGCCACGTAATCGCGGAACAGGATATGACGCTGCTCCTGTTCCCTGAACTCGTTCAGCTTGTCTTTTTTCCGTTGGGTCGGGTGCTTCCATTCGGCTATGCCCTTATTGTGCAGATCTACCAGATGTTTCTCTTCTTCGAGCCATGTTCTGGCATCTAGTTCCTGCCAAGGTTTGAACTGCCGTTGCACTCGTTTCCCCGGGGCAAGCGGGTTCGGGTAGCGAACTTGCCAGGCAATGATTCCTCCGTTCTCGTCAAAACGTGGTATGACCGTTCCCCATGCGCTTCGAGGCCTTGTTGTTTGGTTTTTCTTGGGATGCCTATTCCTGGGCATGAAATCCCCCTTGATAGCAAAAAGGCGCACCGTGTGTGCGCCTTTCGGGAGATTGAAGTCAAATGATGCCGGAGAGGAGGAGTTCGCCATGTGTATGTCATCTTGAGATGACATACACATGGCGGACGGTCCTTATACAGCTTTCGCCATCCGCGACGATAAACATTATTCGTATAAATTGAAAAGGAATATGGAAATAAGAAATGACGATGGCTGATGGTTTCTGAGGAGCCATAGCCATTACCGAATGAAGTTTACTGGCGTGCTATAGGCATGACATTTATATCAATGGGACATCGATATACCTGCAGCGTCACATCCATAAATGCCATGATTTAACTGAGGGCCACTGTGAAAACTCCCAGTAACCCCTGTCGTACGCCTGTTGATGGCGGTAGGGACGATATCTAACCATCTATGACTTCTGTGCGGCCGTCCATCGCGGTGTCTGCCATCGACCATTGTCGTCTTTAGATGACAGATTTCACTTTTAATTGGTGTATTCCTGCATGCGTAATCATCATAGAGTTTGGTTCGGCATGGCGCCGGTGCGCGGTTCTGTGGTGGTGGTGTTATGCACTCGTATTCAACTGATCAAAATGGCTGGCTACCAAGAAATCGCGGGGTAATCATTGTTCTCACCTTGGTGCTGCTGTGCGGAGTGTTGGGCATTCTGTTGGTGAGGCCTGGGACGACTGCGGATGTGTGGGCACATGTGTATCGGGTGGATGCGATGCTCAACGGCGATGTGCTGGCCCGATCGGTGCGGGCGACATCCGACTATCATTCCGATACAACGCAGAACGTGGGTGGCTGGGTTAGTGATGACGTAATCGCGTTCTCGCTGGTCAATGATCGTGATTACGTGTCCGGCTTGGTGAACCCGGCGTCCATCACCAACTGTTACGGGAACCGGTGCGAGGTGCCGTTCAATAACACTGCGGTGTATCCGCCGTTCGCGTATCTGCCACAGCTGGGGGCCTTCGCCGTAGGACGACTGCTGCAATTGAACATGACAGCACGGTTCTATCTGGCTGAGATATTTCAGCTGGGCGTTTATCTTGCATCGGCAGGAGTTTGTCTGCGGCTGTTGTCCGGAGATGCGCTGCGTTGGCTTCGACGGCTGGCCGGGTTGTTGACCGTGTGGATGGCGATGCCGTTCTCGTTCATGTTTTCGCCTGACTCGGCATTGGTGGCTTTGTCTCTACCGTTGGCGTGTCTGATGGTGCGATGTGTGGAAAACGATCACTTCAGCGCTGTGGATTGCATTGCGTTGTCCGTGACCGCCGGAATTATTACGTTGGCGAAGTTCGCGTACGCGCCATGCTTGCTCATGGTGCTACTGCCGATGGCCGTCCGTCGGCGGATGGCCATGCGTTCTTGTCTTATTCTCATCGGCGGATGCGTGATATCGGTTCTATTGCTACTCACATGGGTGGGCATCGGAACCGAGTTCGCCACGAACCCATCGCGTGTGCCATATGTTGAAGTGGCGCGACGGCGACGGGAACTCCTGACCGCCCCGCACTTGTTTCTGCCACGAATGCTCTACAGCATCATCCGGCTACAAGGCTGGTCATGGTGGGAACCGCCGCTGCTGTTCCTGTTCTGGACGCTCTCCATCACAACTCTGGCACTGACCGTGATCGCTTGGCGTAAAAACCACCGACGTCTGCTGTTCTGGCTGGCAGCATGGGTGACGACCGCAGGATGTGTGACGCTGATATACATGGCAGTGTGGATGCAGTTCACGCTCGACGGGCAGCAAGGTGTCATAGGCATTAACAGCCGATACTTCCTGCCGCTAGTACCCCTACTGGCCATGCAATGCGCCGTTGCATTGCAATCGATCAGCCAAGATGTCATGGACAAGCCCGTTACATGCGTTTTACGTCCTCCAGTACCACGAATGTGTCATCGCCGAGAGAGGAGGAAGAGCCGGCAACCCTGGCGAACCGCAGTCCAAACTAAGTGGATTCACCGTCTTTGGAGGATCTTTTGATCGCCATGTCTGGGAAATACATGGACGTCATGCGCGTACTGGTTCATGCGGTGGCGTCCGCCTAAAGCAACGTGGTCAAGAAGGACGGCACTCCGGCAAAACGAAGCTATGTGGTCACATGGCATCGGGAAGGGATTTTCGGGAACTTTGACTATAACATAGCTTGTACCAGCATGCCGATAGCTTTCCGCAGTCTATCCAAAAGTCGATGAGTGGTTGCAATCATTGGCCTCCACGACGTTGAAGTCATCTTTAGATGACATGTCAGGCTCCAAGAGAGCGCCAGTTTCGCAGAGGCCGCATCATGGAGTTACTGCATCTGAATGCAGCAGATATCAAAAGGATACCAATGAAGGTAATCATGAGGACATTTGACAGCACCTAATTTGATAAGTTGCATGTCAGGAAACACATCAACGATGATCCGCATCAGCGGGTTTCCCATGAAAAGATAACAAACGGCACTCTATGTCAACGAAGACAAACCAAGGAGTCCAAAATGAAATACAGGTCTTTTGCCAGCAGAGTTTCCATCCTCATGGTGGTGCTAGTCTCCAGTCTCGCACTTGTGTTCGCGGGGACTACGCCTACATATGCAGCAGAGATTCAGCCTACTGCTGTCGCTGCTGAGGACGGTTCCATCATCTTTGAGGGTCTTGACCAGCTCAAGCCTGGAGAAAAGCTCGAATATGTGACAACCACCGATTCGGGCGATCCCGTTACCATCGGAATCGAAAATGCGACAACGGCACGAGCTACAAAGCGATGGAAGATTTATCGAGAATGGCTGGCATTTTATGACGGCTATTATATCAATATGTCCAACAACAAAATCACCAGTACAGACAGTTGGTGGGTCAATCTAGTCGGTGGAACCTATAGTGATCGTACCCTGACGCATACCGCGACGATGGCGGAGCAGAAGTACTCTTACAGTATTCAGGGTTGGTACAGTGGGACCGCCTGGCTACGTGCCGACGTTACCGGTTCTGGTAATAATGTCAAAGTTACGGACGGAATCTGAAAATGAGTGAGATACTTGTTCCTATTGCCATAATTCTTAGTCTCGGAGTCGATGTGCTGGGAATCGTGGCTCTCATTTCCTTGATTCGCTTCCTGCATAAAAAGAGTTAGTCAACAGCGCTAATAAATTTAATGGTGGTTTGCGGAACTTAGCTTCCGCAAACCACCATTATTGTTAGGTAATTCAGACCTAGTACTTTGTTGGACTTAATGTGATGAGTCCTAACTACCCCTCAGTCACTGCGTGACAGCTCCCCTGACAAGGGGAGCCGAGAAAAATGGAATGAAGCGATTTAAACCCGACAAAGTACTAGTTTATTGACTCACGTCATATTGGGTGCTCTTCCAACTGTGTTTTGCTAGGTTTTGCGAACACTGTACCTGTATCGATGTCTTATTCATTGTGCTGCCTTGATGAAGTCTTCGGCGAGTTGGTTGACGATCTGGTTGCGGTGTCGGGCGACGATGCGCTGGTAGTGCTTGATGGCGACCTTCTCGCTGACGTGGCCGAGTTCGTCCATGACTTCCCGCAGGGTGCCGCCCTTGAGCATGAGCAGGGTCGCGTGGCTCGCTCGCAGGGATTGGAAGGTCAGGTCGGGGCGGCCGGCTTTCTCCCTGGCTTTGCGGAACTGGGCCTCCAGGGTGGTCTGGCTCATCACCGAGGCTCGTCTGGGACGGAAGACCATGGCTTCCGGGTCCGTCCATTCGCAGTGTCTGAGCAGATGGTCGTGAATCAGGGGAACGAGCCCGTCGGGGATGGGTACGGTGCGTCGGCTGGAGTCGGTCTTGGTCCTGGCGATGCGTGTCGAACCGCGATCCGCATAGCCCCTGTTGACGGAATGGCGCACGGTCAGGCGTTTGGCCTTCAGGTCGATGTCCTTGACCTGCAGGCCGCACAGCTCGCCGCAACGGAGGCCTCCGACGAGCGTGGCGAGTATCACCGCCAGTCTCGTGTAGTCGGGCATATTCTCCGCGATCAGCTTGAGTTCCAGCGGCGTGACCGGCGGAACGTCCTCCCTGGCGGATCGCGGCGCCGGCGGTATGGGCAGAATGAACGGGTTGTCACGGATCAGCGGCGGGGAGCCGTCCATGCTCATCTTCGTGGCGCTGGTGAACGCCGCCTTCAGGCGCATGCATGAGCGACGGAACGCCCATTGCCCCTCGGGGTGCGGCGCATCGTACCAGCGTTTGATGTCCTTCGGCGTGATCTCGGTCAGAAGCTTGCCCTTGAAGCCCGGCATGAAGTGCGCGATGTCGAGATACAGGTTCCGGCGCGTGCCGCCGGCTATCCTCTCGCCGTTCGGCAGCCGGTATCCTTCCGCCCACCGGGTCACGTAATCCTCGAACGAGATAAGGCTCGCGCGCTTCCTGCGGCGGCGTTCTGACGGATGGACCCATTCCTGGATGTTCTTGCAGTCCAGTTCCACCAGATGCCGTTCCTCTTCGAGCCACTGGTGCGCCTCGTGCTCCATGTCCGGCTTGAACTGACGCTGGACCTTCTTGCCCGGTCGTTTCGGGTCCGGGTACCGCACCTGCCAGGCGACGAGATTGCCTGCGGTATCGTAGCGCGGCGTCACGGTGCCGAACCTGCTCCGCCGCCCCGGCGACGGCCCCATACTGTCCTTCTTCGTCCTTGCGGACATGATGATGCTCCTTGTGCTGAATCCAAGATCAATGGCATGGCATAACGGCCTCGGAAAAATGCCACCAAAAATGCCACCAAGTGGCCGAATACGCTCTCAGTGAGCCATTGCACCTAAAAATGCACCTCTAGTGCCTTAGGCCTTGCAATCATTGAGGTTTAGGCTGATTCGATCACTCGTCACAGGTCGTTTCGACCATCAGCCGCATGAAGATGACGATAAGGAGCAACACTGCTTGCGTGTCTATTGGAAGAAAGCGAGAACCGTTGCTATGATTGATTTTGTAAGTAATGAAGGTAAATTTATTTGCCCCCGGAGTGGTGGAGATGGACCTGTACGACGCTGGGCTGTATCCCCCTCTCTGGGGGTACCAAGCGAAAAGCCCGGCGCATGCCGGGCTTTTTCGTTACCGACTCGATGTCACCCCTCGAACGGGTAGCGCAGGCCCCACTTGCCGCGCAGCACGTCCATGAGCTCCATGATGCGCAGCGTATCCGAGTGCGGCATCTCGGCGCATTCGCCGAGTCCGTCGAGAATCGCGTTCGCGGCGGCAGCCACCTCGTATTCGTAGCCGGTCAGCTGCTCCGGCACGTCGTAGTGCGCGAGCGGCAGGTGATCCAGTCCGTACACGTCGACCGCCTCGACGTTGTTGATGTTCCGGCACACGATGTACCCGCGCTCGCCCCAGATATAGCCGCCACGATCCGACGCGGCCAGCATGGACGACTGCGCCGACGCCATCACGCCGTTCGCATAGTAGATCGTCGTGGAATTCTGCGCGTCCACGCCCGTCTCGTACGGCATCATCGACGTCTCCACGCGGTCGATCGCCACGTCGCCGTGCCCGCCCATCACCATGTCGATGAAGTTCAGCGGATACACGCCGACATCCAGCAGCGCACCGCCGGCCAGCGCCGGATCGGTCATACGCGCCTTGCCGGCCATCGGATAGCACAGGTTCGCCGCGATCGACTGCACCTCGCCGATCACGCCGGACGCCACCACGTCGTCGATGATCGCGCGCGACGGCATGTACCGCGTCCAGATCGCCTCCGTGCACAGCAGTCCCGTCTCGTCGGCCACGGCCAGCAAGTCGCGCGCCTGGGCCGTGTTCGCGGTGAACGACTTCTCCACCAGCACGTTCTTGCCCGCCCGCAGACACGCGATGCCCTGCTCGGCGTGCAGACTGTGCGGTGTGGCGATGTACACGAGATCCACGTCCGGGTCGGCCAGCAGCTCGTCGTAGGAGCCGTACGACACGGGGAATCCGTACTTGGCGGCGAACGCGGCGGCACGTTCCCCGTCGCGGGCGGCCACCGCATACGGCTCGACCAGCCCGGCATAGCGCGGGTCCGCGGCCATCTTCGTCAGCGTCTCGGCCATGTGGATCGCGATGCGGCCCGCGCCGAGAATCGCCACTTTTACCTTCAGTCCCTGCGCCTCGGCCTCGGCCCGTCGCCCGTTCAGTCGGCTCATCGTTCCTCCTTGAATCGTGTGGAATCGCAAACAGTACCATTTTAGAATCCGCACGGGTGATAATGGAATCTCGTGAACAGTCAATCCAAGCGAGCAGCCGGTCAGTCGTCCGAACGGTCAGTTGATCGAACGGCCAAAAGGCAGGCCAAACGTGCGCCGCGACAGTCCGGCCGATCCGATCGGTCCGGTCGCGGCCGGTCCACCCAACCTGAACGGTACGAACGCGGCACGCGCAGCTACACCATGTCGCACATCCGCGGCAAGGACACGAAGATCGAGGTGCTCGTGCGCAGCTACCTGTTCCGCCACGGACTGCGCTTTCGCAAGAACGACAAACGCTACCCGGGCCATCCGGACGTCGTATTGCCGAAATACCGCACGATCGTGTTCGTCAACGGCTGCTTCTGGCACATGCACGAGGGCTGCGCGAAGCATTCCATGCCCAAGTCGAACGTCGAATTCTGGAGTGCGAAGCTCGTGCGCAACCACGATCGCGACGTGCGGCAGCATGCCGAACTGCGGGCGGCCGGCTGGAAGGTGATCGTCGTGTGGGAGTGCGAGCTGGCGAAACCGGTGCGCGAGGAGCGGCTGGCACGGTTGGTGCGCGAGATTACGGGAGCGGCCGGCGGCGGGTCGACTGGTGATGCGGCCGGCGGCGGGTCTGCTGACGGCGATGCGACGGCGATGGGTGACGGTGACGTGCCGATTGGCGGAACGACGGATGACGGCGATGCGACGGCCGGCAGCGGCGCGACGGCTGACGGCGTGGACGACTCGACCGATCCGCGGCCGCCGGAAACGGGCATAATCGGCACGATCGACGCGCACGACACTAGAATCGGGAACGGAAACGAACGAAAGGAAGCGTGATATGGCAGACAGGCAGCCGGTGATGGCGCAGCGGGCGCGCGAGGCGCAGCCGTTCCGCGCGATGGTGTTCGGCGAAAAGGCCGACAATATGATCGCGAACGGCGTCGATGTGGTCAAACTCAGCTTGGGAGAGCCGGACTTCGGTGCGCCGCCGGCCGTGCGCGAGGCGATGCGCGAGCAGTACGACGGCCGTCCGCTGCCGTACACCGCCGCATTCGGTCTGCCGGAACTGCGCCGTGCGATCGCGGACTTCTACCGGACCAAACACGGCGTCGAGATCGACCCGAAGCGCATCGTGATCACGTCGGGCGGTTCGGCGGCGCTGCTGCTGGCGACCGCGCTGACCGTCGATCCGGGCGACGAGGTGATCATCGCCGACCCGTCGTACCCGTGCAACCGCGAACTGGTGCGCTCGTTCGGCGGCACCGTGGTGGACGTGCCGACCAGCGCGGCGACCCGGTTCCACCTGACGCCCGAACTCGTGGACGGCGCGTGGAGCGAGCATACGAAGGCCGTGATGATCACGTCGCCGTCGAACCCGACCGGCACGACGATCGAATTCGACATGCTGAAGGCCGTGTGCGATCTGGCTCGTGAACGCGGCGCGTGGCGCATCGTGGACGAGACGTACCTCGACCTGGCCGATCGCGAGGCGGACGGCAGCGAGGTACGGTCCGTGCTGCTCGCCGACCCGGATGCGATCGTATGCAACAGCTTCTCGAAGTTCTTCGGCATGACCGGCTGGCGACTCGGCTGGGCCGTGATTCCGGAGAACACGATCGAGGCGGTGGACGACCTCGCCACGAACTTCTACCTGTGCGCGCACACGCCCACCCAACACGCGGCGGTCGCATGCTTCACTCCCGAAAGCCTTGCGGTGTGCGAGGAACGGCGGCAGGAACTGCTCGCGCGCCGGCGCATCGTGGTCGACGGGCTGCGCGAGATCGGGCTGCCGCTCGAAGTGGAGCCGAACGGCGCGTTCTACGCGTACTTCAACATCTCCTCGACCGGACTGGACGCGTGGACGTTCTGCGAACGTGCGCTGAACGAGGCTCACGTGGCGTTGACGCCGGGTCGTGACTTCGGGCCGGCCACGGCCGACACGCATGTGCGCCTGTCGTATGCGGCGTCGCGCGAGGCGCTCGCCGAGGGGTTGCGTCGCCTGGGCGAGTTCGTCAAGACGCTGTAGTCGCTCGCATTAGGCAAATCTTGGCTCCCTCAGCCGAGGGAGCCAAGGCTCGCTGCGCTCGCGGTAGATATGCGAAAGGCCGTAACCGAATCCCGTATGTCATACGGACTCAGTTACGGCCTCACTCATAAGGCTGCGGCGAGGAGATCAACTCACTTGGCCGCGGCGGCCTTCTTGTCGGCGTCGAACGCGTGTTCGCTGGTCGCGTCCTTGGCGGAACCCTTCTCGCCGTTGTCGGAATCCCAGTGGATCTCGTGGCGGTCATCGTGGTTGCGCCACCAGCTGGAGAGGATGGAGCCGGAAATGTTGTGCCACACGGAGAAGAACGTGGAGGGCACGGCCGCGATCGGGTTGGAGGCGAACGAGGTCAGCGCCAGCGTCGCGCCCAGGGCGGAGTCCTGCATGCCCACCTCGAAGGTGATGGCCTTCTGCTGCGCGTAACGGAAGCCCTTCGGGTAGATCTTGTACATGAGCTTGGAGAAGCCGAAGCCCAGCGCGTAGCCGGAGAGGTTGTGCAGGATGACGACCGGGATGGCCATGAGCGAGGAGGCGACGAACAGCTTCGAACCGTTGACCGCGACGACCACGCCGATGATGAGCAGGATGGCGACCTGGGAGACGATCGGCAGGGCGACGGTGATGGTCTCGATCTTCTTGCCGAAGATCATGTGGCAGATCACGCCGAGGGCGATCGGGAAGAGCACGACCTTGACGGCGTTGAGGAACAGGGACTCGACCGGCACGGTCACATACTGGGAGGCCAACCACTGCATCAGCAGCGGGATCATGAACGGCGCGCACAGGGTCGACAGGATGCCGATCGACACGTCGAGCGCCACGTCGCCGCGCGACAGGTAGCTCATCACGTTGGAGGAGGTGCCGGACGGGCAGCAGCCGACGAGGATCACGCCGACGGCCAGCGGGCCGTCGAGGCGGAAGATCCAGCACAGCAGCACGGCGATGAGCGGCATGATCACGAAGTGCGCGATCGTGCCGACGATGACCATGAGCGGCTGGGTGAGGATTCGCTTGAAGTCGTCGAGCGTCAGCGTCAGGCCCATGCCGAACAGCACGATGCCGAGCATGTAGCCGGTGTACGGCTTGCCCCACAGGCTTGCCTGCGGCACGAAGTAGTTGAACACGGCCCACACGACCACGATCGCCGTGAACCACTTGGTCAGCCAATCGGCGAATTTCTTCACGTTTTCCATCGAAAATCTCTCTCTTAATACAACTGTGGAATACGTTGTCCGTTTTGCGGATGTACCCGAACATCGTAAGAGTCTGCGTCCGATTGTTCTCGCGCGTCTCACGTTGTGAACGTTGTGTTAAGGATCGTGTTACGTAATGGTGTCGTGGTGAACGATTTAGATTGATGGCGCGGATACCGTGCGTACCGGCAACGTGATGACGTCGCTGGCGGCGTATGGGTCACCGTCCGGCGACGAACCGGCGCGAATCTGGTCGAGTAGGTTGCGTGCTGCGGCCTGGCCGAGTGCCTGAGGATCCTGCTCAAGCAGATAGATGCCGTCCCGCACGTATTGCGACCATTGCCAGTCGTCGAAACTGACCAAGCCAATGTCGTCGGGGAACGTGATGTCCAGCGTGCGCAATGCGGCGAGCAAGTCGAACAGCAATGGTCCCATCAGTGAGATGACGACGGTGCGGCCATGCAGATGACCGAGCGTCACCGACAGTTCGCGCGTCAGCCAGTCGACGTCGTTGGAGGCGACCTCGATGTGAACCATGAACCGGTGGCTTTCCTCGGCGGCCGCGCGGAAGCCTTCGACTCGTTTGGTCTGCGCGGAGATCTCGCTGCGGATGCGGCTGCAGACGACGATGTTGTCGTACCCGCGTTGCGCGAGTTCGAGTCCGAGCCGATGACAGGATTCGCTGTTGTCGGCGACGATCTGGCTGATACCGGCGGGGCGTTCGTCGGGCTCGCGGTCGACGAGCACGAGCGGCTTGCGCGCACTGATGACGGATTCGTATGCGGCGGCGGTCCTTGCGTTCGGTTGGATGATCAGTCCGTCGGCACGTTGCGAGAGCAGTCGGTCGATGTCATCGTGCTCTTCGCCGAGCGAATTGTTCGAGTTCATGAGCATGACGTCGTAGCCGGCCGGTTCCAGCTCGTTGTAGATTCCCTTGAAGAGCAGCGACGAGAAGACGTTCGAGATGTCGGCGACGATGACGCCGACGATATGCGTGTGCTGTTGGCGCATGCGCTGCGCGGATGCGTTGGGATGGTAGTCGAGCCGTTCGATGGTCTCCTGGACGCGTGTTCTGGTGGCGGCGCTCATCTTGCCGTAGTTGCCGTTGAGGTAGCGCGAGACGGTGGTCACGGACACCTGCGATTCGCGGGCGATGTCGGCGATGGTCACCTTGGCCATATGCGGTCCTTTCCGTATGGGTTGTGCATGCGCTCCGTATGCCGCATGCTGCGTGGCGCCGTGCGTGTCGGCGGTGCGACACTCCGACGGACGCCAGTGAATCCGCCGTTTTCCGATCGTCGAGGAAAACGATACACCATCCGACTTGACTTCGTCAATCGTCGGTCATATGCTTTGGGGTATCGATACACCACGGCGAACGTCAGCGGTTGACGTAAGCTAGGGGCAACGATATACCTAACTGCAACACATCGGCATCGGCTGCGATGAACGTTGGGAAACCGAACCCAACCGGCACGCCGAACCTCCATCATCGACGAGGAGCAATGATCATGGAAGAGTTTTCGATTCACACCTTCGAACTGACCGACAAAGTCGTGCTTATCACCGGCGGCGCCAGCGGTCTGGGCGAGTATTACACGCAGGCCGTGAGCAAGGTCGGCGCCGACGTGTTCGTCGTCGCCAACGAGCAGCGTGGCTGGGAGGAGACCCGTAAGGCGGTCGAGGCGAACGGCCGCCGCGTGGTCTTCATGCAGCAGGACATCACCGAGCCCGGTGCCGCCAAGAAGATCGTGGACAAGGCGCTCGAGGAATTCGGCCGCATCGACGTGCTCATCAACAACGCCGGCATGCAGCGTCGCCACGACCTCGTCGATTTTCCGGACGAAGACTGGCAGGCCGTGATCAACCTCAACCTCAACGCGCTGTACTATCTGTCGCATGAGGTCGCCAAGGTCATGATCAAGCAGAACCGCGGCAAGATCGTGAACATCGGATCCATGCAGTCCTACCGAGCCGGCAAGTTCATCTACCCGTACGCCGCCAGCAAGCACGCCGTGATGGGCCTGACCCGCGCCTACGCCGACGCGCTCGCTCCGTACAACATCCAGGTCAACGGCCTCGCCCCCGGCTACATCAACACGCCGATGACCAAGGCCTTGCAGGAGGACCCGGTCCGCAGCGTCGAGATCCGCGAACACATTCCGGCCGGTCACTGGGCCGAACCGCGCGAGCTGATGGGCGCGATGGTGTTCCTGTGCTCCGATGCGTCCAACTACATCAATGGCGTCATGCTGCCGGTCGACGGCGGCTACCTGCTGCGTTAATCTGCAGCGATCGAAACGTCAACGGATAAGGAAGTCCCATGCCATTGCTCATCGTGGCCTGCGCCGTCGCAGTGCTTATTTTCCTGATCGTCAAGGTCAAGCTCAACACGTTCGTCTCGCTGATCATCACCGCGTTCCTCACCGCGCTGGTACTGCAGATCCCGGTCGACAAGATCCCCTCCACCATTGAGACCGGCATCGGCGGCCAGCTTGGCCACCTCGCCATTATCTTCGGTTTCGGATCGATGCTCGGCAAGCTCGTCTCGGATTCGGGCGGCGGGCACCGCATCGCCATGACGCTGATCAACCGCTTTGGCCGCAAACACATCCAGATCGCGGTGGTCGTCGCGTCGTTCATCGTCGGCATCGCGCTGTTCTTCGAGGTCGGTCTGGTCGTGCTGCTGCCGATCATCTTCGTCATTGCGCGTGAGCTCGACATGCCGCTCATGTTCCTCGGCATCCCGATGGCGATCACGCTCAACGTGGCGCATGCGTTCCTGCCGCCGCACCCCGCTCCGACCGCCATCACCGAAACGCTCGGCGCGAACATGGGCCATGTGCTGCTGTTCGGCATCATCGTGTCCATCCCGACCGTGATCGTTGCCGGTCCACTGTTCAACATGCTGCTGCACCGCATCAAGCCGGGCCTGTACCGCAAGAACTTCGACATCGCCGTGCTTGGCGAGTTCAAGGAGTTCTCCGAGGATGAAACCCCGGGGTTCGGCATCTCCGTGCTCACCTCCATGATGCCGGTGCTGCTCATCGCCGTCGCCACCGTCTGCTCGTTCACGCTGCCGAAGGACGCCCTCGTCAACGAGGTGATCCAGGCGATCGGTGCGCCGGATACCGCCATGCTGCTGTCGATGTTGTTCGCCGTGTGGAGCATGGGCTTCGCTCGCGGCAAGAAGATGCCTGAAATCGCGCAGTCGATGACCGAGTCGGTCAAGCAGATCGCCATGATGCTGCTCATCATCGGTGGTGGCGGCGCATTCAAGCAGGTGCTGGTCGATGGCGGCATCTCCGATTATGTCTCCACGCTGTTCCAGAACATCAACATGCCGCCGCTGATCGCCGCATGGCTCGTCGCCGCCGTGCTGCGCGTCTGCCTCGGTTCGGCCACCGTCGCCTCGCTGACCGCGGCCGGACTGGTTGCGCCGCTCATGACGATGACCACCGTGAACCCCGCGCTCATGGTGCTGGCGGTCGGGGCCGGATCGGTGATCGCCGACCATGTCAACGATGCCGGATTCTGGATGATCAAGGAGTACTTCGGACTGTCGCTGAAGGAGACGTTCATGTCGTGGACGACCGCGACGACGGTTATGTCGGTGATGGGCCTGGTCTCCGTGCTCGGCCTGTCGCTGTTCGTCTGAACGGCCGCCGTATCGTCTTGGTCGGTTCGGTCGTGCCGCCTGGATCGGCCGGTCGCATCGGTCGGATCAATCGGATCGGCCGGTCGCATGCGGCGGAGACGGCAGTCTTCGGTCGCATGCGGCCGTTGCCGGTTTTTGCCGTGGGCATGGCCGATTGGTGCGGCCGGGTTATAGACTGATCTATGGAATATGTATGCCAAATATTCGAAAGGATAACAATGTCCGCTGAAGCAAACGTCGGCGTTGTCGGTCTTGCCGCGATGGGTGCCAGCCTCGCCCGCAACCTCGCACGCCACGGCAACAAGGTGGCCGTGTTCAACCGCCACTACTCGCGCACCGAGAAGCTCATCGCCGAGCACGGTGACGAAGGCCAGTTCTTCCCGGCCAAGACGATGGCCGAGTTCGTGGACTCGCTGAAGAAGCCGCGCACCGCGATCATCATGGTCAAGGCCGGCGAACCGACCGACGACATGATCAACCAGCTCGCCGATCTCATGGAGCCGGGCGACATCATCGTGGACGCGGGCAACGCCCACTTCCCGGACACGATCCGTCGCGAGAAGGCCATCTCCGCCCGCGGCATGCACTTCGTTGGCTGCGGCGTCTCCGGCGGCGAGGAAGGCGCGCTGCTCGGGCCGTCCATGATGCCCGGCGGCTCCGAGGAGTCCTGGCAGACCTTGAAGCCGATCTTCGAGTCGATCGCGGCGAAGGCCGAGGGCGAGCCGTGCGTCACGCACATCGGCGAGAACGGCGCCGGCCACTTCGTCAAGATGGTGCACAACGGCATCGAATACTCCGACATGCAGCTCATCTCCGAAAGCTACGATCTGATGCGTCGCGCGCTGGGCATGAACCCGGCCGAGATCGGCGACGTGTTCGAGGAGTGGAACAAGACCGAGCTGAACTCGTACCTGATCGAGATCACCGCGGACGTGCTGCACCAGGTCGACAAGAAGACCGGCAAGCCGCTTGTCGACGTGATCGTCGACCACGCCGGCATGAAGGGCACCGGTACGTGGACCGTGCAGTCCGCGCTTGACCTGGCCGTGCCGGTGACCGGCATCGCCGAGGCCGTGTTCGCCCGTGGCCTGTCCGGCCAGAGCGAGCTGCGCGCCGAGGCCCAGAAGCAGGCGTTCGAGGGTCCGGAAGGCGTGGTGCCGATGGATTCCGCCGAGAAGGCCGCGTTCATCAACGACATCCGCGAGGCGCTGTACGCGTCCAAGATCGTCGCGTACGCGCAGGGCTTCAACGAGATCACCGAGGCCGCGAAGGTGTACGACTGGAAGATCGATCTGGCCGCGGTGGCGCGTATCTGGCGCGGCGGCTGCATCATCCGCGCGAAGTTCCTCAACCGCATCTCCGACGCGTTCGAGTCCGGCGAGGCCAACGTTTCCCTGCTGTTCGCGCCGTACTTCAAGGATGCGATCGAGACCGCGCAGACCTCGTGGCGTCGCGTCGTGACCCGTGCGATCTCCTTCGGCGTGCCGGTCCCGGTGTTCGCCTCCTCGCTCGAGTACTTCGACGGCCTGCGCTCGAAGCGTCTGCCTGCCGCCCTGATCCAGGGCCAGCGCGACTACTTCGGCGCCCACACCTACCAGCGCGTCGACATGCCGGGTGCATTCCACACGCTCTGGGCCACTAAGGATCGCGAAGAGATCGAAGCCTGATCGCTTCTGATCTGTGATATAGATAGTGGCGGTTTCTCCCACTGGGCACATGCTCAGTGGAAGAAACCGCCACTCGTCGTTTATGACCTCAACCGTGTCATTTCGACCGAGCGTCAGCGAGCGGAGAAATCTCTTGCGGCCAGCCGCTTTGAAAGATTTCTCGACTCGCTGCGCTCGCTCGAAATGACAAGAGGAACGTAATACCCGCTCGCTCGAAATGACAAGACCTATTCGCGGGGCAGCCTGCTTGCCGCGCCCTTGTCGATGAGCCAGAGGAGTTCCTGACCGTCGGCGAAGGAGCTGGGGGCCTGCGGGTTGCGCGGCTGGGCGAACGCCGCAGCCACGGCCGGGGCCTTGCGTTCCTCGGAGGTGAACACCCACGTGTGGCGTGACCGGGCGATCATCGGCACGGTGAGCGTCAGGCGCAGCGGCGGCGGCTTGGGCGAGTCGCGCACGCCGGCGACCAGCACATGCGGGTCATCGATGAGCACCTGCGGCAGTCCGGGGAACAGCGACGCGAAATGCGCGTCCGGCCCCATGCCGAACATCGCGATGTCCAGCGCCGGTTCGGACCCGAGTTCCGCGACCAGTTCGGCTTGATATTCGGCCGCAGCGGCAGCGAGCACGGCGTCGGTTTCCTCGGGGGAGGCGGCCGCGATCTCATCGGCGGAGCGCGTGTCGTCCGGCATCGGGTGGATGTTCGCCTCGGGCAGCAGTCCGGCGCCGGTCATCGCGTCGAGGAACTCGCCGCGGGCCTGCTTGACGTTGCGGTCGTCACTGTCGGCGGCGACGAACCGTTCGTCGCCCCACCAGAGGTGCACGCGCGACCAGTCGACCGCTTCGGTGAGCGGGCTGGCCAGCAGTTCGTGGAAGACGCGGTTGCCGTCGGTGCCGCCGGTCACAGCGATGTCGACGCGCGTGCGGCCCGGTTCGGCCAAGAGATCGCCGATCGTCAGCAGCGTACGCGCGGCCACGGTCTGCGCGAGGATGGTCGGATCGCGATAGATGATGGTTTTACGATTGGTCATATCATTCCTTGGAGTAGGAATCGGCCGCAGGCCGATGCTGTGATATTGGCGGCACTGTGTGCCGCGACGCTCCCTCAGTCAGCTTCGCTGACAGCGTCCTGCAATTAAGGACAGCCTTACGGCTGACTGTTTGCTGGCTCGCCTGTCGGCTCGCACATCGCCTACAAACAGCTCTGCTGTTTGCTTAACGGCAATGTCCCTCAGCTGAGGGAGCTGGCCGCCGAAGGCGGACTGAGGGAGCGTCACGGCCGAAGACCGTCGGCAATACAGCATCGGCCGTAGGCCGTTTCCATGTCAGTCGGTGGGGTGGATGAGGTCCCAGCCTTCGGTGATGACCTCGGCGTAGACCTCATCGGGGTTGAGTCGGCGCAGCTCCTCGCTCAGGCATTCCTCGAGCGTGCGTGCGGGTACGCTGATCGTCTGCGGCGAGGCGCCCGGCATGCTGATCACGGCCACGCCGCCATCCGCATCCGGCCGCTCCAGGCTCAGCACGCCGTCCGAACGGGTCAGGTACACGCCGGTCACCGCGGTTGCGCCCGGCACATCCTCCACCGTCACCGGCACGTTGAGCCGCAGCCGCAGCCACGCGGCCAGCATGTCCATCGGCAGGAAGCCCTTCGGGCCGGTCACGCGCACGGTGCTGATCGGCAGATGCGGCGGCTGGTCGAGCATCGTCGCCAGCATCGCGCGCCACACGGTCAGTCGCGTCCACGACAGATCCACGTTCTTGGACGAACGGTTGCGTCGCAGATCGGCGATCGTGCGGTACGGGTTCGACGAGCGCATCGCATCGGTGATGCGCGTGCGGGCCATCGCGCCGAGCAGATCCTTCGACGGGTTCGCCGGCGCCTCGGTCGGCCACCACGCCACCACGGGCGCGTCCGGCACGAGCAGCGGAATCACGAGCGTGTCCTGATGGTGCACGAGTCCGCCGCGCGGATGCAGCACGATGATCTCGCCCGCGCCGGCGTCCGCGCCGAAACGCACCTGCGCGTCGAGGTTCGACTCCTCGTCCTGCGCGTCCGCGTCGTTCTCGGCCACCGCGCCCTTCTGACCGCCCGCCGCGGCCGCCCCGCGTTTCGGGCTGATCGCGATCACACGGCACGGATGCTCGCGGCTCGCCGCATTCGCCAGCTCCAGCGCATGCTCCAGCTCATCCTCGTTGGTCGAAATGAGCAGCGTGAGCACGCGGCCGGTCGCGGACTCGCCGCGCTCCTCGTGCAGTTCGTCGATCTTGCGCGAGATCTCACGGGTCCGCGTGTTCGGCATATCGATAATCATGGCATCCTCCAATGGCGTCCATCGCGAGCGAGCATCTCATCGGCCTCTTCCGGTCCCCACGTACCTGCGCGGTACGGCTGCGGCTGGCCGAGCGTCGACCAGAAGTCCTCGATCGGATCGAGGATCTCCCAGCTCAGGTCGACCTCCTTCGTCGTCGGGAACAGCGGCGGATCGCCGAGCAGCACGTCCAGAATCAACCGTTCGTACGCTTCCGGCGACGACTCGGTGAACGAACGGCCGTAACTGAAGTCCATCGACACGTCGCGCACCTCCATCGACGTGCCGCCCGGCACCTTCGCGCCGAACCGCATCGTCACGCCCTCGTCCGGTTGCACGCGAATCACGATCGCGTTCTTGCCGAGTTCACGCGTCGCCGTCGACTCGAACGGCAGGTGCGGCGCGCGCTTGAACACGACCGCGATTTCGGTCACGCGCTTGCCCAGACGCTTGCCGGTGCGCAGGTAGAACGGCACGCCGGCCCAGCGGCGCGTGTCGAGATCGAGCCGGATCGCCGCGTACGTTTCGGTCGTGGACGACGGGTCGATGCCCTTCTCCTCGAGGTAGCCGACGACCTCGTGCGAACCCTGCCAGCCGGCCGCATACTGGCCGCGGGCGGTGTGCGCGGCCAGATCGCGCGGCAGACGGACCGCGGACAGGATCTTCGTCTTCTCGGCGATCAGGTCGGATGCGGCGAACGAGACCGGCTCCTCCATCGCGGTGAGCGCAAGCAGCTGCAGCAGGTGGTTCTGGATGATGTCGCGGGCCGCGCCGATGCCGTCGTAGTAGCCGGCACGACCGGCGACACCGATATCCTCGGCCATCGTGATCTGCACGTGGTCGACATAGTTCGCGTTCCAGATCGGCTCGTACATCGCGTTCGCGAAACGCAGTGCGAGGATGTTCTGCACGGTCTCCTTGCCGAGGTAGTGGTCGATGCGGAACACGCTCGACGGGTCGAACACCTCGGAGACGACGCGGTCGAGCTCCTTCGCGCTTTCGAGATCATGGCCGAACGGCTTCTCGATGATCACGCGACGCCACGCGCCTTCGGAAGAGCGCGACAGGCCGCAGTCGGCCAGCTGACGCGCCACAATCGGGAACGCGCGCGGCGGCACCGACATGTAGAACGCGTGGTTGCCGCGCGTGCCGCGGTCGCGGTCGAGTTCGGCAACCGTGTTCGACAGCCGCTCGAACGCCTTCGGATCGTCGAACGTGCCCTGCACGAAGCGGATGCCGGCCGCCAGCTGCGTCCACGTGGACTCCTTGAACGGGGTACGGCAGTGCGCGATCACGTTCTCGCGCACGAAATCCTTGAAATGGTCCTCGGTCCAGTCGCGCCGGGCGAAGCCGGTCAGGCCGAAGCTCGGCGGCAACAGGCCGCGGTTGGCGAGGTCGTAAATGGCGGGCAGCAGCTTCTTGCGTGACAGGTCGCCGGTCACGCCGAAGATCACGATGCTGCACGGGCCGGCGATGCGCGGCAGACGCAGGTCGCGCGGGTCGCGCAGCGGGTTGACCCACTCGGTTGATGTTGATTCGCTCATACGCCCCATCCTAGTGGGCAGACGGGCGGCGCGCCGGGGAATTTCGAGCGCAGCGTATCCTGATTCGCGGGTAACGGCGAGGTGTGGCGTTACCGAGGTTGGTGGTTCGCGGCTGGCAGTGCGCCGGCCTCGGAATCGCTGCGAACCGTCACTTGCGCGAAAGCCGTTCGAGCATGCGGCCGTTGAGATGGATCTGCGAGCACAGGATCGCGGAGAAGATCAGCACGAAGCCCATGCCGGCCGCCGCTTCGACGCGCTCGCCGTAGAACAGCACCGAGAACAGCAGACTGAACACCGTCTCTAGACACATGATGAGTGACGCCTGGGAGGGCGGTGTCACCTTGAGTCCGACGTTCTGCATGATCTGTGCGGTCATCGTCGCGCCGAAGAACAGGTAGACGAGACACAGCAGAATGCCCGGCCGCAGCCAGGTCGCGGACGGTGCCGGCTCGGTCACGATCGCGCCGATTAGAAACAGCGTGCCGGCCGTCATGAACTGCGCGAACGTGAGCGCCACCGGGTGGATCACCCGTCCGAACTTGCCCAGCCACACCAGATTGAACGAGAACACGATCGCGCACAGCAGTGTGAGCAGGTCGCCCAGTCCGATCGATATGCCGCCCAATCCGGAGCTGAGCGACACGCAGCCCACGCCGGTCAGGCACAGCACGGCGGCCACGATGTTGCGGATTGTGGGCCGCTGCTTCATGAGCAGCCACGACGTGAACGGCACGATCACGCAGTACGCGGCGGTCAGGAACGCGCTGCGGCCCGGCTCGATCATGGTCAGACCGACCGTCTGACTGCACATCGTGCCCCAATACGTCACGCCGACCAGCAGGCCGGGCACGATGATGTGACGGTTGAGATACGGCGTGATCTGTTTGCGGAACAGGATGAACATGATGAGCGAGGCGGCCAACAGGCGGATGGCCATGAGCCACTGCGGCGGGACGACGGTCATCGCGACTTTCGCGGTCGGGTAGCTGCCACCCCAGAGCATCGCGCATGCGAGCAGCATGAGCTTGCCGATGGTGGGGGAGAGCTGGAACTTGCGCGTCATTGCCGGATGCTCCTTTTGCGTGGCCGATGGTTGCGGGTATCGATGCCGGTTGACAGACATCGATAAACCCGCCAACAGCTTAGTGTGGCGCACGGTCAATCGGCGGATGCGCGGTGATGTGCGTGTCGGCTGCCGCTGCCTGTGCATACGCGCGTTTGCATGGGGTGAAATTCGGCTCGAAAGATGGGGTTTTCGGGTTACATGCGATGTGATGGGAGCATTGAGGGGCATTGGATGATGCGGATGTGGCCGTTGCGCATACGCGCGTTTGCATGAGAGAGGATTCGGATGCGCGCACAGGGAGGACGACACGCCGCGAACATATAGTAAAATCATTGTACGAAGCGATGCGGTGTACCGTGTTGCATACGTTATCATGCGCAACCCAGTGCGCTTGCGAGGAGGGAGGCGGTCCCGATGCCGGTGTCCAAAAGCATCAATCAGGACGATCTGCGCAACCACAACCTGTCCGTGGTGCTGTCCACGATGGCCCGGTCCCGCACGCCGCTCAGCCGCGCCGAACTTGCGAAACAGACTGGTCTGACGAAAGCCACGCTCTCGCTGCTGAGCGACATCCTGCTCAAGAACGGGGTGATCCGCCAGCTTGAGCCGGCCGCCGGTGTGTCATATGGCCGGCCGAGCACGCCGCTCGCGTTCCGTCCGGGCCGTTGGGCCGGCATCGGCATGCAGATCAACACTGACGGCTACGGCTACACCGTGCTCGACCTCGACGGTTCCGTCGTGGCCAGCGACTGGCACGACCGCGCCATGGACGACGTGAATCCCGACGAGATCTTCGCCAAACTGGACGAGATGATGCGGCCGGTCGAGGAACAGCTTGCCAACGACGGCTATGTGGTGGCCGGCGCCCAGCTGGCGCTGCCCGGACTCGTGTCCACTGGCAACCGGCTGCTCATTGCGCGCAACTTCGGTTGGCGCGACATCGACTTGAACCGGTATGCGGTGATCGAACGGCTTGGTGCGGTGGCCGACAACGAGGCCGCGCTCGCCGCGATCGCGCAGATCCCCGGATACGCGACGCAGCGCCCGGCGGAGGATTGGCCGGTCGCGTCGTCCGACTCGTTCGTGTATGTCTCCACGGATGTCGGCATCGGTGGTGCATACGTTCGCGAAGGGCAGGTCGTGCGCGGCGACCACGGGTTCGCCGGCGAGATCGGCCACATGTGCGTCGACGTGCACGGCACACGATGCCGGTGCGGACGTCACGGATGCCTGGAAATGTACGCAGGACGGCGCGCGGTGATGATCGCGTCCGGCCTGGCCGATGCGGATCACGCGGCCGGCACCGACCTACCGCGGCAGTTGGTCGCCGCGTGGCATGGCGGCAACACGACCGCCGTGCTCGCCGTTGAGGACGCGATGGCGGCGATGGCCGCGGCGATCGCGTCGACCGTGAACATCGTCGACATGAGCAATGTGATCGTCGGCGGATTGTGGAGCGAGTTCGGTGACAACCTGCGCGCCGACCTCGAACGACGTGTGCAGTCGCAGATTCTCGCCCGCGACGTGGTGCGCGTCAAGCTCATGTTCCCGCCGCTGACCGGGCATCCGGCCATGTATGGCGCGGCCGTGATGGGTCTGCACAACCTCGTGCACAACCCGATGCGCTTCCTCACCGTCGAGTGAATACGAAAGCGGCCGACCAAAGTATGGTCGGCCGCTTGCCATGCCGCAAAACCGTTGCCCGGCTATGTCACTGCGCGTCGTCGGCCGCGGACACGTCGAGCTTCTTGGCCTGCTCGATCAGATCGTCGAGATCGGAGGCGCGCAGTGCGCCGGCCTGCTTGAACACGACCTGACCGTTCTTCGCGATGAGCAGCGTCGGCACCGCCTGGATGCCGGCCGCCGCGGCCAGATCCTGGTTCGCGTCGATATCCACCTTGCCGAACACGATGTCCGGGTTCTCGTTGCTGGCCTGTTCGAAGATCGGGCCGAACGCGCGGCACGGTCCGCACCACGTCGCCCAGAAATCAACGAACACCAGCTCGTTGTCGTTCAGCGTCTTCTCGAAATCCTGCGTGTTGAGCGCGACGGTCGCCATGCTCGATCCTTCCCTTATCCAAACTCCTGTTCGCAGCCGTCATGCCGGACCAGCACGCTGCCCGCGAACGTTTCCATAACAGACAATAGTTGAACCCCAGCATCTCAGCCGAGCGGAACAACTTCCACTGTGAGCCGAATCCGGCAGGAACCCCGGCGCGTGAACGGTACGGGCCCTGCGAAACCAGGCCGACGCGCCCGAACATGCGCGTTCCGTTACGCGGCCGGGGTGATAATGAGGGTATGCCAGTCTTGAATGATGAAGTGCCCGACGAGGGCGATTTCGACGCGGGACGCCGCCGCGGCGAGTTCGACAACATCACGCCTGAGGATTTCATCCGCGGCACGGGCCACGGCAACCCACCCGGATGGCTCGGCCGCGAGGACATCGAGCGGGCGCGGCGGCAGATGCCGATCGCGTACGTGGAGATCGTGCCGGTGCGCACCGACGAACTCGGCCGTGTCGCGCAGGTCGGCTCGCTGCTGCGCGTGGCCGACGACGGGTCGATCGAGCGCACGCTGATCACCGGCCGTGTGCTGTTCCATGAGACGTTGCGCGAGGCGATCGCCCGCAATGTGGCCAAGGATCTGGGCGACATCGCGCTGCCGGTGCTGCCGCAGAGCCTGCAGCCGTTCTGCGTGGCCGAGTTCTTTCCCACGCCCGGCATGAGCGAGTATTACGATCCGCGTCAGCACGCGATCGCGCTGTGCTATGTGGTGCCGATCGCCGGCGACTGCAAGCCGCAGGACGAGACACTCGACGTGGAATGGGTCGATCCGTCGAGCGATGTGATGGACACGTTCATCGAGCAGATGGTCAACGGTCATGGCGACATCGTGCGCCGCGCACTGGCTTGGCTGGGCGACTGAACTGCTGAGCGCCGTACTGGATGCGCGGCGCGCGCAGGATGATACGGGATTACTGATACGGGATTACTGAATCAAGGCGATATGTCATGACGATTGAACTGAACAACAACGTGTACCGTGCGGGGAACGGCTCAGCGGCACCGCTGGTGCTCGTCCACGCGTTCCCGGTCGACCACCGCATGTGGGACGACTGTGCGGCCGAGATCATCCGGCAGGCCGACGCGGCCGGCATGCCAGCGTTCGCAGTATGGGCGCCGGATATGCCCGGTGCCGGCGAAGGGCCGATTCCGAGTGACGCCGAGTCGGGCGGCCGTGCCGCGGACGGCGCGTACGATCATGCGCTTGACCTGCTGGCCGATGCGTACGTCGGCCTGCTGCACAAGGCCGGTTACCGGCGTGCGGTGTGGGCCGGACTGTCGATGGGCGGCTATGTGATCCTCGACATCCAGCGGCGGCATCCGGATGTGGTGGCCGGATTCGCGATGTGCGACACGAAGGGTGACGCGGACACGCCGGCGCAACGGGCGAACCGCGTGCGCGTGGCCGATACGTGCGAGCGTTCGCAGTCAGTTGAGCCGGTCATGCACTTTGCCGATGCGGACGAAGCCGATTCGAGCTTCAAACAGTCCGAAGCGGGCAAGGCGCTGTTCGCACGGTGGATCCGCGAGCAGCGTCCGGAGGGCATCGCATGGCGGCAGCGCATGGCCGCGGGGCGGCCCGACCTGAACGACCAGTTGCCGCGCGTGCAAGCGCCGGCCGCCGTGATCTGCGGAGACAAGGACCCGTTCGCCGACGAGACGCGCATGCGTGCGATTGCCGACGCGATGACCGGTACCGAGGCCGCCTACACGCTGGTGGACGACTGCGGTCATTTTAGCGCGGTCGAGCATCCGGCCATTGTGGCCACCTCGCTCGTGTCGTTGATGCAGCGGGCCTTGTGAACGACCGTCGGTGATTGCGAAAGGAAGTCTGATTTCATGTTTTCACCATTGGCGCTGACCCAAGCGCTTCCGTTCCTGCCGCTCGCACAGGGCGACATCGACTATCAGACCGAACGTCGTGGCGAGGACGGCCTGATCGACTCGCTGCTGAACGAACCGAGCACCAAGGTCATCCTCACACGCGGCGGCCGCATCGCCGTACCCAAGGGGCAGGGCGGCATCGTCGACTATGAAAACGTGCGCATGAGACTTGCAACACTGCCCGGCGCATACGTTCGCAGCGAACTGGCATCCCACCCGGCCGCCGTCGCCATGTTCCTCGGCAGCTACGGCGGCGAACGCAACGAGCACGTCATTGACATTGACATCACTCGCGTCGAACCGGCCACGCCGGCCGGTCAATCACCGGCTGCGGTCCCCGACTCGGCCGGCACCGGCGCGGACGATGCGTTCGATGAACACGACGACGAATCGTCATCCCGTCCGGCAGTCAAACCGAGTCTGCTCGAGCAGGCCGTCACCCGCTTCGACTGGGTCGACCTGCGCGGATTCGCGCCGCACGCCACCGCGCGCGAGGCAGGCCAGGCCACCAGCGCGATCTCGCTGAGCATCTGGCACACGCGCCAGCGGTTCTGCCCGACCTGCGGCGCTCCGGTCGAAACCGCGATGGGCGGCTGGGCGCAACGCTGCACGAACGACGCCGACGGTCGCCGACTGCTGTTCCCACGCGTCGAACCGGCCGTGATCACCGCGATCGTGGACGGCGACGACCGGCTGCTGCTCCAGCACAACGTCGCGTGGAAGGACTCGCGGCTGTACTCGGTGTCAGCCGGATTCGTGGAGGCCGGCGAGAACCTCGAGCACGCGGTACGCCGCGAAGCCAAGGAGGAGGTCGGGCTCACGCTTGGCGCGGTCAAGTATCTCGGTTCGCAGCCGTGGCCGTTCCCCGCATCGCTCATGATGGCGTTCAAAGCGCAGGCCGTCACCACCGACGTACACGTGGACGGCGAGGAGACGATGACCGCGCGGTGGGTCACGCGCGACGAATACACAAACGAACTCGTGACGGGCCGCATGGTCGCGCCGGGCAAGGCCACGATCGCGCGGTACATGATCGAGGAGTGGTACGGACGCGAGTTGTGAAGACTCGAGGCGAAGCGCGCGAACCGTTGCACGGCACGACCAGCGGGGCTAGTAGTCTTGTGCCCCAGTATTGCTGATCGTTTCGTGAACGGTAAAGGAAGAACATGACCAAGAAGCGCATTGTGGTGATGTACGGCGGCAAGGCCGACGAGCATTCGATCTCCTGCATCTCGACCGCCGGCGTGCTGAAGGCGCTCGACACCGACAAGTTCGAGCCGATTCCGGTCGGCATCACCAAGGCCGGCCAGTGGATCGTGGACGGAGAGGACCCGCGAGGCTGGGATCTGAATGGTTCCGCGCTGCCGACCGTCGAGAAGACCGCCTCCTCGCGCGACGTCGTGCTCGACGTGGCGCTCGGGCAGGACGGCTTCTTCGCGCGCAACGCGGACGGCACGCTGGAATCGCTCGGCCACATCGACGCCGTGTTCCCGGTGCTGCACGGTCCGTTCGGCGAGGACGGCACGATCCAGGGCCTGTTCGAGATGATGAACGTTCCGTACGTCGGCTGCGGCGTGCTCGCGTCCGCCACGTGCATGGACAAGCATTACACGAAGGTGCTGCTGGCGGCCGCCGGCATCCCGGTCGCGCCCGGCATCACGCTCGACGCGCGCGGCTTCGACCAGGCGACCAAGTTCGCGGCGAACGGCGAGGCCATCCTCGCGCAGGTCGAGGCGGCGGGCCTTCAGTACCCGCTGTTCGTCAAGCCGTCGCGCGCCGGCTCCAGCTTCGGCGTGACCAAGGTCGAGCACGAGGGCGACGCGGCCGAACTCGCCGCCGCCGTGTTCGAGGCCAGCCACCACGACTGGCGCATCCTGGTCGAACAGGGCATCGACGCGCGCGAGATCGAATGCGCGGTGCTGTGCCCGAAGGCCGGCGAGGAGCCGAAGGCCAGCTGGCCGGGCGAGATCGTGCTCGACAAGCGCGCTGGCGGCGACGACCAGTTCTACGATTTCGACAGCAAATACATGGACGCCAGCGCCTCGCACGTCGAGGTGCCGGCCAACCTGCCCGACGAACTGCTCGAGCGCGTGCGCGAGATCGCGGTGCGCGGTTTCAAGGCAGTCGACGGCGCGGGCCTGAGCCGTGTGGACACGTTCGTGACCCCGGACGGCGACGTGATGATCAACGAGATCAACACCATGCCCGGTTTCACGCCGATCTCCATGTACCCGAAGGCGTGGGAGGCCACCGGCGTGAGCTACACCGACCTCATCACCACCCTCATCGAAGGCGTACTGCGCTGATTCGCGGCGCTTGACGGCGAGGCCCCGTGTTCCGGTCAGAACACGGGGCCTCGCCGTAAACGGATCATGCGCCGACGGCGGCACGCTGCTCAAGGGCGTCGACGTCCGTGAGCGCGCGGGCGGCCGCATCGCGTGCGGTCGACAGCAGCAGGTCCGGCTTGGCGAACACCAGCACCTGCCCTTCGATGCCATAGGGCGAGAATCCCGTGAACTTGACGATCGGCACGGTTCCTTCCGTCGCCACGTCGACGGTGCCGCGCTTGACCGCCTCGACGATCCGCCGCTCGACATCCTTGACATCGCTGCCCGCCTTCGCCGTGAACGGCACCGTCACCAATCCTTCGTTCACCGGCGTCAGCTTCTCCAACGACGCCGTGTTGAGCACCGAATTCGGAATCACCATCTCGTTGCCGTTGCGCTCGCGCACCACGGTCTGCCGCCATGTGATGTCCTTGACCACGCCGGTCGTGCCGGCCACCGTCACTAGATCGCCCGGCTGGATCACCCGTCCGAGCATCAGTCCGAATCCCGAGATCACATTCGCCACCGTGTCCTTCAAACCCAGTGACACCGCGATGCCGCCGACGCCGAGCGCCGTCATCAGCGTGGTCGGATCAATGCCGAACACCGGCTTCAATACGATCGTTGCGGCCACCACCCAGATCAGCACACGCACGATATTGATGAAAATCGACGCGCTCGGCATGTTCGTATGGTTCAGCACCTTGCGCAGCACCTTGCTGACCACCTTCACCACCACCCACGCCGCGGCGAGCACCACCACGAAGAAGATGATCTTGCCGGCGTTCGCCGCCAGCCACTTCATCATCAAGCTCATCATGTCCAGCCCCGCATCAGCCGTGTCGCTCATCGCACGCTCCCGTCCTGTCGGTTTCCATCGCATGTCCGCCTTCATCCTAGCCGGCCCATGCGGCGGAATCTGTGACTACCATGAAAGCATGGGCAATATTCTCGATAATGCTCGCACAAATTTCCGGGGATTCGGCGAGCTGCCGTTCAACGAGGTCGATTCGCTGGTGCTGTCCGAACTTGCGTACATCCATATGCCGGATTCGGTGCCGCGATTCGGCGCGGCGAAAACCGTGGCGAGCGTGCCGTTGGGTACCGCGTTGCGTGCCGAGGATTACCCGACCATGTTCACGACCGGATCGGATTCGGTCAACGAATACCGGCTCGGCCTGTTGCGTGCGGTATGCGAATCGCCGCGATACCGCGGCATCCGCGTGGGAGAGTATGCCGAACAGCTGGACGCCGGAGATCAGACGCAGTTCGCCGCGATGACGTTCGACCTGACCGACTGTGACGGTGTGGGCGGGGCGCTGCTGTACGTGGCATTCCGCGGCACGGACGGCACGTTGATCGGATGGAAAGAGGATTTCAACATGGCCGTGCGATGCCCGGTGCCGGCGCAACGGTCGGCCGCCGAGTACCTGCGGTCGATTGCGGACCGGTCCGCAGGGGTGCCGGGGGCCGTGCCGGCGCGGCTGATGGTCGGCGGCCATTCCAAAGGCGGCAACATGGCCATCTACGCGGCCATGCGCATGGTTGATGATGCTGCGAATGACAACGATACGTTTGCGCCGAAACGGAACGTGGCATTTCCTGATCATGCTTGTCATGGAGTCGATGATGGTGCCCGAGACGGCGATGACGTCCGTAAGAGCCGTAGTGATGCCGATGGAAGGATTGTCATGCCGCGCATCGCGCGCATCTTCAGCCACGACGGTCCGGGATTCGACGCGGCCATCACCGCGTCGCCCGCCTATCGTGCCGTATTCGACCGCATCAGCAAAACCGTGCCGGAAGCATCGGTCATCGGTATGCTGCTCGATGACGGCGGTCTTGGACGTACCATCGTCAAGGCCGACGCGATCGGCATCCTGCAGCACATGGGCGGTAGCTGGCAGGTCGAAGACGGCCGGTTCGTCACCGCGTCCGAGCTGACCTCCGGCGCGCAGTTCGCGGACCGCACGATCAGTACGTGGCTGGCCGGCGTCGACCAGCGGCAGCGCGAGGTCACCATCGATCAGGTGTACGACGTCGTCGCCGCTGCCGGATACACGAACTTCGCCGATCTGGCAGCGAACTGGACCGACGCTCTGCCGAAGATCCTCATGGCCGCGACAAGCACCGACCGCAAGACCCGCGAGCTCATCACCTCGGTGCTCAAAGGGCTGCCATCCAGCGCCATGCGATCGCTGGTGCAGCATGACGCCCAGCGCTGACTGGACCTTCGGTCTTACGGGCGGAAACATATGCGCGCGGCACAGTTGTTCCTTCCCGGGCATGTTCCTCCCGGGCATACGGCCGGTTCCGCCTCCTCGAATGGCCGTATGCCCGGGAGATACGTGCGGGGTAATGCTGGTTGGGTGTGTTCTCGGACTGTGTTCCCGGGCTTACGGCCGGTTCCACCCCTTTCGGCGGCCGTATGCCCGGGGAGGAGTGTGCGCACTGTGGGTGTATGCCCGGGAGGGGTGCGCAGGATGCCCGCTGATTCTGTGTTTGTTCCCGGGCATACTGCCGGTTTTGGCGCTTTGAATGGCCGTATGCCCGGGAGGGGTGCGCGGGATGATGGCGGTTGAGGGTTCATTCCCGGGCTTACGGCCGGCTGAGGGTGCGGAACCGGCCGTAAGCCCGGCTGAGGGTGCGGAACCGGCCGTAAGCCCGGGAGGGAATGACGGCTCGCCGGGCGTCAGGCGTCGGAACCGGCGGATGCGGACGGCAGGTTGTTGCGGAAGATACGGTGCCAGTAGCTGAGCAGGTCCGCGCGCGACAGCGACAGGCACATGCTCATCGCGAGCACGGCCACGTCCTCGTTGAGCAGGTCGCCGAGTTCCACGGTGTCGCGTAGATCGGGCCAGCGGCTGAGCACGGCGAGCATGCCGCCGACCGTGAAGTCGAGCATGAGATCGGTTTTCAGGTCGATGTGCTCGGGCAGTTGCAGGCTGTGGATGATGGTGAGCCGGCCGAAGTCGCGCAGCGAATCGACCAGTTCGGGCGAGCTGTGCGGGCCGGCGATGAGCGCGAGCCGGTCGAGGCGCTCGCGGTGTTCGGGCGACTGCATGAGGTTGGTCATGTTCTCGCGCCATGTCGCGTCCGGGTCGGAGTCGGGCGTGGGCAGGGCCGGCTTGGCTTCCTGCACGACGTGCATGATGGCCGAATCGGCGAGTTCGGGCAGGCTGCTGTAGTGGTAGTAGAACGAGTTGCGGTTGACGCCGGCCTCGTGGACGATGTCGGTGACGGTGATCTTGTGGTATTCGCGGTCCGCCAGAAGGTCCCAGAACGCGTTTTCCATGCGTTCCTTGGCGGGCAGAATTTCGGAATCGCGACGTGGGCGAGGCATGGCGGCTCCTTGGATGAGATGCGGCGCGGGCTGAGCTTGCCCGGCTGGTGATTATTGGCCGAAGTGTCTAGACAGTCTGTCTAGACAAGGTGTCTGAACTGATATGATACACCGTTATTGGACAACGTGTCTATAGTGATCGGAAGTGATGCCTATCTGTCATTTTGACCGAGCGGCAGCGAGCGGAGAAATCTAGCGCCGTGACACCTTGGTGTTGCGCGCCAGCGCGGCCTGCAACAGGATCATCATCGCCTGTGTGATGTTGCGCCGATCCTCCGGGCTCAGGCCCACATACGCGCCGAGCATATCCGGGATCGCCTTCGCGCCGGCCGCCATCATCCCGCCGATGTTGTTCGCGCCGCTCGCCTCGAGCACCGCGAACAGCGCGTCCACCGCATGCTCGCGCTGCTCTTGGCTCAGCCCCGCCATCCAACGGTTCAGCGACTCGTTGAATAGTTTCGAGCTGTGCGCCAGATCCTCCACCTGCACGAACTCGCCGCCGCACATCTGCCATGAGAACGCGAAGTGCTGCATCACGCCCTCCACGTCCGACTTGACCACCGTGCACTTCTCCGGCGTCTCCAGGATCATGCCGATGATCGACGAATCCGGCACGATCTTGACGATCCGGTCCTTCACCGTGCCGTATTCGTATCCGTGCACCACATCCGCCGGGAATCCCGGCCCGTCCAGCGAATAGATGCGCACGACCCGCTCGCGCACGTCGTCCGGCGCGTTCATCGCCGCGTACACGGCCAGGTTGCCGCCCTTCGAGTGTCCGGTCAGGATGATCGGCCCGTCCCACAGTCCGGCGACCTGCCGCAGGTACTGCGCGGCCGACACCTGCGCCGGCACCGGATACTGGAAGGACATGTTGAAGTCCTCCTTCCAGCCGACCAGCGAGTCGTCGGTGCCGCGATACGAGACGACCAGCGTGCCGTCCGGCAGCCGGTACGTCAGCGCGGCGAACTGCGTCTGCCGGTCCGCGCTGAACTCCGCGGCGTATGCGCCCATGACGATGCCGGAAAACCGCGGATTGGCGGCGCATGTGCGATAGAAATCGTGCGTGAGCTGCGGGCTGACCAGTGCGATCGCGTTGACGTCGTGGTCGCTGACGACCTGGCCCTGATGCAGTTCGCGGTCGGCCTGTTCGATGGTCATGCCGTCGAACGGCGGATGGTTCAGGTGGTGCAGCGACGTGATCGGATGGCGGAAGGAGAACGATTGCAGGCGGTCGCGGAACGTGCCGTAGCGGTGCAACTCGTCGGCCAGGTGCGGCACGTCGTCCGGCACGTCGTCGTAGACAAGGATCGCCAGCGCGAGCGCGTCAGCCGCGCAGAACGGGCGCGTCGCGAAACCACGCGTCTCGGTGCGCGCGTAATCGGTGATGTTGCCCATCGCGCACCTCCTTCGCCACGGGCCGGTTCCGCTGTGTCTGCTGTGCGGGCCTCCTAGGAAAATCATAGTGAATGACGGTCTCGCTGCAGGCGAACCCGCGCGAAAATCGGCGGATTGATCCGACGAACCGCGTGAAATTGGAGTGTTGCGGCGCGGATGTGCCATGCCGGTGGTAGAAACGGAACCATACGCGGGAACGGCGCGGCATCGGGCTGTGGCCGTTGCCGGCGCATGGCTGGTATGACGGCACGTCGTTCCGCGAACGTTTGCGAGGCAGCACGAGGAGGTTGCATATGATCAACGAAGAATACAAGGCGATGCTCGGCGGCAAGTCCGTGATCCGAACCCTAAGCGAATACGCGACCGCCCGTGGCGCGGAAATCGGCTATGACAACGTATTCGACTACAGTCTCGGCAATCCGAGCGTGCCGTGCCCGCCTGACTTCACCAAGACGGTCATCGACATGTACAAGACCGCTGAACCGGTCAAACTGCACGGCTACAGCCCGTCGCTCGGCCTGCCATCGTTCCGCGCGGCCGTCGCCGACAACCTCAACCGCCGATTCGGCACCGACTACACCGCCGACTACATCTTCCCGACCACGGGCGCTGCCGGCGCGCTCGCGCACGCCCTGCGCGCGGTGACCAAGCCCGGCGACGAGGTGATCACGTTCGCGCCGTACTTCCCCGAATATCAGCCGTACGTGAACGGCACCGGCGCGCACCTGACCGTCGTGCCGGCCGACACCGAGAACTTCCAGATCAACTTCGACGCGTTCGAGGCGGCGCTTGGCCCCCAGACTGCGGCCGTGCTCATCAACACACCGAACAACCCGTCCGGCGCGGTGTACTCGGCCGCCACGCTCCAGCGCCTCGCCGACCTGCTGCGCGAACGCCAGGCCGAATACGGCCACGACATCTTCCTCATCAGCGACGAGCCGTACCGTGAGATCGTGTTCGACGGCGGCGAGCAGCCGTATCCGGCGAAGTTCTACGACAACACGCTCACCTGCTACTCGTGGTCGAAGTCGATCTCGCTGCCGGGCGAGCGCATCGGCTACGTGGCCGTCAACCCTCGCGCCACCGACGCCGAGCTCATCGTGCCGATGTGCGGCCAGATCTCGCGCGGCACTGGCCACAACTGCCCGAGCTCGACCATGCAGCTCGCGGTGGAGAAGGTGCTCGACGAGACCTCGGACCTGAGCGTGTACGAGACGAACATGAACCTGCTGTACGACGCGCTCACCTCGATCGGATTCGACGTGGTGCGCCCCGGCGGCACGTTCTACATCTTCCCGAAGGCGCTCGAGGAGGACGCGACCGCGTTCTGCATGAAGGCCAAGGAGTACGACCTGATTCTCGTGCCGTCGGAGAGCTTCGGCGTGCCCGGCTACTTCCGTATGGCGTACTGCATCGACACGGAGAAGGTGAAGCGTTCGATCCTGGCGCTCGAACGGTTCGCACGCGAGGTGTACGGCAAGGCCTGACGGCTTCGGGGTGCCGGGCATCGAGTGTGGCGTGCCACATGATGCCGCGGAATTCCGGGCGACACGCCGGGATTTGCGTCTGGCATCGGGTTCGTGTAGATTATCCATCTGTTGCCTCACGGCGACAGATTGCGGACATAGCTTAGTTGGTAAAGCGCAACCTTGCCAAGGTTGAGACCGCGGGTTCGAGTCCCGTTGTCCGCTCTAGTTTTTCGTGGTGTCGAAGCGATTCGGCGCTACGGGAGCGAAGACCCGGGCGGTTGGCGCAGAGGTAGCGCACTTCCCTGACACGGAAGGGGTCACAAGTTCGAATCTTGTATCGCCCACGATTGATCGGCAGGAGACTGTTGACCGATTGGATCGGACGCGAGTCTGGTCGTGCGACTGGGTGATTGGCGCAGCGGCTAGCGCACTTCCTTCACACGGAAGGGGTCGTAGGTTCGATTCCTACATCACCCACGATCTCGTGGTTTGCCGCGGGTGAATTTTGGGGCTATGGCGCAGCTGGTAGCGCATCTCCATGGCATGGAGAGGGTCAGGGGTTCGAATCCCCTTAGCTCCACAGACAAAGGGCTTGCCTTCGGGCAGGCCCTTCTTGCGTTTTGCGGACATCTTCTGCGGATCCTGGCGGCAACCCGACACTTGAGGTGCCGGCAGCGTCCGTTTACTGCCAGAACGGGCAGACCCTAACGGGAAACGGACGCTGGGAGCCGCGGTGGCGTCCACTTTCCTCTAGAACGGGAAGGATCCTAGTGGGAAACGGACGCGCACCATGCCGGCAGCGTCCGTTTACCGCGAGAACGGGGAGGGGTCCGGCGGAAAGCGGACGCTTGCTGATCGGCGCGCATCCGTCATCCTACTTTCGCGGCGCGTAGATCACCGTGTCGATCAGCTCGCGGTAATGCTTGACGATCTGCGCGCGTCGCGTCTTCAGGCTCGCCGTCAGCATGCCGTTGTCCTGTGTGAACTCGTCGGGCAGGATCTCGAACTTGCGGATCGACTCGGCGCGCGACACGCTGTCGTTCGCCTGATTCACCGCGCGCTCCACCTCGGCGTGCACGATCGGGTTGCGGGCCAGCGCGGCCAGATCAGGCTCGGTCTTCGCGCCCTGCGACTCCAGCCACGCGTTCGCGTCGGCCAGGTCGAGCGTCACCAGCGCCGCGACGAACGGCTTGCGGTCGCCGATCACCAGACATTGGTTCACCACCGGCGAGGTCATCACCGCAGCCTCCAGCAGTCCGGGGGAGACGTTTTTGCCGCCGGCGGTGATGATCAGATCCTTCTTGCGTCCGGTGATCGAGATGAACCCGTCCTCGGAGATATCGCCCAGATCGCCGGTGTGCAGCCAGCCGTCGACGATCTGCTCGGCGGTGACCTCGGGATGGTTGTGATAGCCGCGGCACACCAGGTGCCCGCGCACGCACAGCTCGCCGTCATCCGCGATGCCGGCCGTGACGCCGCTCATCGGCATGCCGATCGTGCCGATGCGGTTGTTCTCCGGCAGGCTCACGCACACCGGGCCGCAGGTCTCGGTCATGCCGTACCCCTCGAGCAGCGGCATACCGATGCCGTTGAAGAAGTGCGACAGGTCGGCGTCCATCGGCGCGCCGCCGGTGATCGCGAAATCGGCGTTCGGCCCGAAGATCGTGCGGATCTTGCGGTACACCACGCGCTCGTAAAACGCGTGCGCCAGCCGCCTGTTCCACGCCAGCTTCTCGCCGGCCTGCTCGGCCTTCGACCATTCGCGCGCCACGTCGGCCGCTCGCAGGAACATCTTGCCCGCAAGCCCGCTGCCCGCACGCTGGGAGGCCGCGTTGTACACCTTCTCGAACACGCGCGGCACCGCCAGCAGCAGCGTCGGCCCGAACGATTCGAAATCCTTGACGATCGTCTTCATGTTCGAGCTCAGACCCAGCGTCAGCGTGCCGCAGAAGCTCAGCAGTTCCATGAACCGCGCGAACACATGGCTCAGCGGCAGGAACAGCAGCAGACGGCGATCCGGCCATGCACAGGCGCGCGGCATGTATTGCATGGCCGACAGACACAGGAATGCGAGGTTGCGGTGCGTCAGCTCCACGCCCTTCGGGGTGCCGGTCGAACCGGACGTGTACACGATCGTGGCCAGGTCATCGCCGTGAGCGGAGCGCTTACGATCCCAGAACTCGCCGTCGGACACGGTCTTGCCGTATTCGCGCAGCGTGTCGAGCGCACCGGCCTCGATCATGAACACGTTGCGCAGCGTCGGCACCTGCGCGTGCACCGACTCGACCTTGTCGCGCTGGCCATCGTCCTCGGCGAACGCGATGGTGACCTCGGAATCGTTGAAGATCCAGCTGACCTGCTCCGCGGAGTTCGTCTCGTATACGGGCACGGTGAGCGCGCCCACCGCCATGATCGCCATGTCGAGCGCGGTCCACTCCCAGCGGGTGTGCGAGACGATGGACACGGCGTCGCCTTGCTGCACGCCGAGCGCGATCAGGCCCTTGCCGAGCTCGATCACCAGGTCGCGGAACTGTGCGGCCGAGAACGATTTCCAGATGTCCTTGCCGGATTCATCCTTGGCCTTGTATTCGACGGTGGAACCGTCCGGATCGCGTTGGGCGCGCCGGTCGAGGAAATCGAACAGATTGATATCGTCGTCGATGGGTTCCTTGAGCGGGTTGGTGAACTCTTTGACGATGGTGGTGGAATTGACTGTCATGGCTCAAGCATGGCACCGATGCAGTACATCGTGACGGCCATTGGAAACATGCGGAATGTGACCGTCCTCGCCCGGCGACACGCCGATGACGGCGGCCTGTCATGCGGGAAGATGCCGTCGGGTGTGTCGGTTCGCCGTTGCCGGACGGTCGGCAGATACCGGATCTACACTGGTAGCCATGACTGATGAGTTTGACATACTGGTCGGAGGCTTTGGCGCGTTGCAGGGGTCTCATAGCCCGGGCATCGAACAGTACTCGTTGCAGGTCGACGGCGCGGCAGACAATCGCGGCGCGGCAGCCGGCAGGCTCGACGCCAAGAACCGGGGTCTGCTGTCCGATGTGCCGTCCCCGTCGTGGCTGGAGCGTGATGGGGACATGGTGTATGCGGTGCTGGAAAACAGCAACGAATTGGCGGCGCTGCGCATCGAAGCGGACAATGCAACGATCGCTGAACCTGTGCCCGGCGGCACGTCCACGGATCCGGCAGTCCGGCAGGTGCGTCTCTCGCTGGTGTCGCGGATGCCGGTTCCCGGCGACGGCCCGACCCACGTCGCCATAGCCGTCGATGACCGGGATCAACGGCATGCGGTCACCGCCGACTATGTCAGCGGCACGGTCAGCGTGTTTCCGGTGGGCGACGATGGCTCGCTCGAGGCGGCAACACAGCACCTGCACGGCGAAGGCCGCGGGCCGCTGCCGGCGCAGGACGGGCCGCATGCGCATTGGATCCTGCCATTGCCGGACGGGCGCGTGCTCACCACTGACCTGGGTGCGGACCGCGTATACGTGCACCGCTGGCACAACGGCGAGCTGGTGCGCGTCGGTGCAGTGATGCTTGCGCCCGGAACCGGCCCGCGCGACATGCACATCCTGCCGAGTCGTGACGGTTTGCTGCGGGTCGCCGTCGTGGACGAATGGGGTGATACGGTCACGCTGCTGGGGTGCGATGCGAACGATGGCGATCTGCAAGTGCTGCACACCGTCGACCTCGGCGGCGACGATCTCGATCAGGCCGCATCGCTGGCGTATGTGCCGGACGCCGCGCTCGCCGAGGCGTCATCCAGCGATGCTGAAACACATGCTGGCGCTGAATCTGACGGTCAGGCCGCGATCGCATCGGCATATCCGGGATTCGCGTACGTGGGTCTGCGCGGCTCCGAACGCATCGTCACCTTGCGCTGGGACGGCGAACGGTTGCAACGTCTTGCCTCGCCCGATACGCCCGGCTGGACCGGTCGCGGCATCCCCAGCGGCGGCAGCCGTCCGCGGCATCTGCGCACGATCGGCCGATATCTGGTTGCCGCCAACGAAATCACCGACAATCTGACCGTCTTCCGCATCGCCGCGAACGGCGAGCCGATCATGCTCGGCAACGTTTCGGTCGGCTCGCCGACGACGATCTTGCCGCTGTGATCGGGCGAGCCGCTGCCCGAACAGGTGAGGAAAGGATGCATCGTGACTGAACCATCAACGGAGTCGTCAACGGAACCGTCTACGCGACAGCCGTCCGAAATCCAGACCAAATTCCACGGCAAGGCGCAAGCCTACGACCGTGCGCGGCCGGGATATCCGGACGCGGCCATGCAATACATCGCCTCGCTGCTGCCGGACGGTGCGCGGATCGCGGACATCGGCGCGGGAACCGGCAAGTTCACGGTGCCGCTGGCCCGGCTCGGATACGAGATTGCGGCGGTCGAACCGGACGCCGACATGCGCGGCGTACTGGCCGAAACGACCCGTCCGTACGCGAACGTGACGGTGTCCGACGGCACGGCCGAGCGCACCGGACTGCGCGATCGTAGCGTGGACGCGATCACCTGCGCGCAGGCGCTGCACTGGTTCGACCACGACGCGTTCCTTGCCGAATGCGCGCGCATCAGCCGAGACGAATCGTTCCTGCTGATATCGATCTACAACAGCACGTCGTTCGATTCGGCGATGATGCGCGGCGTGGACCGTGGCGTGCCGGGGGTGTCTTCCGGCGGCGGCAACACGACTGGTCCTGCCGACTCCGCCAACGCGTCGCAAGCGGTCGGCGCAACCGCCGTCTCGGCCGGCGATGCCGCCGACATCGGCGTCAGTGCGCGGCACTTTCGCGACACGGCCGCCGCATTTTTCACGCATCCGACGATCCGCCGGTTCCCCAACCCGATCCGCTACACGCGCGCATCGTGGCGCGCCTACATGGATTCGCACTCGCACAGCCCGCTGCCGACCGACCCGGCGTATCCTGCACACCGCGCGTGGGTCGACGCGATCTTCGACGCGCGGTCGGTCGACGGCATCCTCACCGACGACAACGTCACCATGATCGCCAGCGAACGTATCCACGTGCGATGACCGAACCGACACCGACCCGGCCGACAACCGCAGAATTCCGCCGATGCAACCGCTGGTTGCGCATCGGTTGCGGTCGGGATCGGCGTGTGCAACCGCAAGATGGTGGCGGGCGGCGGCGTGGTCTGCCATAGTGGGGTCATCGGCCGAACACGACATGACGACACCGTGGAAAGAAGGGGGATCACCATGACATTCCGCACCAATCTGCAGGCGTTGCGCGCGCGGCGCAACATGACACAGGAACAGCTCGCCATGCTGCTCGGCGTCTCGCGGCAGGCGATCTCGAAATGGGAATCCGAGAAGGCGTACCCGGAAATGGACAAGCTGCTGGCGATCTGCGACCTGTTCGGCTGCACGCTGGATGATCTCGTGCTCGGCGACGTGACTCGGGCGGATGATACGGGTGATGCGGGTGATGCGGCGGACATGGTCGATGCGGCCGATTGGTCGGCGTCGCTGCCGACGGCCGAAGGTGATCGTTCCGACTCCGACGGGCATGGCGGGAATCGGCCGGTCGGGTGCGACGGCATCGACGCCGCATCAGTGCGAACGCAGGACCCGGCCATCCCTCAGGACCCGACCGGCTACGATGCGCATCGCCGCCGGTTCGCATTGCTGATCGCGTCCGGCGTCACAACGGTCGTCGCGTCGGTTGGCGTTGCGAACCTGTTCGATCCTGTGAACTCGATCATCGGATCGTCGCCGTTCAACGATCTGCTGATGTTCGTGTGCATCGGCATGGGGATGGTCGTCGGGCTGGCGCTGCTTATTCCGGGCGGTATGTCTCATGTCGTCTTCGCGCGCCGGCATCCGTACGTCGAGGATCCGTATACCGAGGACGATCGCGATCGGGAGATACGACTGCTCGCGACCGGTATCGTAGGCGGCATGGTGGCGATACTGGTCGGCATCGTGGTGGTCGTGTATGCGGATGATGTGCTGGGTATTGCCTCTGGCTGGCCGAACGCGGTCATGCTGCTGCTCAGCGCGCTTGCCGTGTTCGGCTTTGTCTACTGCGGCATGCGGTATGGTCTGCTGAACATCGACGCCTACAACCGTGCGGCCGAGAACGATCGAGGTGAGGAGCGGCGAACCGGACAACAGGCGTTCTCCAATAGACTCACCGTGGCGGTGTGCGGTGTCATCATGCTGGTCGCCACGATCATCGCCCTATGTCTGTTGCTACTCATGCCCGGTGCCGATGCCGGTGTGTGGTCGGCGTTCACGCTGTTCTGGCTGCCGTGGCCGGTCGGCGGCACACTGTGCGGCATCGCGGCGCTCGTCATCTGGCTGTGCAAGGATCGTCTTGACGGCTGATGGGCGGGGTCTTTTGGGACGGTTCGCCGATTGAGAGGCAGATTTGGCGGTTTGCGTGCGTCGGTTCGCCGATCGAGAGGCTGTGGCTTGGCGGCGTCGGCCTCGCAAAACAAGGATAGGGGTGGCATGCGGTTGATCAGGTCGCGGCCGCCCGGGCGCACGATATCGCTGGATGCGTCGTGTCACCGTGCATGGATGAAGTGAATCGTATAACACGCCGCGTGGAACCGTATATGCTCGATCTATAATGATAACGCAAACATAGTTGCAATCATTGGGATTTGACGAGGAGTGTCAATATGGCCGAACTCAATAACGCGCAACGCCGTACCGAACAACTGCCGTACCACTACGACGATCCGTCCATCATGGGTGGCCAGCTCGAATATCAGGAGAAGCTGTGGGAGTTCAACCGGACCCACCCCACCGACGCGGACGGCAAGCAGAAGCTCCTCAAGGAGATGTTCGCCGAGATTGGCGACGGCTGCCACGTCGAGACGCCCGCGCACGCGAACTGGGGATTCCACCACGTGCACATGGGCAAAGGCGTGTACTGCAACGTGAACTTCACCTGCGTGGACGACGCCGACATCACGATCGGCGACTACTGCATGTTCGGGCCGAACGTCGTCATCGCCACGGCCGGGCATCCGGTGCTGCCGGTGCTGCGCGAACACCACTACGTGTACTGCATCCCGGTCACGATCGGTCGCAACGTGTGGATCGGCGCGAACGTGACGATCCTGCCGGGCGTGACCATCGGCGACAACTGCGTGATCGGCGCCGGCTCGGTCGTCAGCCACGACATTCCCGCGAACACGGTCGCCTACGGCGTGCCGTGCAAAGCCGTACGCGAGATCGGGGAGAAGGACCGCGAGTTCTACTACAAGAACCGTCGCCTAGACGTGTGGGAGTGAGCGCGTGCCAGAGCGAGCGTACTCGGCCGAGCATGTGTGCACTTCCGTAAAGGCTTTTGTGTCATGCGTGATCTGCCTTCTCGATACGTGGGAATATGGAACCCGAAAACGAATCTGCATATAAGAAAGATCGAGAATGATGATAGAAACTCAGCGTCTTATGATGCGCCCGTTCACGCTTGATGATGAGGATATCATCTCCGCGCTGTACGGCGACCCAGAGATCATGACGTATATGCCGTGCGGTTGTTTGACGGATGAGGGGATTCGGGATCATGTGCGGCAGGTGGTGTCTGACTGGGATGTGCGGCCGCAGACGAATTATGAGATGGCGGTGATCGCGAAATCCGATTCGCGAAAAATTGGGCGGGCGCGAATCCATATGGATTATGAAAGTGATACCGCGATGCTTGGCTGGCTGCTCGTGCGATCTGAATGGGGCAAGGGGTATGCCACGGAAATCACCAAATCATTGCTCAAATATTGCTTCGATGTGATGCAGGTTCATCGCGTGTGCGCGCTTTGTCATCCGAATAATATCGGCTCATGGAAGGTGATGGAGAAATGCGGTTTACGCAAAGAGGCCCATTACGTTCAAAAGGTGAAATATGTGGGTGCTGCCGGCACGCATTGGGAAGATGAGCTGGAATACGCGATACTGAACGAAGAGTTTCAACGAATGTGACTTGCTGCTGTGGCGGGAGAGTCGCCTCACCCACCACAGCCGATGCACCGCTACTGCAGGCAGGCTTCGATGTTGTTGCCGTCCGGGTCGTGGATGAACGCGGCGTAATAGGTCGGGCTGTAGTTCGGGCGCGGACCGGGCTGGCCGTTGTCGACGCCGCCTGCCGCAAGGCCGGCCGCATGGAACGCCTTCACCGCATCCTCGTCGGCCGCGTGGAACGCCAGATGCGTCGGCACGACCGGGTTGCCATCCTTCGGCGACTCCAGCCACACGCTGTCGCCGTCCTCGTCGTTCGCAAAGCACACCGCGCCCGGGAACTCGCATTTCTTCACGTAGCCCAGCGGCTTGAGCAACTGCTCGTAGAAGCCCGCGCGCTCGTTCGCGTCCTTGACGAACAATCCGACATGATCGATCATATTGACCTCCTTGCATCGGCGGAACCGCCGTATTCCCGGTGATCCCATCGGTTTCCAGTCTAGTCGGCGGGACGTGGGCGGCTGGGCGGTTTTGAGAATCTCGCGTCCGGCGCGTTGGGTGACGCGCTTGGCGGGCTCGTCGAGGAGCACATCTCCGTCGATCAGATCGGTGCGGTCGCCGGCGCGATCCGGGAACAGGGCGAGAACCTCGATCTGGGATCGATCGCCGACCGGACGGGTCTACCCACCGACGTCATCGGACAGATCTCGGGGCTGCTGGGACGTTAACCGACTTGGATGCCGCGCCTCGGCCCTCGCCGTCGCCGGTCGATCGTCTCCTGATCCTCACCTCTCCATGGCTGTTCGAGGCCGATGATCTCCGCCAGACGGACCGCTCCCGCGGCGACGCTCGCGGCCGCGACGGTCGTCATGTCCGCATGGCCAAGGGCCGCGAAGGCCGCGATCCACGGCAGGGCGAACGGCAGCGCCATCTTGGCGGCGATCATCGGCCACGGCATCGGCGGTGCGGTGCGGTTCGTCGCTCGCCGCAGTTCGTAGTCGAGACGCGAATCGATCAGCGAAACGCCCAGCCATGTGACCGCCAGCAGAGTGGCCAGCTCGCCGACATCGAACGCGGCGTGCGTGATGAACCGCAATCCCAGCCACGCGACCAGCAGACTGATCGGGAACGAGACGACCGCATCCAGCGTCAGATGTCCACCAAGCATATGGCCGTATCGTGGCCTGTTCCCAGGATTGTCGCTGCGCATTGGCGTTCCTTCCGGCCGGATTGATGATCCCCAACGGTCCAATGCGTCCCAATGTATCAGTCCGCAACCGGCCGCAGGGGAGCATGCGGACATCTGTGCACCCGCATGGAGGAATCGGACGGGCGGGCGGAGGCAGGCGCCGCCGTCAGGCCGTCTTGGTCGGGTCCTTCTGGAGGGTGAGGAACACGAGTGCGACGACGAGCAGGATCGCGATCGAGAGGACGCCGAGCGACGCGTTGCCGGTCAGCGACGTGGTGGTGGCGACGAGGAACGTGCCGAGAATCGAGGCCGTCTTGCCGAAGATGTCGTACAGGCCGTAGTACTCGTTGGCGTGCTCCTTGGGGATGATCTTGCCGTAGTACGAGCGCGACAGCGCCTGAATGCCGCCCTGGAACATGCCTACGAGAATCGCGAGGATCCAGAACTGCACGGCCGAACGCAGGAAGAACGCGGCGAAGAACACGATGCACATGTATGCGACGACCGCGGCCATGATCATCGGCTTGCACCCGAAACGGCCCGCCAGCCGTCCGTACAGGATCGCGCACGGGAACGCGACGAACTGCGTCACCAGCAGCGCCACCACGAGCTGCGTCGAGTCGATGCCGAGCTGCGTGCCGTACGACGTGCTCATCGAGATGACCGTGTTCACCGCGTCGATGTAGAAGAAGAATGCGATCATGAACATCCACAGCGGCTTGTTGCGCACAAGCTTGCGCAACGTGCCGCCCAGCTCGGTGAACGTGCCGTGGATCGCCTCGCGCGTGTGCTCTCGGGTCGCGCGGTAATGCACCTGCTTGTAGCTCGTCAGCAGCGGGATCGTGAACGCCACCCACCACGCGGCCGTGATCACGAAGCTCGCGCGCGTGCATGCGACCGTCGACCAGTCGAACAGAGCGGGGCCTCCGAAGATCAGCGCGATGCACGCGATGAACGGGATCGTCGAGCCGACGTATCCCCACCCGTAGCCGTGCGACGACACCTTGTCCATGCGATCGTTGTCGGTCGTGTCGATGAGCATCGAATCGTAGAACGTGAGCGAGCCGTTCAGTCCGATCGTCGCGAGCACATACACGATCAGGAACGGCAGCCAGGTCAGCGGCAGGGCCATCGCGCAGCACATGACCACGCCCGTACCGAAGAAGCCGAGGAAGAACTTGATCTTCATACCCTGCACGTCGGCGATCGAGCCGAGCAGCGGCATGAGCAGCGCGATGACGAGCGATGCGATCGTTTGCGCGTAGCCCCACGCCGACACGATGTTGCCGTCCGCGGGCATGAGCGATTTCGCGTAGATCGGGACGACGGCGGTGCTCAGCAGCACGAACGCCGAATTGCCGACGTCGTAGACGATCCACTGCTTCTCGCGTTTCGTGAGTTTCGCGGATGCGGCCGGTGCCGCCGGGGCCGGCGCGGCGGACATGTCGGTGGTGCTTTCAGACATAACGACTCCTGTTCATAACCATCTTTAATGGTACGGGACGTGCCGTGCGGCCGGAAGAATGGAGATGAACGCACAGTGAATTGTCGTTTGCCGGCGGCTGGCGGTGGTTGGCCGCATGCTGCCGACAAACGTATGCCAAGGTGTGGGGACGATATGTCTGTCTGGGGGTGGGGCGCCTATGCCTGAGATGTGCCGGTTTCCGTTTCGGCCGCGTCGACGAGCGCGATCGCGTCCTCGTATTCCGGGCAGCTCGGCACGCCGTTGACCGCGCGTTGGATCGCCATCGACGCGGCCGCGTTCGCGATGCGCACCGCATCGGTCAGCGACCAGCCCTGCGCCAGCATCGCGCACAATGCGCCGGTATGCGGCGCTCCGGCCGAACGCGTGTGCGTCGCCTTGGTAGGGAATCCGTCCACGTGCACGACGTCGCCGCCCGGCGTGCGTACCCATGCGCCGCGCGAACCGGCCCGCACCACCAGCGGCGCGCGCAGCGTCTCGCCGAGCACCTCGCACAGTTCGGCCATTGACCGGTCGAACCCGCCGCCCACGGTCATCAGCATGTCGTCGTCGCGCAGCACGCCGAGTCGGTCGGCCAGCGTGTTCGCCTCCTGCCGGTTGCACGACCAGATCGGGCGCGCCAGCACCAAATCCTCGAGCAGATGGTCGTTGACCAGTGACAGCGTGTTCGTCGGGTTGAGCACGATCGTGAACTCGCGGCCGGCCGGGTCGCTGCCGGCTCGGTGCATGAATTCGTCCACGCCCGCTGCGGTGTGGTCCATCAGCGTGTTGCCGCTGATGTGGACCACGTCGCCGGGGTGCGGCTCCACGCAGTCGAACGTCGTGCCGTCGCCCTGTGCCTCCGCGCCGTAGGTGGCGATGTAGGTCTTGCGGCGATCCTCGTCGGCGAGCACGAGGCGGAAGCCGGAATCGGTGTCGAGGCGGTCCTGGCCGATGTGGTCGATGCCGCTGGCGGCGAGCGTCTCGCGTACGATCGTGGCCCACGGCCCGGTGCCGATGATGCCGGCATGTTCGGCCTTCGCGCCCATGCGTGTGGCCGCCTGCAGCACACGGTAGCTGCCGCCGACCGCCGCATTGGTGTGATCAGAGACGGCGAATCCGCCGGGTTTTGGGAAATCGTTGACGTTCATCATGATGTCGACCCAGATGTGGCCGAGCGAGATGACGGCATGCTGCGGTTCGTCGTCCTGCGTTTCCTTGAACTGGGCGAAGCGTTCACCGATTCGGCTGAGCATGGCATCCTCCTTGACTGCTGCGGATGGGCTGCGCGTCGATGTCGCGAGCCATCGCCATTAATTAGTCACGTTGTACAGCAAGTTTATGAATGTTTCCTGAATGCGGCAATAGGTACTAGGTATGATTGCGTGAAGTTTCGCGAGACGGCGGATGATGATGCGCTCGGGCGGGCTGGTCGGTTGCAGGGAGATTTCGCGTGCCTGTTTTGCGTTGTCCGGTGCTGTGCGCTATAGTAGTGAAGTTGTGTGTTCCGCCGTGCGGTAAAATGCGTGGCGCGAACGCAAGACTTGCAAGTCAAAGAACATTATAGGGAGTCCATTATGGCAGCTCGTTGCGCAGTGTGCGGCAAGGGACCGCAGACCGGTTACACCGTTTCGCACTCACATATCCGCAATAAGCGCACCTTCCGCCCGAACCTGCAGCCGGTTCGCACCACGATCGACGGCGAGAACGTCCGCGTTCGCGTGTGCGTCAAGTGCCTCAAGGCTGGCAAGGTTCAGCGTGTGGCCGCGTGAATCGCGAGATAGCAAGCTTAAACCCCGGTAGTCGCAAGACCGCCGGGGTTTTTCATATCGCAGGCGGTCCGGGCCGTTGACCGAAGGCAGCTGTCCGCTTGCCCCGACACAATGGAGCGTTATGAGCATTACCCTGAACACCCCGGTGTCGTCGTTGATGACGAACAAACGGCGTGCCGGTGCGCTCAAATCCTTGGGCATCGTCTCGATCGGCGACGCGCTGACCTACTATCCGTTCCGTGTGACCGACCCGGTGCCGCTGCGCGCGCTGCGTGAGGCTCGGATCGGCGAGGCGATGGCGTTCGCCGCGGTGATCCGCGACCTGCGGGTGGTGCCGATGAACGCGCGGCGCGGCTACCGACTCGAAGCGCTCGCCGACGACTCTGATTTCGCCCGTTCGCGCGGCATGGCAGGCGCGATCACGCGGCTCACGTTCTTCTCGTACAAGAAGCAGTACGTCGACTGGCTGGGCCTTCGTCTGCGCGCCGGATCGACCGTCGTGATCTCGGGGACTCCCGGCGAATACGGCGGCCAGTTGCAGTTCACGCATCCGGAGATCGTGACGGTCGCGCCCGAACCGATGTCGGATGACGAATTCGGCGACGATGCGATGTTCGTTCCCGCAACGTCATCGCTCAAGTACGATGCGGACACGGTCGAGGCCGGCCTGCGTCGCGTCTGCCGGCCGCGACCGGTGTACCACGCGACCTCGCGCATCTCCAGCGAGCATATCCACGAGTCGATCCTCTCGTTCATGCGAATGCTGGAACGCGACGATGTTGCGGATATTGCGGACGCCGGCCGGGCTGCGCGGAACGATACGCTCCGCGACACGACAGCGACTGACGACGGTGCCGCCGACTCCGTAAACGGCCCTGCCGACGCTGCCCAGATCATGCGACTCGCGCATGCCATCCCCGACATCCTGCCTGAACCGGTGCGGGCCGCCAAACAGCTCATGCACCGCGCCGCAGCGTTCGCCGCGATCCACGACCCGGACTCCACGGACGACTTCAAACGCGCCATCGACACGCTGCGATACGAGGAAGCGTTCATCTGCCAGACCTCGCTGCTGCAGGCACGCCAGCACGCGCATCACACGGTCGCGGAACCCTGTCCGCACACCGCATTGCGCGACCGGTTCATCGCATCTCTGCCGTTCGATCTGACGCGCGGCCAGCGCGAGGTCGTCGACGACATCGCCGCCGACATGACCCGTGACACGCCGATGCAACGCCTTCTGCAAGGTGAGGTCGGTTCCGGCAAAACCGTCGTCGCACTTGCCGCGATGCTGCAGGCGGTAGGCTCCGGCCATCAGGCCGTGCTCGTCGCGCCCACGCAGGTGCTCGCCGAACAGCATGTCGCCACGATCGGCAAGATGGTCGCCGGGCTGCATATGACGGACGGCGGCAACGGCGCGACGGACGACGATGATGACGTGACTGCCGGCGGCCAACGGCGCAGCCGTCGCAGTACGACCGTCGTCGCATCCTCCGACGGACTGTTCGACGATCCGTCGGCAAACGCCGACTCCGTCCCAGTGATCCTCCTGACCGGCGGCATGAAACTCGCCGCCCGCCGCCGCGCGCTCGCCGTCGCAGCCAGCGGCCGGCCGTGCATCATCGTCGCCACGCACGCCGCGTTCTCCAAGACTTTCCAGGCGCCGAACCTCGCGCTCGCGGTCATCGACGAACAGCACCGGTTCGGCGTCGAACAGCGTGAATCGTTGCGCGGCAAGGCCGACAAGGCCCCGCACCTACTGGTCATGACCGCCACGCCGATCCCGCGCACGGCCGCGATGACATGGTTCGGCGACCTCGACATCTCGTGGCTGACGGAACTGCCGGGCGGCCGCAAGCCGATCCGCACGTTCATCGTGCCCGAAGCGGACGGCCGCACGATGGGCAGCATGTTCGCGCACATTCGCCAGCGCATCGACGCAGGGGAGCGGGCGTACGTGGTCTGCCCGCGCATCGACGCGGATTCCGAGACCGACGATGCCGACTCGTCGGTGACCGGCGGCTCCGAAATGGACGTATACGACCGCTCTGATGCCGGCATGACCGGGACGGACGGCGACGAGCAGCCGCAGCGCCCGCCGTTGCACTCGGTGACCGAGATCGCCGACCGGCTGGCGAGCTTGCCGCAGTTCGCCGGGATCGAGTTCGCGACGTTGACCGGCCGTGACGACGACGAGACGAAGGCCCGCGTGATGGCCGACTTCGCGAGCGGCAAGACACCGATCCTGGTCGCCACGACGGTGATCGAGGTTGGCGTGGACGTGCCGCAGGCCAGTTGCATCGTGATCTTCGACGCCGACCGGTATGGCCTGTCGCAGCTGCACCAGCTGCGCGGTCGCGTGGGGCGTGGCGGCACGAACTCGTGGGCGTTCCTGATCTCGCGTGCCGAACCCGGCTCGCCGGCCGAACAGCGGTTGCAGGTGATCCAGGGATCTTTGGACGGTGCCGAGATCGCGCAGGCCGACCTGGAATTCCGCGGCGCGGGCGACGTGCTCGGCGACGCGCAGTCGGGCGGCAAGTCGAGCCTGAAACTGCTGCGCGTGGTCAAGGACGCGGGCATGATCGCCGATGCGCGCGAACGTGCCGGACGACTGCTGACCGACGACCCCGATCTGGGCGGCGAAGTGCAGCTCGCCGGCGCGGTGCTCGACTTCACGCGCGGCAACGAGGCGTTTTTGACCTCGTCGTGATTGCTGCGTGACGTGTCATTTCGGCCAGGCGGGGCGAGGCGTTGCCATATCGACTGAGCTGGTCACATATTGTCATTTCGACCTAACCGCAGTGGGACATTGTCATTTCGACCGAGCGAAGCGAGCGGAGAAATCTTGCTGAGGCGGCGGCATAAGATTTCTCCGCTCGCTTCGCTCGGTCGAAATGACATGGTGGGAGGCTTAACCGGAATGATGGGCCGGATTGAAAGACCGGTGCATAGGCCGACCGCTACAGTAGGGCGTATGCGCGTGATTTCTGGACGATTCAAGGGCGTGGCGCTGACCACGCCGAAAACCGGCACCCGGCCCACTACCGACCGCACCAAGGAAGCGATCTTCTCGCGTCTCGACTCGTGGGGCGTGCTGGACGACGCCCGAGTGCTCGACCTGTTCGCCGGCACCGGGGCGCTCGGCATTGAAGCGCTGAGCCGCGGCGCGCGCGAATTGGTCGCCATCGAGGCGAACGGACCGGCCGCCGCGCTGATCGCGAAGACGCTGACCGCGCTGAAGCACAACAAGGCGTGGCGGCCGGACATGGGCGCGCGGGTCATCAAGGCGAAGGCGGAGAAGTTCGCGGCTCCCGCGGCATCGGGTGCGGCGGCCGCCCGGCCGTTTGACGTGATCTTCATCGACCCGCCGTATGCGTTCGAGACCCAGGCGTGCGAGCGGTTGCTGGCCGATCTGGTGGCCTCGGGTATGGCGGGGGAGCGCACCGTGATCGTGCTGGAGCGATCCGCCCGGTCCGAGGAGCCGGCCATGCCAGCCGGCTGGGAGATCAGTGAGCGGCGCGACTATGGCGAGACGGCGGTGTTCTATCTGGAGACTGCGGTTCCCGCGATTGACGGCGAATAATCCCGGGAACTGGCGATATACGGTTTTGAGCGTCGTTTCCGCGGAATATGGCCGATCTTGGGTGTGAATTGTGTTGCATAATGTGAGATTTCCGGTTCCCGGGACCGTCGGCGCGAATCCCGGGAACCAGCAGAATTTCTCCCTCGGCGAAACCGGCGTGGCGTTCCGGCGATATCTCGTATCGTGGTATGCGGATGGTATATCTCGAATCGAGATGTCGAATCGAGATATACCGATGATCTGAATATTGTATGACCCGAAAGGAACCATCATGTCGAACTTTGTCGAGGAACTCCAGGCCCGTCGTTCGCAGTACGCGCTGACCAACGCCTCTCCGATCGCCGATCAGGACATCGTCAAGCTGATCGAAGACGTCACCGTCGCCGTGCCGAGCGCCTTCAACTCCCAGCCGCAGCGCGCCGTCGTGCTGTTCGGCGACGCCAACCAGAAGCTGTGGGACATCGTCAAGGAGACCCTGCGCAAGGTCGTCAATGACGAAGAGGCGTTCAAGTCCACCGAGGCGAAGATCAACTCCTTCGCGGCCGGCCACGGCACCGTCCTGTTCTTCGACGACGAGGACGTGACCAAGCAGCTGCAGGAGAACTTCCCGGCCTACGCCGCCAACTTCCCGGGCTTCGCGCGTGACGCCGCCGGCATGCTGCAGCTCGCCGTGTGGACCGCTCTGTCCGAGAAGGGCCTCGGCGCGTCCCTGCAGCACTACAACCCGCTGATCGACGAGGCCGTCGCCGCCGAGTTCGGCCTGCCCGCAAGCTGGAAGCTGCAGGCCCAGATGCCGTTCGGCACCGTCGCCCAGCCGGCCGGCCCGGTCGACAAGCAGCCGGCCGACGCCCGCGTCAAGGTCTTCGGCCTGTAAGCCATGCGTGGTTGGCCGGTGGTCGCATCCGACCATCTCCGGCTGCTTCTGACCGTCACTATGTTCGAGCGATAACGACATCGCCTCGAACATAGTGACGGTTACGGTACTTGAAACGTCACTATGTTCGAGCCGTCATCGTGCTCGCTCGAACTTAGTGACGTTTTTGTTTGCCCGCCGCTACTTGCGCCGCGGATGCGCGCCCGAGACCTCCCAGCCCAGTGCCATCAGCGTCTTGCGGTCGGCCTTGTCGAGCGCCTTGCAGTCCAGCTGCTCGATCAGATCCGGCCGGATCTCGTCCGTACGGGCGATCGCCTCGTCGCGGCGGAAGCGATCGACCTTGCCGTGGTCGCCGGACAGCAGGATGTCCGGCACCTTGAGCCCGCGCCATTCGGCCGGCTTGGTGTACTGACGGTGTTCGAGCAGAGCGTTCTCGCCCGTGTAGGATTCCTCGACGATGGAGTCGGCGTTGCCCATGAACCCGGGCAGCAGACGCGTGATCGCCTCGAGCATCACCGACACGGCCACCTCGCCGCCGTTGAGCACATAATCGCCGATCGAATACTCGCGCACGTCCACGCCCTGCGCACGGTAATACGCGGGGATTCGGGCATCGTAGCCCTCGTAGCGGCCGCAGCCGAACAGCAGGTGACCGGCGTGGCTCAGCTCGGTCGCGTCGCGCTGCGTGAACAGCGGCGCGGACGGATTGGGGAAGATCAGGACGGGGGAGGATGGAAGATCTCTCGACTCCGGCTGCGCCTCCGCTCGAGATGACGAGGAGGAAGACTGTTCAGAGGGCTGGGATGACGGGAATGATGACTGCGCGTCGGACCGCGATTCCGTCGGGATGGTTGCCGAGGTCGTATCGTCCGGCGAGACGGAAGCCGGAACCCCGTCGGACTCGTCGGACTCGTCGGACTCGCCGGACGGCGCAGTCACGACCGCCGGCGCAAGGCCTAGCAGATCGTCAAGGCACTCGGCCCACACCGCGGGCTTCATCACCATGCCGGCGCCGCCGCCGACCGGCGTGTCGTCCACCGAATGATGCACGTCATGCGTCCAGTCGCGCAGGTTGTGCGCCTTCACCTCGACCAGCCCCTTGGCCTGCGCCTTGCCGAACAGCGACAGGTTCAGCACGTCAAAATACTCCGGGAACACGGAAACGATATCGATCTTCATGAACCCCTAGCCTAGCGTGTGGGCTGGTTCTGCCATGCGTCCGACCGTCCGGCGACGTGAATATCACCCCGCCGTCTGATCGGCCACCATGCGCGCGTAGACGCCGCCCGCCGCCATCAGCGACTCGTGCGTGCCCTGCTCGACGATCCTGCCGTGCTCGAACACGACGATCAGGTCGGAATCGCGGATCGTGGACAGGCGATGTGCGATCACGATGCTCGTGCGTCCCGCGGTCATGCGGATCATCGCGCGCCGGATCGACTGTTCGGTCACCGTGTCGACCGCGCTCGTCGCCTCGTCGAGGATCACGATCGGCGCATCGGCCAGCAGCGCCCGCGCGATCGTCAGCAGCTGCCGCTCGCCCTGGCTCATCGCACTGCCGCCGCCGGTCAGCACCGTATCGTAGCCATGCTCCAGCCGTTCGATGAACCCGTCCGCACCGGCCGCCCGCGCCGCATCGCGAATCTGCTCGCGCGTCGCGTCTGGACGCCCGAACGCGATGTTCGCCGCCACCGTGTCCTCGAACAGCGACGGCTCCTGCAGCACGCTGCCGAACGCATGCCTCAGGCTCGCCATCCGATAATCGCGCAGATCACGCCCGTCCAGCAGCACGCGCCCCGCGTCCGGATCGTAGCAGCGCGTCAGCAGGCTCACCATCGTCGTCTTGCCCGAGCCGGTCTGCCCGACGAACGCGACGCGCGCGCCGGCCGGAATCGCCAGCGTCACGTCATGGATCACCGGATGCGCCGGATCGTAGCCGAACGAGACATGATCGAACACGATGTCTCCGCGCGGCCCGGCCGCATCCACCGCGTCCGGCGCGTCGGCCGGCTCCGGCTCCTCGTCCATGACCTGGAACATGCGTTCCGCGCCGGCCACCGCCGTCTGGAACGTGTTGTAGATGTTCGCGATGTCCACGAACGGGCGCGAGAACTGGCGCACGTACAGCAGGAAGCTCGACACCACGCCGATGCCGATCATGCCGCGGGCCGCCATCACGCCGCTCGTGACCGCGACCAGCAGGAACCCGAAATTGTTGATCGCGTTCGACAGCGGCATCATGAATCCCGACCAGGTCTGCGCGCGCGTCGCCGTCGCGCACAGCCGGTCGTTGAGCCGTTCGAAATCGTCGATCATCGCCTGTTCCTGACCGTACGCCTTCACGGTCGCCATGTCCGAGACCGTCTCCTCGACATGCCCGTCGAGCTCGCCGAGCACGCGCTGCTGCTTCGCGAACAGCGGTCGCGTGCGGCGCGTCACGGTGCGCGCGAGCAGCAGCACGAGCGCCACCGAAACGAGCGAGACGTCGGTCAGCGGCGGACTCAGCCACAGCATGCACGCCAGCGTGCCCGCGATCGTGAACGCGTACACCATGAGCTGGGCGAGCGAATCGGAGATCGTGGAACTGATGTTGTCCACGTCGTTCGTCAGGCGGCTCATCAGCTCGCCGTGCTGATGCCGGTCGAAGAAACGCAAGGGGAGCCGTTCCATTGATTCGAACAGCGCAAGCCGCAGATGCAGTACGATCCGCTGGCCGACCGCGGCCATCATCCACTGCTTGCCGAAGTCGATGAGCCAGTCGACCGCGTACAGTCCGGCCAGCAGCGCGAGCGCGAACGTGACCGACGCGCGGGCCGAGATGCGGTCGATGACCATGCCGATGAGCAGCGGCGAGAGCACGCCGGACGTGGCGCCCAGTCCGGACAGGACGAACACGCGGCCCAGACCGCGCCGGTGGCCGCGCGTCACGTCGAGCAGACGACGCAGCGTACCGCGCATGTTGTGCGGTTTGACGACCGGCGCGCCGCGACGGGCCATGCCGCCGCCGAACTGCGGTCCGGTCGCGCGGCGGTCGAACGTCGGGGATGGGGTTGCGGATGGCGATGATGGGGTTGCGTTGTCTGCGTGACTCATGATCGGCTGCCTCCGAGTTGCGACGCGGAGATGGCCTGATACAGTGCGCACGTTCGCAGCAGCTCGTCGTGCGTGCCGACTCCGGCGACGCGGCCGCCGTCCATGACGACGATGCGGTCGGCGGTGCGCACGGTGGCGATACGCTGCGAAATGATGACGACGCTGGTCCGGCGGCGCTCGCTGGTCTGGCCGGTCGAAGCGGCGGCAGACAACGTACGCAGATTTGACAGCACCTGATGTTCGGTGACTGCATCCAACGCGCTCGTGCAGTCGTCCAGCATGAGCAGTTTCGGCCCGCGCACCAGCGCGCGGGCGAGATTGAGCCGCTGCTTCTGCCCGCCGGACAGATTCACGCCGCCCTGACCAACGCGTGCGTCATAGCCGTCCGGCAGCCGGTCGATGAACTCGTCGGCGCAGGCCAGCCGTGCCGCCTGGCGCAGCTGTTCGTCGCTTGCCTGAGGGTCGCCCCAGCGCAGGTTCGAGCGGATCGTGCCGGTGAACAGGGTCGGCTGCTGCGAGACGAGCGCGATGCTTGCGCGCAGCTCGTCCACATCCCATGCGCGCAGGTCGCGGCCGTCGACGGCGAGCGTGCCGGACTGCGGGTCGTACAGGCGCGCGATGAGCGATACGAGCGTGGACTTGCCGGAACCGGTCGGTCCGATGATGCCGAGCGTGGCGCCGCGCGGCATGGCGAACGTCACGTCGCGCAACGCGGGAGCGGCGGACTGCGCGTAGGCGAAGGTGACGTTGCGCAATTCGACGGTGGGGGAGCCGTCGGACGATTCGGGTCGCGTCGCCGGTTCGTGCGACGGCAGCGGCGGCGTAGGCGCCGACGTGAGGGCTGGGTTGGAATCGGCGGAGGGCTTGCTTGAATCGGGAGCCGGACCGCGGACCGTATCATGGGCCTGATCGGTGCCGATGGCGGAATCCGGCGACTGCGCGAACTCGTTGGGGCAGTCGAAGATCTCCTGGATACGCGACGCCGAAGCACTCGCGCGGGTCGCCGAATTGACGATCATCGACACGCGGTTCAATGCGAACAGGATCTGCGTCATGTAGTTCATCGAGGCCATCAACGTGCCGATATGCGCCGCGTCCTGCGTGCGCGACAGCCACAGCATCACCACGATGCCGACGTTCACGCTCAGGTTGATCATCGGGCCGAACGTCGCGTTCACCCTCGTCGCGGCGACGTTCGCATCCGCGAACCGCCGCGCGGCACCGGCGAACCGGGCGCGCTCCTCATGCTCCATCACGAACGCCTTGACCACGCGGATCGAACGCAGGAACTCGCGGCTGACCACGCCCAGCCGGTCGAGCGTCTGCTGCACGCGCAGGAACCGGGGGAAGCTCAGATGCATGTTCGCCCAGATCAGCAGCGCCGCCACCGCCAGAATCGCCGCCACCGTGGGCGTCTGGTCCGGAATCTGCACGATGATCAGCGCGATCGCGCCCACGCAGGTGATCGGCGCCTTGAGCATGATGCGCATCAGCCCCTGCGCGAAGTTCTGGATCTGCACCACGTCGTTGGTGATGCGCGTGATGATCGCGCCGGGCTGCAGCCGGTCGACCGTGTCGAATCCGAGCGACATCACCTTGCGATATGTGTCGGACCGGATGTCGCGGCCGATGAGCTGCGAGGCGCGCGACGCGAAGATGTTGCGCATCGCGGCCGCACCCGCGCCGATCACGGCGACTGTGAGCATGACCGCACCCCAGCGCCACACCGTGCCGATATCGCGCCGCACCACGCCCTGATCGACTATCATCGACATCAGCGTCGGCTGCAACAGATCACCGATCGTCTCGATCAGCAAAAAGCCGGCGGCGGTGAGCGCCAAGGCCCAACGCCGCCGGACATAATGGAATATCAGTCTCACCGTCGCCTCCCGTTATGGAAGACGATAGTAGTCGTGCCGGCGAGAGAGTACGGTCAGGATTCCAGACCGGGGATGAGTCCGCCGGGAGGATCGATCGTCAGATACTGCTCGTCCAGATCGATGTCGGGCACCAGCTCGTCCACGAACGGCACGAGCGCCGAGTTCTCGGTCACTTCGCCGGTTTTGGGATCGCGCACCGGATTCGCGAGCCGCACCTTCAGCAGCGACTGGAACCCGTCGAGCACGTCCACGACCTTGCCGACCACCTGACCTGCCGGCAGACCGAGCCCGTTATCCTCGGCTAGGCGGACCTCGAGTCCGATCAGGTCCTTCGGATACCAGGCGTCCTCCTCCAGCATGTCGTCCGGGTCGTCGGCCTCGCCGAATAGCTCGGTGCCGTTGAGCGCCTCCGCGTCCTCACGCGACTCAACGCCCTCGAGCTTGATGATCCAACGGTTCTTGAACGAGCGGGAACGTTCCACGATGTACTCTTTCTCGCCATCGCGCGAGTACAGCACGGAACCGGGAGCGAACCGGTATTCCGGTTCGTCCGTGAAGCTGTAGACGTTGACTTCGCCTTTGAGCCCCTGAGCGCGGCCGATACGACAGACCCTCAGCAGCTCGAACTGCTGAGGGTCGTCTGAGAATTCTTCTCGCACCACGTTGGGGTTCACCTGCGCACGTCCATGATGTCGACGCGCACCTTGTGATCGGACAGAGCCTGGATCACGGTGCGGATCGCGTTCGCCGTGCGGCCGTTACGGCCGATCACGCGGCCGATGTCCTCGGGATTCACGCGCACGCGAAGCAGTTCGCCGCGCGGATTCTCGTGGGACTTGACCGAAACATCGTCCGGAAAATCAACGATGTTCTTGATGAGGTGTTCCACAGCCTGCGCGAGCATGATCACTCAGCCTGCGCTTCCTCGGCCGGGGCTTCCTCGGCGGCAGCGGCGGCTTCGGCCTCGGCCTTGGCCTTCGCGTCGGCTTCGGACTTGGCGGCCTTGAGCTTCTGGGCCTCGTTCTCGACGGCCTCGACGCGGGCGGCGGCATCCGGGCCGGCTGCAACGGTCTTCAGGGTGCCTTCGGCACCGTCGAGACCCTTGAACTTCTGCCAGTCACCGGTGATCTTGAGGAGGTTCAGCACCTGCTCGGTCGGCTGGGCGCCGACGCCGAGCCAGTACTGGGCGCGCTCGGAATTGATCTCGATGGTCGAAGGCTGGGTGTTCGGGTTGTAGGTACCGATCTCCTCGATGGCACGGCCGTCGCGCTTGGTGCGCGAATCCATGATGACCACGCGGTAGAACGCGTAGAACTTCTTACCCATGCGCTTCAGACGAATCTTGGTTGCCAAAATGGCTCTCCTTGTAACTAGAGTCGTGGTTTCGGTTTGCATTGTGGGGCGCAGCTCGCCGAGCCCACATGTTCCTCACGGCAAGCGGGATAGAGGGCACCGCCGGTCGCGAATAACCGGGCCATTATAGCGCATGGGGGTGGATAGCGCGACACGCTGGGGCGGGCGAGCGGTCTGGTTCGCTACTTGATGGTGAGCGTGGCCGTCAGCGCGAGATGGTCGGTGCCTTCGATGACCGTGGACTGCACGTCGGTGAACGACGCGCCCTTCGAGGCGAGCACATGGTCGAGGATGAGCCGCGGCCAAGCGGTCCAGCGCGGGAACGTGTACTGCGGTCCCTGCGCGACGGCGAGGTTCGCGTCGGTGAAGCCGGACCTGAGCAGCGCGCGGAAGCTCGGATGCTGCGTGCCTGAGTTGAGGTCGCCGAGGATGACGGCGATGTCGCGGTCGGGATGGGCTGCGCCGTCGTTGCGTGCGAGTTTGCCGAGTCCGATGATGCCGGCCGACCATTCGCGGCAGCCGCGCATCGGCGACTTCGGATGCGCGGAGACGAACGTGATGTCGCGCATCGAATCGACCGGAATCGTGATCGACGGCACGTCGGCCGCCGGGATCTCGATCGCGGAACGTTGCGCGTCCTTCGGGTCGACGCGAATCCACACGCCGTTGAAGCCGCCGTTGTCGGTCTCCTTGCTCTCGCCGAGCTGATGGTAGGGCAGCAGCAGGTCGAGGCCGTTGGCGTTGAGGTCGCGCACGAGATCGTCGGTGAGTTCCTGCAACGCGAGCACGGTGATGTTGCGGCTGAGGACCATCGCGACGATGGACTTCGCGTCGGCGCGGCCATACCGGCAGTTGAGCGTCATGACGTTGATGGTTGCCGCGGCCGAGGTCCGCTGGTCGAGGACGTCGTCGGCGGTCTCGCTGGCATTGATCTCCGTCTCCTGGCGCGCCTTGCGGATCTCGGCGAGCAGCTCGTCGGTGGTCGGCTGACGATGGGCGGGTTTCCTGGCCGGGACGGGGGATGCCGTCAGACGGGCGGGGGCATCGAACATCTTCGTCGAATAGTTCGCCCAGTATCCGGTCTGGTGCAGCTGCGAGGCGAGACCGACCGCGATCGCGCCGCACAGCAGCCCCCATTCTCCCATGACGTCGGCCGCGACGGCCACCAGAAGCGTCGGCACCCACAGCAGGGGCACCAGGGCGATCAGATACGGCAACGGCATGTGGGCATCCATGCCGGCCGGCAGTGCGGACAGAGCGACCCAGACCGCGCAGATCAGCACCACGATCCACAGGAACCAGAACATGACAACGTCTCCTTCATTACTGATAAGCCCTCGCTCTGTGTCAAAGCGAGGGCTCAGTTCACAACGGATATAGACGGCCAATCGCAGCCGCCGTATCGCTGTTTCAGCCGGATTGCACTCAGCCGAGCAGACCGGACAGGCCGCCACCGAGGTTCGGCGGCAGTTCGCCGTTGCCGCCCAGCGCATTCTGCAGACCGGCCGGAAGCGCCGGATTCTGCGGTTTCTTGGCAAACGCGGAACCGGACGACGAGCCGCTGGACTTGCCGGCGAGCTTGTCGCGCAACGCCTTCTCCTCGGCCTCACGCTTCATCGGGTTGCCGGACTTGGAACCCTTCTTCTTGCCCTTCTTCGCGTTCTTCTTGCCACCGCCCATCGCGGGGCCGCCGAAGCCCGGAATGCCACCCATGCCGGCCTTGCTCGACATGCGCTTCATCATCTTCGCGGCCTGTTCGAAGCGCTGCAGCAGCGCATTGACGGCAGACACCGTATTGCCCGAGCCGTACGCGATACGGGCGCGGCGCGAGCCGTCGATGATCTTCGGATTGCGACGTTCGGCCGGCGTCATCGAACGGATGATCGCCTCCGTGCGGTCGATCTCACGCTCGTCGAACTGCTCCAGCTCCTTGCGATGCGCGGCCATGCCCGGGATCATGCCGAGCAGCGACTTCATCGAACCGAGCTTGCGCACCTGCTGCAGCTGCTCGAGGAAGTCGTCCAGACCGAACTCGCCCTCGGCCATCTTGGCCGCGGCCTCGCGCGCCTTGTCCTCGTCGAACTGCTTCTGCGCCTGCTCGATCAGCGTGAGGATGTCGCCCATGTCGAGGATGCGCGACGCCATACGGTCCGGGTGGAAGACCTCGAAGTCCTTGAGGCCCTCGCCGTTCGAGGCGAACAGGATCGGCTTGCCGGTCACGGACGCCACCGACAGGGCGGCGCCGCCACGCGCATCGCCATCGAGCTTGGAGAGCACCACGCCGGTGAAGTCCACGCCCTCGTCGAACGCCTTCGCGGTCTTGACCGCATCCTGACCGATCATCGCGTCGATCACGAACAGGATCTCATTCGGCTGCACGGCGTCGCGGATATCGCGCGCCTGCTTCATCAGCTCCTCGTCCACGCCGAGACGGCCGGCGGTATCGATGATCACCGTGTCGTACAGCTTCTGCTTGGCGAACTCGATCGAATCGCGCGCGACCTTCACCGGGTCGCCGCTCGTCAGTCCCGGGGCCGACACCGCGTCGCCGCCGTCGGACTGCACGCCCTTCTCCGGCGCGTACACCGGCACGCCGGCGCGCTCGCCCACCACCTGCAGCTGCGTCACCGCGTTCGGACGCTGCAGATCGGCCGCGACCAGCAGCGGCGTGTGGCCGGCGTCCTTGAGCCAGTAGCCGAGCTTGCCGGCCAGCGTGGTCTTGCCGGCGCCCTGCAGACCGGCGAGCATGATGATCGTCGGCGGGTTCTTCGCGAAGTTGAGCGGACGGTCGACGCCCGCGCCGAGGATGTCGGTCAGCTCGTCATTGACGATCTTGACCACCTGCTGCGCCGGATTGAGCGCGTCGGAGACTTCGGTGCCCAGCGCACGTTCGCGGACTCTGGCGGTGAAGGAACGCACCACGTCGAGCGCCACGTCGGCGTCGAGCAGTGCGCGGCGGATCTCGCGGATCGTGCCGTCGATATCGGCCTCGGAAAGCTTGCCCTTGCTCTTCAAATGCTTGAACGCATTCGAGAGACGGTCTGTCAAAGAACTAAATGCTGCCATAATGCGCACCAGTCTAGCCGTGGCGGGGGAAAACGGGGCGGGAGGCCGGCTCGATCGGACGATCGTGCGGCCGGCATCTCGACGGGCCGTATGATCCGTCGCACGACCGCCGGGACATCGCCGGAGCCGCGCGGCTGCAACGGCATCGTGCCGGCGAATATACCGGCGGCGAATCTTGACTGTCCATCACTCAAGTTCCGTCTCATATTCAGCCCAGAACGCAACCCGCAATCGCGACCTTCCAGTATCCTAGAAGGGCAATCAATCCGTGGTTTTTTGGAATGCTCATGCTGTTTTGAAATGCCGACGGACACCACCTATACGCAGACTGCCGTGCGCCCTCGCGAATCGAGCCGTCCCGGAACCGCGACGTTCCGAACCGGCCAGTGAAGTAACGGGTCAACGCAGACATGCCGTGCAATATGGAAGGCCCGCCCTATGCCCCAAAAAAGAATAGAACGCAAAGCCCTGATCGTTGGCATCGTCGTCAACGTGCTGCAAGTCGCGGCCGGCATGGCCGTGTTCTTCATGACCGGCCTCAAGGCCATGTTCCTCGATTTCTCCTTCACCGCGATCTCCGTGCTCTCCGGCCTCGTCGCGGTCTACCTGTCCTCGCGCACCGTGCGCACCACCGAACGGTTCCCCAACGGCCTGTTCGCGCTCGAGCCGATCTACGCGATCTGCAAGGCCATCTTCACGCTGTCGCTGCTGCTGTTCTCGCTCGTCGACGTCTCGCGCGTCGCCTACGACTACTTCGTGCTCGGCCAAGGCGAACGCATCGAAACCGGCCCGGTCGTCATCTACGAGATCGTCACCGTGCTCGTCTGCTTCGGCCTGTACGTCTACTACCGGCGCGAAAACCGCGCCATCCGCAACTCGAGCACCATGCTCACCGCCGAATGCAAAAGCACGCTGGTCGACGGCGCGATGTCGTTCGGCATCGGCGTGGTCGCCGTCGTGCTCATGTTCCTGCCGACCAGCGGCCCGTTCGACTTCCTGCACTTCACCGGCGACTTCTTCATCACCGTCGCGCTCGTGGCCTGCACGATCAAGGAGCCGTTCGGCGTGCTGCGCGACGCGTTCATCGAGCTGGTCGGCGGCGTGCATGACGACGACGAGACGAACGCGTTCGTGGAGACCACCGCGCAGCGTCACCTGCCGGCCAACACCGAATACGAGCAGACCCTGATCTTCAAGACCGGCATGAACTACACGGTCGACGTGTATCTTTCCGGCACCGGCGAGACGATCGACGTGGCCGATCTGGTCGAGTGCAAGCGTTCGCTGGAGGCGGAGCTCACCCGGCGGCTGCACATTGTCGACGTCGATTTCGTGTTCGACTGACAAACCTATCCTTGGCCCCCTCGTTTGAGGGGGCTGTCAGCGAAGCTGACTGGGGGAGCGTGGAAGCAACGGAACAGTCCGAGGCTTTTGGCTGCCCCTTAGTCATGCCGTGCATGACAACTCCCCTGACAAGGGGGATCGAGAGAGAGGTTGCTTACTTGAGGCTCCAGGTGCTGCCCTGAGGACCGTCCTCGATGGCGATGCCGGCCGCGTTCAGCGCGTCGCGGATCGCATCGGCCTTGGCGAAGTCGCGCGCCTTGCGGGCTTCGGCGCGGGCGTCGAGCTGCTCGGAGATCAGCGCGTCCAGCACTTCATGCTCGCGGTTCTCTCCCTCGCCGGCCGCGCCCGCCGCGGTGCCGCCGCCGATCCACGGTTCGGCCAGCGGGTCCAGACCCAGCGTGTCGAGCATCGCGCGTACGGACACCAGCGCCTCGCGCACCTCGGCGCGCGCCGCCTCGGAATCCGCGCGGTCGGCAAGCTGGCTCAGCAGCGTGTTGCCGTTGCGGATCGCGGTGAAGATCGCCGCCGTCGCGCCCGACACGTTGAAGTCCTCGTTCAACGCGGACACGAAATCGGCTGGCAACGCATCCGCGCTCACCGCGACGATCTCCTCGCGGCCCGGCTGCTCGCCCAGCGCCACGCCCGCACGCTCGATGAAGTTCGACACGCGGTCGTACGCGGCCTGCGCCTCGACCAGCGCCTGATCCGACCATTCGAGCATCGACCGGTACTGCACCGAACCGAGCGCGTACCGCACCACCCACGCGGAATGCTCGGCCAGTACGCTCGGCACCGACAGACCCGTGCCGAGCGACTTCGACATCTTCTCGCCCTTGGCGGTCACCCATGCCGAGTGCATCCAGTGCGCCGCCGAATCGTAGCCGGCCGCGCGGGTCTGCGCCATCTCGTTCTCGTGGTGGGGGAAACGCAGGTCAAGGCCGCCGCCGTGGATGTCGAACATGCCGTCGAGGTAGCGGTGGCTCATGGCCGAGCATTCGATGTGCCAGCCCGGGCGGCCGGTGCCGAACGGCGTGTTCCAGCGCGCATCCATCGGGTCGGTGTCCTTGGGGGCCTTCCACAGCGCGAAATCACGCGGATCGTGCTTGTCGGGAGACATGTCGGCCGGATCGACCGGATTGTACTTGTCGTTGCCGGCCGCGTCCACGCTTGGGCCCATGCGGTCGGCCACCGCGGCCGCCTCGTCGGCTTCCGCCGCGCCCTGCTTCTGGTGGGTCAGCTCGCCGTAGTGCGGCCAGCTCGCCACATCGAAGTACACGTTGCCGGTCGGTTTGCCGTCCTCGTCACGCACCACGTACGCGTGCCCGTTGTCGATGATCTTCTGAATCAGATCGATCATGTCGAGCATGTGGCCGGTCGCGCGCGGCTCGTAGGTCGGCGGCAGCACGCCGAGCGTATCGTACGCCTGCGTGAACTCGCGCTCGTAGTGGTACGCGCGCGCCCACCACTGCTGGCCGGCCGCCGCGGCCTTGTCGAGGATCTTGTCGTCGATGTCGGTCACGTTGCGCACGAACGTGACCTGGTAGCCGAGCTTGAGGAACCAGCGGCGGATCACGTCGAACGCGACGGCCGCGCGGATATGGCCGATATGCGGGGACGACTGCACGGTCGCGCCGCACACATAGATGCCCACTTGACCGGGCTTGATCGGTTCGAAATGTGACACGGCATGCGTCGCGGTGTCGTACAACTTGAGTCCGGCAGCGGCCTTGGCGACGGCCGAGGTTCCGGAAATGTTGGAATCATGCGGTTCTTGAGCTTCTGTCATACTGCCGAGCGTATTCGTGTTGGCCGACATCGCACAAGTGTTTTTGCCGCTTCGGTGACGGTTGTGTGCAAAACGTGAACGTCTGTTTACGTGGGTGATGTCACAATAGGAAGCATGACGCAACCGCAAGTGTTGATTCTGCAGCACGTCCCGTGGGAGAAGCCGGGGCGCATCCTGACGTACCTTGAAGAGCTTGGTATGGGCAGCGAGACGCTGAACATCGCGAAGAAAAAGAAGCCTGATTTGCCCGATTTCGACGAGATCGCCGGCGTGGTGATCATGGGCGGGCCGATGGGCGCGCAGGACTATGACGAATACCCGGGACTCAAGGTCGAGGCGAAGCTCGCCAAGGCTGCGGTGAGCGTGGGCAAGCCGGTGCTCGGCGTGTGCCTCGGCCACCAGATCATCGCCACCGCGCTCGGCGCGAAACTGAGCCGCGGCGAGGCTCCCGAGATCGGGTTCGGGCCGCTCAAGCGCGTCGACAAGAACGACTACTTCTCCATGTGGGACAAGCAGATCAACGTGCTGCACTGGCACAACGACGTGGTCGGGCTGCCGGCCGACGGCCAGCTGCTTGCGCGGTCGGCCACCACCAAGGTGCAGGCGTTCCGCTTCGCCTCGGCGCTGGGCCTGCAGTTCCACCTCGAGGTCAGCGCGCCGCTCTTGGAGGAATGGTTGGACGAGCCGTCGATGGTCAAGGATCTCAAGGCCGCGGGCGGCTCCAAGTCGCAGCTGCGTGAGGATTTCGCGCAGTATGATCCGCAGATCCTGCCGCTCGCCGAGCAGGTGTTCTCTGGATTCGCCGCGCGCTGCAACACGTACGCGCAGTCGTTGGGCTGAGCAGACGGCTGCGACCGGGTGGCCGTGACCGAACGATCGTATCTGCCGGTCGGCGAACGCGGCGGGCAATGCCCGGTGGTGCCGCTAAGTTAGTGGGTTATGCCGACTTACGATATTGGATTGGAACACGTTTCGCTCGCCTTCGCCACCAAAACCATCTTCACCGATGTGACGCAGGGCGTGTTCGAAGGCGACCGTATCGGCATCGTCGGCCGCAACGGCGACGGCAAGTCCACGCTGCTGCATCTGTTCCGCGGCACGCAGGAGCCGGATTCGGGCCGCGTCACCAAGCGTAACGGGTTGACGTTCGGCATGCTCGACCAGCGCGATCCGCTCGACGACGATGCGACGATCCGCGAGGCCGCGCTGGAGGGGCGTGCGGATTACGAGTGGGCGGCCGAGACGCGTTCGCGTGAGATCGTCGAGGCGCTGCTCGGCGGCATGAGCCTGGATACGAAGATCGGATCGCTCTCGGGCGGTCAGCGTCGCCGCGCCGATCTTGCCCGACTGCTGCTGCATGACTGGGACATCCTCGCTCTCGACGAGCCGACCAACCACCTGGACGTGGTGACGATCCACTGGCTCGCCGAACATCTGAAGAACCGCTGGTCGCGCGGTGAGGGCGCGTTGCTGCTTGTCACGCACGACCGCTGGTTCCTCGACGAGGTGTGCGAGTCGATGTGGGAGGTTCACGACGGCCTGATCGAGCCGTTCGAAGGCGGCTATTCCGCGTATATGCTCCAGCGCGTCGAACGCGACCGTCAGGCCGACGTGCGCGAGACTAAGCGCCGTAACCTTGCCCGCAAGGAGCTGGCGTGGCTGACCCGCGGCGCGCGTGCGCGTTCGACCAAGCAGAAGTTCCATGTCAAGGCCGCGCGCGAGCTCATCGCCGACGTGCCGCCGGTGCGCAATACGCTCGAATTGAAGCAGATGGCGACCTCGCGACTCGGCAAGCAGGTCGTCGATCTGATCGATGTGACGCAGATCTTCGAACACACGCAGGGGAGCGCGGACGGCTCGGTCGCGGCGGCCGTCGACCCGGATGTGGTGGCGATGGCCGATTCCGCGTCGCGCGTGGATGTGGTGCGGCCGATGTACGCCGAGCCGCAGGTGCACGGTTCGCTCGAAGTGGCCGTGACCGATATGAATGATCCTCGACTCGTGGATGCCGGCGTGCCCGAGGCCGTCGAGGCTGCCGCGGCGGCCCGCGCGGCCGAAGAGGCGATGACCGACGAGGAACGCGAGACGCGACGCCGGCTGACCGGCGGCGAGACGATCGGCGTCGACACGGCTGCCGTGACCGGTGCCGACGATATGGACGCCACATCGGCGGCCCGCAAGATCACCGTCACCGGACGCAAGATCCTCGACGACGTGACGTGGCTGATCGGCCCCGGCGACCGGTTCGGCATCGTCGGCGCGAACGGCGCCGGCAAATCCACGCTGCTGCGTCTGCTCGACGGTACGCTCACCCCGACCGCCGGCCACGTGAACATCGGCAAAACCGTGAAGTTCGCGGTGCTCTCGCAACGCCTCGACGAACTCGAGAAACTCGGCAAATACAAGATCAAGGAAGTGCTCAGCCGCTACAAGCCGAGCTACATCGTCGACGGCAAGGAGGTCACGCCCGGACAGCTCATGGAGCGGCTCGGTTTCGAGTCTGCGCAGCTGATGACGCCGATCCGCGACTTGTCGGGCGGCCAGAAGCGCCGCATGCAGCTGCTGCTTATCCTGCTCAACGAGCCGAACGTGCTCATCATGGACGAGCCCGGCAACGATCTCGACACCGACATGCTCGCCGTGATGGAGGACCTGCTCGACACCTGGCCCGGCACGCTGATCGTCGTCTCGCACGACCGGTATCTGCTTGAGCGCGTCACCGACGAGCAGTTCGCGCTGATCGGCGGCAAGGTGCGGCATCTGCCCGGCGGCGTGCAGGATTATCTCGACATGGTCGAGGATATCAAGAACGGCAAGCCGCTGCCGTCGCTCGAACCGGCGTACGGCAAGAAGAAGGGCAAGGGCGGCGCCGCGACTTCCGCTGCTGCGTCCGATGCCGCTGACGTTGCGTCCGCGCAGGATGCCGCCGGCGACTCCGACGAGGAGTCGACCTCGCCCAAGCTGACCGGCAAGGCGTTCCACGATGCGAGCAAGCGTGTCGCCGCCATCGACCGCAAGCTCGCCAAACTCGAGGAGCTTAAAAGCGATCTCGAAGCGCAGATGGCCGCGCACGACCCGAGCGACTACGAGGGTCTCAACAAGCTCAACGAGCAGCTCAAGGCCGTCGCCGACGAATCCGACGAGCTGACGGCGGAATGGATGGAACTGTCCGAACAACTCGAGTAGCGGGGATGACCAAACGTCGCGAATAGCCGGAGCAACATGCCGGTTGGACGCGCGCGACACGCACGATGTGTCTCGAACAATGGCGGATTACAGGCGTTCCTGAGCACGCATCAATCATGCCGCGACCGCTCGCACCGTTACAGTTCGGCTTCGTCCCAGTGGGCGGCGGCGGGGATCGTGCGTACGGTCGGCACGGTCAGCACGATCGCCACGTTGGCGGCCAGCGCGAGCAGGAACAGAGTGGCGGTTGCGCGGAAACCGATCGTCGGCAGCAGCGATCCTGCGATCGCCGAACAGAACATCGTCGGCAGCATGCCCAGCAGATTGGTGAACGAGTCGACGCGTCCCTGCATGTCGGTCGGCACCTTGGCGAACACGAATCCCAGGACCAGCGAGTTGAGCGTCGGAATCGGCAGACCGCACAGCAGTGACGACACGAGAATCACCGGATACGCGTGACTGACGAGCATCGGGGCCATCGTCGCCAACGCGACCAGCGACATGACCACCAAGCCGGCGCCGACCGCCATCCGGTCGCATACGCGGGACGCGATCACCGCGCCGACCAACAGTCCCGCGCCGACCGCCGTTTCCACAAATCCGATGCGCACCGAATCCACTCCGGAACCGACCAACTGCAGCTGCACCGCGGCGAAGATGCCGTTGATACCGAAATTCAACAGCGCGGCGATCACACATATCGCCATCAGCGTGCGCCGCCGCAACGTCCAGCGCCAGCCTGCGACGAAATCGTCGACGAACGAACCATGTGCGACTGCGGACGCATCGTTCGCCGCGTCGCGCTCGCCGTTGCGGTCGATCATGTCACGCACATGCTCGTCGACGCGCAACATGCCGGCGCTGATGCCGGCGATCGCATACATCAGCGACGCGGCGGCGAACGGCGCCCATGCGCCGAACGCGTACAGCACGCCGCCGAGCGGCGAGCCGACAAGGCCGATCACCGAATCGCGCCCCTGATTGAGGCTCTGCGCCTTCGGATAGTCGGCGGTCGGGATGATCGACCGCAGCATCGCGTTCGTCGCGCTGCCGAGCAACCCGTTGACAGTGGATGCCGTGACGATGGCGACGGCGAACACCGGGAAGGTGAGCAGGCCGGTCGCCAGCAGCACGAACACCGCGCCCCACAGGACGGTGCCGCATATGGCGTTGAGGATGATGAGACGCTTTCGGTTGTGCCGGTCGACCAGCGTGCCGCCGAACACGTCGGCGACCTGCGCGGCGATGCCGCTCGCCGTGGCCAGCCAGCCGGCTGCGGGCAGCGAATGGGTGAGCGAGAACGCGACCAGCGAGATCGCGAAGCCTTTCATCGCAAGGCCCACGGCGGACGCGGTGTCCGCGGTGAACCATGCGCGGTATTGCGGTCGGCTCCACAGCGAGGTGTGCGTGGCGCGTGCGGCTGGGGAAAATGCTGTTGTGCGGTCTGTAATGTTGCTCATAACCGCTCCAATCAGTCCAGATAGCGGAAGGCAGACAGTGCGACCATGACCTGTTCGGACCCGTCGCCTTCGGTATGCCGGTCGCCGACCGTGTTGACCCACTTGTTGGCGACGGCCATCAGTTCCTGCTGCATCTGTTCGGCCTCCTCGACGGTCAGCCTGGTAATCGCCATGCCGTCGAGCGAGTGCCGCCACTGCTCGGGCAACGACGGTTCGGCTTGGCGGTAGCGCATGCGCGCCTCGTTGACGGTGGCGGATACGGATCGTGCGAGCGCATCGGCGGACGCCGGGTCGGTGCTCTGGTCGGAATGGACGACGAGTTTGGGCGTGGTGGCCCGCCAGCAGCTTTTGCGAGCATCGCCGTCGGAGGAGGGGACTTGCTCGACGAGTTCGGCTTTGGCGAGTTGCCTGAGATGATAGCTGATGGTGCCGGCCGATTCGCCGGTGCGTTTGGCGATGTCGCCTACGGTGAGTGCGCCGCCGTGCGCGGCCATGATGTTCATGATACGTATGCGTGTCGGATGCGATACGGCGCGCAATTGCGTAAGGTCGGCGTTGTGTCGGTTGTCGGTCATATTGACCTCCCTGCTGATCGGCGGGCGGTTCCGTCGTCCGTCATGTTTCACAAGAATTATTGTACAACAAATCTTGTATAAATCAACAAGGGATCTTGTATATCCTGTGCCGTCATGTACGCCGGAATCGGTCCGTGCGACGGCCGAAACATTACGGATGCATACAGAAAAGGCTCCTCGCGTAGACGAGGAGCCTGATGTCGGGGGACGACTGAGACGGCAGGGACGGCCGGATACAGCCGTGCGCCGGAACGTCAGCGGCCGGTGATCTCCGAGCCGATGACCTTTTCGCTCAGCGCACGCGGTCCGCGGGTCACGGCGACCGCGCCGGAACGCACCAGCTCGATGATGCCGTAATGCTCGAGCAGCCCCAGCAACGCGTCGATCTTGCCCTCCGCGCCGGTCGCCTCGATCGTGAGCGACTCGGGGTTCACGTCGACCACGCGCACACGGAACAGACGCACGATCTCGAGCACGTCCGAACGGTTCGACTCGTCGGCCGCGACCTTGATGAGCACCAGCTCGCGCTCCACGGTCGTATCCGGGTCGAGATCGACGATCTTCAACACATGCAGCAGCTTGTTGAGCTGCTTGATGATCTGCTCGAGCGGCAGATCCTCCACCTCGGCGGTCACCGTCACGCGCGAGATATCCGGGCGTTCGGTGGGAGAGACGGACAACGAGTCGATGTTGAACGCGCGGCGGGCGAACAGGCCGGCGATACGCGCCAGCACGCCCGGACGGTTCTCCACGAGCACGGACAGCGTGTGACGCTTGGAGCCAGGCTGGGAAGCGGGATAATTAGCCATGAAAAATTCTCCTTAACCCTTCACGAACCTTAGAAACCGGCCTCGCCGAGCTCTACGGCACCGGCCTCGCCATGCGGGCGCAGCGGCTGCGTGCCCGGGCGGTATGTCACGTCGTCGTTCGACGCGCCGGCCGCGACCATCGGCCACACCATCGCGTCCTTCCATACGCGGAAGTCGATGAGCACCGGGCGGTCGTTGATCGCGTTCGCCTTGTCGATCGCCGCCAGCGCCTCCTCTTCGGTGAACGCGCGCAGGCCAACGCAGCCGTACGCCTCGGCCAGCTTCACGAAGTCCGGCACGTCGAAGAACTCGGGCGTGCCCTCTTCGGCCTCGCTGTGCGCCTCGCCGTCGAGCAGGTTCGTCTGCGAATAGTGCTGCTCGTAGAACAGCGTCTGCCACTGGCGAACCATGCCGTACACGGAGTTGTTCAGAATCGCGATCTTGACCGGCGCATGGTCGAGGAACGCGGTCGCCAGCTCCTCGCTGGTCATCTGGAACGAGCCGTCGCCGTCGATCAGCCACACCGGCTTCTTGCCGGCGAAGTCGCGCGCCGAACCGACCGACGCGCCGATCGCGGCGGGCAGACCGAAGCCCATCGTGCCCAGACCGCCCGAGGAGATCCACGAATGCGGCTTCTTGAAGTCGATGAGCTGTGCGGCCCACATCTGGTGCTGACCCACGCCCGACACCCAGATCGTCGACGGATCGGCCTTGGCCGACAGCTGCTCGACCACCCACTGCGGCTGCAGCGTGCCGTCGGTCGGCTGGTCCTCCGGCTCGTCGTAGTGAATCGTGTACTGTTCGCGCAGCTTGTTGAGTTCGTCCCACCACGGCTTGACGTTCGGCTTGCCGCCGATCGCCTGCGAACGTTTGATCTCGGGGATCAGATCGTTGAGCACGGTCGCCACGTCGCCCACGATCGGCACGTCCGGCGCGCGGTTCTTGCCGATCTCGGCCGGGTCGATGTCGATGTGGATCACACGGGCACCCGGCGCGAACGCGTCGAGCTTGCCGGTCACGCGGTCGTCGAACCGCGCGCCGATCGCGACCAGCAGATCGCAGCGCTGTGCGGCGGCCGTCGCGGCGACGGTGCCGTGCATGCCGAGCATGCCGAGGTTCTTCGGATTCGAGTCGGGCACGATGCCGCGCGCCGGGAGGGTCGTCACGATCGGCGCGCCGGTCACTTCGGCGAGTTCGGCGACTTCCTTCGACGCGTTGGATCGCGACGCGCCGCCGCCGACATACAGCAGCGGACGGTACGACTGCGCGAACAGCTTCGCCGCGTCCGACAGCACGCGGCCGTGCGCCTTAGTGACCGGATTGTAACCGGGCAGGATCATACGCTGCGGCCACGAATAGTACATCTCGCCGACCTGCGCGGTCTTGGTCAGATCGACCACGACCGGGCCCGGACGGCCGGAACGCGCGATGTAGTGCGCCTCGGTGAGCACGCGCGGGATGTCCTGCGCGCGCGTGACCAGATACGAATGCTTGACGACCGGATAGGTCGCGCCCACGATGTCGGCCTCCTGGAAGGCGTCCGTGCCGATCGCGTTCACGCCGACCTGGCCGGTGATGACCACGAGCGGCACCGAATCCATGTTCGCGTCGGCGATCGGGGTGATCATGTTCGTCGCGCCCGGGCCGGACGTGACGATGCACACGCCCACGCGTCCGGTCGCCACCGCGTAGCCCTCGGCTGCGTGGCCGGCGGCCTGTTCGTGGCGCACGAGCGTGAAGCGGAACTTCGTGTTCTCGTTGATCGCATGGTAGACCGGCAGGATCGCGCCGCCGGGCAGGCCGAACACGTCCTGGACGCCCAGATCCTCCAGCGCACGAACCAGCGCCTGTGCGCCGGTCATCTTCTCGCCGTCGACAATGGTCTGCTTATCGTTGTCCGCGTTCTTCGGAACGCCGCTGAATGCCTGAAGAGGCGTAGGTGTCGCCATGATTCCTCTCAACTTAAGGTGTGCCGGCTTGCTGGTGGTCGCGGCCGTGCCTCGGTGCGCGGACGGTCGCGGTGATCATGCGAACGTTTGCGTCCGATGGCGACCGTGTGCGACGCTTGTGGCATTGCACACGGGGCGCTACTTGTCAAGTCCTGATTCATCCCATCCTAGTGCGGGGCGGTGAGATACGGCGATTCGCTGCCCGCATGGTGGCGGGTGACGGCACTATGCGAGGGGTTCGGAGGCGTACGCCGCAGCGTGATGCGTCGCGAAACGCGGGTGGGTCAGCCCAGCGCTTTCCACGCGACTTCGGCCGCCGCCAGCTGCGCCTTGCGCTTGCTGGAACCGGTGCCGGTGCCCCAGACCTTCGTCTCGTCGTCGCCGAGCAGCACCTGCGCGGTGAACACCGGCTCGTATTCCGGGCCGGCGACCGACATGCGGTAGTGCGGGTCACCCTTGCCCTGCTGGTGCGACTTGACCTCCAGCGAGGTCTTCCAGTCGAGCGCCGGGCCTTCGGTGGCCATCTCGCGGAACGTGTCGTCGGCCAGGCGGTGCACCACCTCGCGCGCGCCGTCGATGCCGTGCTCGAGGAACGTTGCACCGATCAGCGATTCCACGATGTCGCACAGGATCGAATCCTTGTCCGCACCGCCCTCCTTTGCCTCGCCGTGGCCTAGCAGGATGTATGGGCTTACGTGCAGTTTTTCGCGGGCGATCGCGCTCAGCGCACCCTCGGAGACGGCCTTCGCGCGGATTTTCGCGAGCTGGCCCTCGGTCATGTCGGGGTGGTCGGCGAACAACGTTTCGGTGGCGACCAGCTCGAGCACCGCGTCGCCGAGGAATTCGAGGCGCTCGTAGTTGATCGCGCCGGGATGCTCGTGCGAGAACGAGCGGTGGGTGAGCGCTTGCACGAGCAGCTCGGGGCTGATCGTGGTGCCAAGCGCCTCCAGCAGCGGATTGGTGGGGCTGGCGGGTGCGGGAACGTCTGCGGTGTTGGTCGTATTCGTCGAAGTCATGGTTCCTTCTCTATCGCGGTGTCGGGACAGTGTCGGCTGCCTGGGCAGATCGGCGGGCGGATGGGCTGGTGGATATACTGGCGGATCGGCACGCAGGTACGAAAAAGCCCCGCCACCCGTCGATGGCAGGGCTTTCGATGCTTAACGCAGCCGGATCACTTGGTGTGAGCGGAGCGGATGGCCTCGCGGTAGGTGCGGCCGCGGAAGTTGCCGCAGCTCGGGCAGGCCATGTGCGGCAACTGGGGAGCGCCGCAGTTCGGGCAGGTGACGGTCTGCACAGCAGACGCCTTCCAGTTCGCGCGACGCGAGTGAGTGTTGGCGCGCGAGGTCTTGTACTTAGGCAGTGCCATTTGTATTCCTCTGTTTCGTTCGAACGATTGAGCTTAAGCGTTCGGTAGTTTAACGCAACGGGCGTACAAAGTCCAGTCGGGCACGGCCGGCGGCCGCATCGGTCTTACTCCTGCGCCTCGAGCTGGGCCTTGAGCGCGGCCAGCGCGGCGAACCGGTTGTCGACCACGTCGTGATGATGGTCCGGATCCTCGTTGAGATCCGCGCCGCACTGCGAGCACAGGCCGAGACAGTCCGGCTTGCACAGCGGCTGCAACGGCAGCGCCTCGACCAGCGTGTCGCGGATCAGCGCCTCCAGATCGGCGAACGATCCGTTGTTCAGCAGCGGATACGTGTCCTCAGACTCGTCCTCGCCGGCGATGATCTCGACCTCGCCCTTGTCGTCGTGCTTGCCGCCCTTGCCGGAACCGTTGGAATCGGCGGAATCGTATGGGAAGAACGCGGTCACGTCCACGCTCCAGTCGCGCTTGATCGGCTTGAGGCAGCGCGTGCATTCGGCGTGCACTGGCGCGTTGATGCGCGCGGTCAGGATCAGTCCGTCGACAATCGAATCGAACGAGCCGACAACGTGCACATCCGCGCCCTCATCGACGCCGATCACCTGATCGCCGATGCCACTCGGCGCGGGGAACACGGCATCGATCGGCTTGCTCTGGCCGGCGCGCGACGCGACCTGCGCCACGGACACGGCCCACTGGGAATCTTCAGGACGAGGCATGGTTTCAGCTTTCCGGATAGTCGTTGTTATCGAGATGGGGGAGTTGCTCGCCGGCGGTGCGCTGGCGTTCATACAGTACATTAAGGCCGGCCTGCACGTCGCGGTCGAGTTTGCCGAGCTGCGCCTGCAAGCCTTCCATCACCGTGGTGCAGTACTTGTCGGCGCCCTGCGTGAGCCGGTCGGCCTTGGCCTGTGCCTGGTCGAGGATCGCGCGCGCCTTCTGCCGGGCGATCTCGGTCACGTTCTCCTGACCGGCGAGGAACTGCGCCTGGTCGTTCGCGTCCTTGATCATGTCGGCTGCGCGGCTCTGCGCCGAGGCGACGATCGCGTTCGCTTGCGTCTGTGCCGATTCGAGCCTGCGCTCGGCCTCGCGCATCAGGGCGGACGCGCGTTCGAGCTGCACGGGAAGCATCTTCTTGAGCTCGTCGAGCTGACCGCCGAACTCGTCGCGGTCGACCTTCACCAGACCGGGTGTGAACAGGCTGCCTTTGGCTTCGCTCAGCGCAGCCTCCATTTGATCGATGATGTCGTACACGGTGGTGAATTCATCGCGCGACTGCGCGTCAGCCGGATCGAGATCGTCGTTTCCGCCGGCGGACGGTTCGCGCAGGTCGGGCAGCGCATCGATCGGGAACGGGCGGCGCGACGAAGACTGTGGAGCTGACGGCGAGGCGGACGGTGCGACCGGCGTGGCCGGCTGTGTGGCGGACGGGATGGTCTGGTGCGGCTGCGTGGCGCCGAGATCGTATCCGGTCGGTGCGTCGGACTGTGCGACCTCGTGCGCGTCGGCGGTCTGCGACGGCTGGTCCGTGGTCTGCGGCATCAGCCCGCCGTCCTGTGCGACCTGTCCGGTCGGTGCGGGCTGGGCGGCACGTTCGTCTGTCTGATCGAACTCATCAGTCATGTCGATCAATCCCCTTCCTTCTGCGTCGGCTGCGCGTCGCGCGTCATGCGTTCCGAACGTAGCGCCTCGTTGAGCATCGGCACCACGCAGTCGGGCACCATGCCGGTCACGTCGCCGCCGTGCCGGGCCACGTCCTTGACGATCGAACTGGAGATGTGCTCGAGCATCGGATCGGCCGGCAGGAACAGCGTCTCGATACCCGCGAGCTTGCGGTTGACGAGCGCCATACCGAGCTCGGCCTCATAGTCGCCGTTCTGCCGCAGTCCCTTGACGATCACCGTCGCGCCGACCTGCTTGCAATAGTCGGTGATGAGCCCCTCCGTCGAGGCGACCTTGATGTTGCCGTACCCGTCCTTGGCGATGGCCCGACGGATCACGTCGACGCGCGTGGCCTCCGAAAACATCGGCGTTTTCGCGGCGTTGACGGCCACCACCACATGCACTTCGTCGAAGAAGCGCGCACATCGTTCGATCACGTCCAAATGCCCTGCCGTTACGGGGTCATACGATCCTGGACACACTGCGATAGTCATACGGTACAGCCTACCGCGTCGCGGCGAAGTCGGCGGGGCGACGTGCGGGGAACGCGGCGGTTTTACTGCCGGCCTTGCGGGTGGCCGTATGATTGACCATGACATTGGACATGAGTGGGAGGTTGTGATGTCGATGATGATGACTGACGGTGCGAACGTGTGCGATCTGGCCGACCCGGTCTCGCCCCTGTCCACGCCCGATACGGGTTCCGGCACGGCGGTGCTTGAGCGGCCGCAGATCAAGGAGCAGCCACTCAAGGACGACGGGGGCGACGCGGATCGCTACGCGCACTATGTGTCCAAGGAGCGTATCGCCGAATCGCGCATGACCGGGCGGCCGGTCGTGGCACTGTGCGGCAAGGTGTGGGTGCCCAAGCACGACCCGTCCAAGTACCCGGTCTGCCCTGACTGCAAGCGCATTTACGAGGAGATGATGCACTGATTTCCGCCACGCACCACGAGGGTTGACGGTCACAGGACGGCGGTCTCAGTAGCCGAGCCGTGAAAACGGACAGTCCGGTGGACCGTCCGTAGGCGAGGTGAGTGGCTGCGATGGTGAGCTGTGAAGGATTCCTGCGGAGTGAGGGTTCCCGTTAGAGAACCGTGGTCTCAGTAGGAATCACCGGCTCGCCCTTCATCAGCGACTGCGCGGTGATCGGCAGTTCGGCCAACGCCCGCGCACGGTACTCGTGCGCGGCCATGATTGCGTCGTGGCCTTGATATTGCGGATTGATCTGGCCGTGATCGACGTAGTCGACCAGCAGATCCTTCCAACCGTCCTTCGGTTCGTAGGCGGCCAGCGCGTCCTCCGAGCCGGAGATCACATGCTCGCAGTCGGCGAGATTGTACTCGTACGAACGGTACGCGAGCTTGCGTCCCGGAATCGACGCCTTGTCCTTCGACTTCTTGGCCACCGGCTGCATCACGCCGTCCGCGTTCTCGCGTTCGGTCAGCTTGTACACCATCGCGCAGGTCGGTGCGCCCGAACCGGTCACGAGCATCGTGCCCACGCCGTACGAATCGACCGGCGCGGTCTGCAACGCGGCCAGCGCGTACTCGTCCAGGTCGTTCGTCACCGTGATCTTCGTGTTCGTTGCGCCCAACGCGTCCAGCTGGTTGCGCACGCGCTGCGCGAGCGAGGCCAGATCGCCCGAGTCGATGCGGATGCCGCCGAGTTCCGGCCCGGCCACTTCGACCGCGGTCTTCACTGCTTCCTCGATGTTGTACGTGTCCACGAGCAGCGTCGTGTTCTTGCCCAGCGCGGCGATCTGCGAGGCGAACGCGTCGCGCTCCGAATCATGCACGAGCGTGAAGCAGTGCGCGGCCGTGCCGATCGCCTTCAGCCCGTACATCTGCGCGGCCAGCAGGTTCGCCGTGCCCTTGAACCCGCCGATCACCGCGGCTCGCGCTGCCGCTACCGCGGCCCATTCGTTCGTGCGCCGCCCGCCCATGTCCATGCACGGGCGGTCCTTCGCGGCCGACACCATGCGCGAGGCGGCCGACGCGACCGCCGAATCGTAGTTCAGGATCGACAGCACCAGCGTCTCGAGCAGCGTGCACTCGCCGAACGTGCCCTCGACCTGCAGGATCGGCGAGTTCGGGAAGAACATCTCGCCCTCGCGGTAGCCCTTGATCGAACCGGAGAACCGGTAGTTCTCCAGCCACTTGATCGTCTCCGGACTCACGACCTTGCGGTCGGACAGGAACCTCAAATCCTCGTCGTCCAGATGGAACCGTTCGAGCGCGTCGAGGATGCGTCCGGTGCCGGCCGTCACACCGTAGCGGCGGCCTTCGGGCAGGTGCCGCGTGTACACCTCGAACACGCATTTGCGGTTCGTCGTGCCATCGCGCAGCGTCGCGTCCAGCATCGTGTACTCGTACATGTCGGTCATCAAAGCCGGTGAATAGTCCATGGAATCTCCCTTGTTTCGTTTGCGTACCAGCCTACCGCGCCGTGCGCTTACGGGCCAATCATTCGCGGAATGTATCGGGCACCGCGCGCACCCCGCGCGTAGACTGGCCGGTATGCGATTCATTGCGGGACTGTGGCGGCTGGCGATCGCCGGACTGTGCTTCGTGGGGACGTACGAGGCATGGCAGCGGCCGGAACTGTGGGTGTACTTCACGTTCCAGACCGGCTTCGTGCTCGGGTTCACGATGCTGTGGGCCGCGGCGGCGAGCCTCGTCAAAGGCGTGCAGCCGCCCGCATGGCTCAAGGGCATGGTCACGCTCTACGCCCTCATCGCCGCGATCGTCGCGTTCCTGCTCATGCCGCCCGACGACCCGAATTACGTGCCCCAGATACTCGGCGTCATGACCAACACGATGCTGCACCGGATCGCTCCGATCATGGCGGTGCTCGACTTCATCCTGTTCGACTCGCACCGCCGGTTCAAATGGCATTACCCGTTCAGCTGGCTGGCCTACCTGCCCCTGTGGCTCGCGTTCATCGTCATCCGCGCGCTCATCTGGCCGCATGCCGGGCCGGCCGCCGGCGGCAACCCGTACCCGTACACGTTCATCGACGCGAACGCACTCGGCTGGATGCAGTTCGGCATCAGCTGCGCGGAACTGGCCGCCGGGTTCTTCATCCTCGGGCTGATCCTCTTCATCATCGACAAGATCGAGCCGGCTAGACCGCTGCTCGGCTAAGTCGCCTGCGGTTGGTGTGCCGGCCGGTGCGCGGCTGGTGCTAGGTTGGGCGGTATGGCTCAGATCAAGGATTTGCTTGGAAACGATACCGTGCTGCGCGCCGACGGACGCGCGGTCGACCAGCTTCGCCCGGTGCGCATCACCCGTCACTTCACCGACGTGCCGGAAGGCTCGGTGCTCATCGAATGCGGCAACACGCGCGTGATGTGCACCGCGACGTTCACGCCCGGCGTGCCGCGCTGGCGCAAGGATTCCGGACTCGGCTGGGTGACGGCCGAGTACTCGATGCTGCCGCGCGCGACCGCGGAACGCACCGACCGTGAGTCCGTCAAGGGCAAGATCGGCGGTCGCACGCACGAGATCAGCCGACTGATCGGACGCTGCCTGCGCGGCGTGGTCGACATGAAGGCGCTCGGCGAGAACATGGTGCAGATCGACTGCGACGTGCTGCAGGCCGACGGCGGCACGCGCACCGCGTCGATCACCGGCGCGTACGTCGCGCTCGTCGACGCGATGCACTGGGCCGAGAAGAACAAGCACATCAAGTCCGCGGACCGTGTACTGAAGGACGTGGTGTCGGCCGTGTCGGTCGGCGTCATCGACGGTACGCCGATGCTCGACCTGCCGTACCCGGAGGACAGCCGCGCGATGACCGACATGAACGTCGCCATGACCGGCTCCGGCACGTTCATCGAAATCCAGGGCACCGCCGAACACCGCCCGTTCAACCGCGCCGAGCTCAACACGCTGCTCGACCTCGCGGAAAAGGGCAACCGCGAGCTGCAGGCCGCCCAGCAGGCCGCCCTCGCGCAGGACTAGTCCCTATTCCTCGCCCCCTCGGCTGAGGGGGCTGTCAGCGTAGCTGACTGGGGGAGCGTCGGAGGATATGCATACAAGCGTTGATTGTCGCACTCCTCGTGGAAGCCCCGAGCAAAGGAATTCAAGAGATGGAGACATCATGAAACTCATCGTCGCCACGCACAACGAAGGCAAACTCATCGAAATCCGCCGCATCCTCGAAACCGGACTCGGTCCGGATGCGGCCCGCATCGAACTCGTCTCCGCCGGCAGCCTCAACCTGCCCGATCCGGTCGAAACCGGCGTCACGTTCCAAGAGAACGCGTTGCTCAAGGCGCGCGACGTGGCCGAACGCACCGGCTGCCCGGCCATCGCCGACGACTCCGGACTCATCGTCGACGTGATGGGCAACGCGCCCGGCATCCTGTCCGCCCGCTGGGCCGGCCGCCACGGCGACGACGCGGCGAACAACGCGCTGCTGCTCGCCCAGATCGCCGACATCCCGGACGCCAAGCGCACCGCGCGGTTCCGCTGCGCCGCCGCACTCGTCGTGCCGGACACCACGGGACGCGACGTCGACGACGTTCCGGTCATCATCGCATCGGACTCGCCGCAGTCCGAAGCCGCACTCGCCGACCGCTATCCGATCGCCGAACAGGTCGTCGAACTCGGCGACATGACCGGCCGCATCATCCACGAGCCTCGCGGCGCCAACGGATTCGGCTACGATCCGCTATTCGAGCCGGACGACCAGCCCGAACGTGCCGTGGCCGACGGTGAGGACGGCCGCCTCACCAGCGCCGAACTGACCTCGGCCGAGAAGAACGCGATCTCGCACCGAGGCAAGGCCCTGCGCGCGCTCGTGCCAGCCATCGAACGACTGCTGCACTAACCAGGCTTTTCGATACGGCAGGATGTGCGCACGATGCGGCGCGACGCAGGACGCGTCGCCCGCGCATGCGCCCGCAATGCCGGCAGGAACCCAATCAAAGGAACAAGGCAATGACAGCAAACGGCAACGAAACGCTCCGGTGCACGACCATCACCGGCGATCAGATGGACGCGTTCTCGTTCGCATATCCCCAAGGCAATTTCCAGCAGACGTCGTACATGGCGCGCTACGTGTCGCGCACCGGCCGAGCAGTCGACTATGTGGGCGTGTGGCGTGGCGACGAGATGGTCGCCGCAGCCGAGATCGCGTACGCGCGCAGCCGGTTCGGACTGGAAGGATCGGTGTGGCTCGGACCGTTGTGCGACCCGCATGACACGGACGTGCTGCGTACGATCACCGACGGCATCCGTACCGCCGCACGCCGGCGCAAGGCGATCAGCGTGACCGCATGGCCGAGCGCGGTGTACTGCGTGCGTGATTCGCAGGGCGAGCCGACCGGTGCGCCGGACGACGCCGAAGTGGCGAACTACACGGCGCTCGGATGGCGGCATGCCGGGTTCACGCGCGGATACGGCGCGGTGATCAACCGCTGGGTGTACGTCAAGGATCTGAGCGGTCTGGCCGACGAGAAGGCGCTGCTCAAGTCATACGACAAGCGCACACAGTGGAGCGTCAAGCGGGCCTCGTCGATGGGCGTGCACGTGCGCGAGATCGATGAGGACGAACTGGACGTGTTCTCCGACATCGAACATCAGACCGCCGACCGGCGCAACTTCACGGCGCGCGACGAGCAGTACTTCCACCAGTTCAAACAGGCGTTCGGCAACAAGGTCCACTACCTGTTGGCCGAGATCCACATCGCCGAATACGTGGCCGACATGGAACGCAAACGTGCGGCTTTGCAGGCGAAGGTGGCCGATCTGCAGGCCAAATACGACGAGCATCCGACCACGAAGACGGAACGCCAGCTCGGCGAGGAGAGCCGCAACCTGGCCGCCGCCGACAAGCGTCTCGCGGAGGCTGCCGAGTTTGCGAAGGACGGCGACGTGCTGCCGGCGGCCGCGTCCATGTTCGTCGACCACCCGCAGGAACGCGTGTACCTGTTCTCCGGCAGCATCGAGAAGTACAAGCCGTTCTATGCGTCCGCGCTCATTCAGCACGTGGCGATGACGCAGTGTCTCGAACTGGGCATCACCCGGTACAACTTCTACGGCATTGAGGGCGTCTTCGACGATCCGGACGCCGAGGGGCGCGGCGTGCTCGAGTTCAAGCAGGGGTTCAACGGCTATGTGGAGGAGCTGCCCGGCGAATTCACGCTGCCAGTGGACGCGTTGCGGTTCAACGTGCAGCAGCTCGCGCACAAGGTGCTTGGGCACTGACCTGCTGATAGATAGATGCTGAAATGGCCGAAATCGGGTTCGATTTCGGCCATTTCAGCATCAAGTCAGGCGTATGCCGTCACGCCGGCAGCAGGAAGTTCGCGCCGGTCATCAGGCAGATCGCGATGATCGCCGACGTGGCGAGCGTGAAGCCTGCGAGCTTCGCGTTGCCGAGCACCTTGTCGGTGAACAGCGTCGAGAACACGGCGGTCGGCGCGAGCGTGAGCATCACGGCCGCCTTGCGCACCTCGGCGTCGAACGGGAGCAGGAACCATGCGGCGCACGCGAACAGCAGCCCCATCGGCAGTCGCCATCCGAGCACGCGGGCCACGTCCTTCACATCCTTGCCGGTCTTCGGCAGATCCATCAGCATGCCCACCATGAACACCGAGCAGAACGAATTCGCATCGGCCACCGGCTGCAGCAGCGTCGGCACCACGGACGGGATCTTCACGTCGAACAGCATGATCACGATCATGAGCATGTAGATGTCGAACGGAATCGACGTGACGAATCCCATGACGATCTTGCGCAGTTTCGCGCGCCGGGCCATGCGCCGCGCGTCGCGGTCGGTCGGGCGCACGTACGGCACGGTCGGCGCGTCGCCCGCGTCCTGTTCGGTCAGCGGCTTATCCATGTCGATGTGCAGCAGCGACGTGGTCATCACGTTCGTGCCGGCCGTCACCATGATCGAATTGCCGACGTCGAACATGGCCGCCGTGATGAGCGCGGACGGTCCCATGAACGCCTGCAGGACGGGGAAGCAGAAGTTGCCCACGTTGAATCCGGACGCGTTGAGCATGAGGAACGCGCGGTCGGCGACCGGCTTGCGCCGCGTGGCGAGATAGACGAGCGGCAGTGGCAGCATCGCGCACAGAAAACCGAACGCGGAGACCAGCAGCATGCTGATATGGTGCGGATTCGTGGCGAACGAGACGATGACCGACGCGGGCAGCGTGAAGTTGAACACGACGACCTGCATGACGCGATAGTCGCGCGCTTTGAACAGGCCCGCCCGCTTGACCGCATACGCGGCGAAGATGATGATCAGGAACGCGATGGGCTTGAGAATAGCGGACATGGCTGCGTGGTTCCTCTCCCGTGTTCGACCTGGCCCGGCCCGATCGTTGGTCGGCACAGGGCCGCAAGGGAGTCGGGGAGTGCGCGCGATGGGACTCGAACCCACACGTACAAGACACAGGAACCTAAATCCTGCGCGTCTACCAATTCCGCCACGCGCGCGCAAGGTGCCAATCTAGCATGAGCCCTGCCTTAGGCGGGTGTTGTGTCCGCGCGCGGCGCACGGGCGCGGCACGCGGTCGTGGCTTGTGGCTTCCCGGGCTTACGGCCTCTGCGATGCTCGGAACCGGCCGTAAGCCCGGGAGGGGCACGCCGTCATCCGGGCATACGGCCGGTTTGAGGGGCTGAACCGGCCGTATGCCCGGGGAGCCAGAACCACCCGCCGTGCACTGCCCGGGGGCCAAGACCATCTGCCGTGCACTTCCCGGGCTTACTGCCGGTTTCGCGCCCTGAGCCGGCCGTAAGCCCGGGTGGTGGGGTCAGGGACAGAGGAAAAACAAAAACCCCGAACCGGTTGGGTTCGGGGTGGTGGAGCCACTTGACAGAATCGAACTGTCGACCTGCTCATTACGAGTGAGCCGCTCTACCGACTGAGCTAAAGTGGCTTGTTGCCCGGATCGCATTCGCTTTCCGCGCACAAGAAGGTTAGTGTACCGGATGATATGGATGATGGCAAATCGTGGCTCGGGCGATGGTGTCGTGCGGCGTGTCGCGTGGTTGGCGCGGTGATGGTTGGGGGAGGCGCCCGGTGTGGTCGGGGTTGTTTCGCCGGTCGGTCGAGCTTCTGCTCCAAGCGTCCGACCGTTTGACTGACTGTCGGTGGAGTCGCGACGCCACGGCGATGTCGCGGCGGCGTCGCCGTGGCCGCCGGTGCGGCGCTGCCGTGTTCTGATGCCACGATATTGCTAACGTTTGCTTCGTAATGTTCGCCTATGGTTTCCCGATGTTCACCGGTACGTTGTCGTGACGTTAATTTGTGTAGTTATGTCTGCTTTTGTGAGTATCTTGTTCTATGAAGTAAACGATACGGTTCCGGCTCGGCCGACGGTCGACGGCGGTGCCGCGTCGCTTCGCTAAGTGATGATGAAAGGACCAATACCTATGGCCATCAATCCTCCTATCGACGCCACGAAGACCCCGGCGTGGGTCGCCCTGCAGAAGCACTACGACGAGCTGCAGGCCGAGGGCATCAGCCTCAAGAAGTGGTTCGCGGAAGACTCCGATCGCGTCAAGGAGCTGAGCTTCGACGCCGGCGACCTGCACTTCGATCTGTCCAAGAACCTGATCAAGCCGGAGACCCTGCGCCTGTTCACCTTCCTCGCCGACGAGGTCAAGCTGGGCGACCGCATCAAGGCCATGTACTCCGGCGTCCACATCAACAACACCGAGGATCGCGCCGTGCTGCACACCGCGCTGCGCCGCCCGGTCGAGGACGAGGGCAAGTACATCGTCGACGGCCAGGACACCGTCAAGGACGTGCGTGAGGTGCTCGAGCGCATCTACAAGTTCGCCGACGAGGTGCGTTCCGGCAAGTGGACCGGCATCACCGGCCGTAAGATCGAGACCGTCGTCAACATCGGCATCGGCGGTTCCGACCTGGGCCCCGTCATGGTGTACGAGGCGCTCAAGCCGTACGCTGACGCCGGCATCTCCGCCCGCTACATCTCCAACATCGACCCGAACGACCTGGCCGAGAAGACCAAGGGCCTCGACCCGGAGACCACCCTGTTCATCATCGTCTCCAAGACCTTCACCACGCTGGAGACCCTGACCAACGCCCGTGAGGCCCGCACCTGGCTGCTCGAGCAGCTGGTCGCCAACGGCGCCATCGCTGAGGGCGACGAGGCCGCCCGCGCCGAAGCCATCAAGAAGCACTTCGTCGCCGTCTCCACCAACCTGGAGAAGGTCGCCGAGTTCGGCATCGACCCGAACAACGCGTTCGGCTTCTGGAACTGGGTCGGCGGCCGCTACTCCGTCGATTCCGCCGTCGGCACCTCCCTCGCCGTGGTCTTCGGCCCGGCCCGCTTCGAGGAGTTCCTGCACGGCTTCCACGAGATCGACGAGTACTTCGCCAACACCCCGTTCGAGAAGAACGTCGTCGTGCTGCTCGGCATGCTCAACGTCTGGTACCGCAACTTCTTCAAGGCCGCCTCGCACGCCGTGCTGCCGTACGACCAGTACCTGCACCGCTTCCCGGCGTACCTGCAGCAGCTGACCATGGAGTCCAACGGCAAGTCCGTGCGTTGGGACGGCACTCCGGTCACCACCGAGACCGGCGAGATCTTCTGGGGCGAGCCGGGCACCAACGGCCAGCACGCCTTCTACCAGCTGATCCACCAGGGCACCCAGCTCATCCCGGCCGACTTCATCGCGTTCGTCAACACCCCGAACCCGACCAAGGACGGCGACCAGGACGTGCACGAGCTGTTCCTCGGCAACTACCTCGCGCAGACCAAGGCCCTCGCGTTCGGCAAGACCGCCGACGAGGTCCGTGCCGAAGGCACCCCGGAGGAGATCGTCCCGGCCCGCGTGTTCACCGGCAACCGCCCGACCACCTCGATCTTCGGCGTCGCGCTGACCCCGTTCTCGCTCGGCGAGCTCATCGCCCTGTACGAGCACATCACCTTCGTCGAGGGCACCGTGTGGGGCCTGGACTCCTACGATCAGTGGGGCGTCGAGCTCGGCAAGCAGCTCGCCAAGCAGATCACCCCGGCGATCTCCAAGGACGACGAGGCCCTGGCCGCGCAGGACGCGTCCACCCAGGCGCTCATCCAGTTCTATCGCGCGAACCGCGAGTTCTGATTCGCCGCGCTCGGTCGCAATGACCGCGCGAACGGACTAGATTGAGGCTCCCCCCCCATCCTGCATGGAGGGGAGCCTCAACTTGTTGTTCCGCAAATAGTCGCGTTGGGATATCGCCGGGGAGGGGCGAGCCGACGTATGATGTGACTGTCGGGGACGGCGAGGGACGAAGGGGAGTGCGATGACGGACGATCAGGTACCGTGGGACAATGCCGCGGACGCCGTCGATGATGTACGTCGTCGGCACGGAATCGATGATGCCGGGACCGATGCACTCTCCGGTGATGTTTCCGCAGATGACGTCGATATCGTTCGTCCGCACGGTCTGTATGTCGTCGGAGATGACGGTGCCGGCCATGCCGACGTGCCGGCCGCCGATGATGACGGCGCCTATGCCGCGGATGATGATCTGCCAGAGGCGGTTTCCGAGGAAATCGGCCGCCGGATGCGCATGCCGCGTTGGCTGGTGCTGCTGATCGCCGTAATCGTGCTCGCAGCCGGCGCCGGAGGATTCCTGTTCCACCGCGCGCGGCAGGGCGGTTCCGCGGTCAACTGTTCGGCCCACGACGGCATCGACTACTGTTACGGCGGATTCACCCCGCTCGAGCCGTCCGGCGAACGCCTCGACATGGGCGACGCTTCCGACTATTTCGCCAAGGCCGTCCGCCCGGTGTATCCGGCCGTCGACGCCGTACGCATGGCAACGTTGTCGGGCGACCTTACGGTCGTCCATAATGCGGCCAAAACGGCCCGCGATACGGCCTTGCAAGCCGCGCATACGTTAGCGGCACGCACGTGGCCGGAACGGCTCGACAAGCCGATCCGCGTCGCGATTATCGAATATCAGCATCGCGCATCCGTCTACGGCAACATCATCACGAACACCAACTGGCAGGCTATCGAAGACCTGCTGTTCGGTACGCTGTCGGCCGCGCGCACTGCCTCCGACGTACAGCGGATCATCCGCACGACACTGGAACTCGACGCCGAGCCCGAGCCGGACATACCGTTCGACATCACCGATGCCAAGGACGCGGGCAACTGCGACCAGCTTGCGTTCATCGACGGCGAAGAGCGCACCGTGACCCGCCGATGCGTCGCGATCTCCGTCACCAGTCACGTGCCGGCGGACGTGCCATATCTGGCGTTGCGGCTCAACTTGCTCGACCAGAACGGCACGATCGTTGCCACCGACCTGCTTGCCAGCACCATGGCCGACGTCGACAACCCGAACTATATCCACGATGGCGGCAAGGTCACGCTCACGGTCGGCATCAACTCGAAACTCGTGCGATCCGGCTACCGGCTTACGGCATCCAGCTGGTCGGTGCATACGGCCGGCGACCTCATCGTCGGCGACGACTACACGGCCGGGCAGTCGGCTGCGGTCACGGCGTTGAACGAGTTCCGCATCGCGTAAGGAGACGGTCCACGATGAGCGACATGCCACAGTCCGGTAACGTGAACGACGATCTGCAAGTCGACGCCAACGATCGCAAGGCAAGGCATCAGGCCGGTCGTGACCGCAGATCGCATGCCAATGCCAACGATCGCATCCCGCCTGACATCCTCGCGCAGATCCCCTCGTGGAAGCCGACCATCTGGACGTTCCTCGTGCCGGCCGTTCTCGCCGTCACAGCGGCGATCGGCGGCTACCTGCTCGGCGGCGTGCAGGCGATCAGCTCCGACGTATGCCTGTCCGACGCGATATACCAGGTGAACGGCCGCGCGCCGTCATACGTCGACTATCCGCAGTACGACGGGCCGCAGCTCACCGGACGGAAGGCCGCAACCTACTATGCCAAGGCGGTCGCCGCATCATGGCAGCCTGTGCAAGACGCACTGCCAACGTTCGCCGGCAACGATCTCGCCGCCATCCACGAACAGGCCGGCACCGTCGCGAAGGCGCTGCACCGCACCTACGCGATGCTGCTTGAGCGCACCTGGCCCGACAGCGTCACCGACGCACTGGACGACGTCGTCAAACAGTACGGCAACCTCGAACAATCGGCACGATACACGGCCTCATCCATCGACGTCACCGACGCGCACACACTGCTGAGCGACCTGATCTCCTTCTCCAACCATACCGACGCCGCGCTGCGCGACGATCTCGGACTGCCGGCCGGCGAACCGTTCACACCGCCGTACGACATCGTCGCCGTCACCGACCAAGGCATCTACGACGCGGCCGCCAACGGCGACGACCGCACGATCAACGACGGCCAGCACATCGTCGACGTGACCGTGCGCAGCCGCATACCCGGCACCGTGACCTCGATCAGCCTCGAACTCGCCGTACATTCCGCGATCGGACGCAACGTCGGCACCGCAAACGGCGGCGTGGACAGCATCATGCTCGCGCAGGGGCAGTCGGTCGTCGTGCCGGTGCCGATCGACCCCGACCTCGCGACGAGCGGCGCGTCGCTGTCGTTGCGGACGCTGTGGACGCATAGCGGACGTTCGTCCGTCACGATCAGTCTGGACGGCGCGGACGGCAGCGACGCGGCGGGCGATGACAGCGACACGACAGATGGCGCCGGCACATCGGCCGGCGACCCGCTCGGACGACCCGGCGCACTCGCCGACTTCCGACTGCGGTAGACGATCTGAGTGACGGCAAAGCGCTCGCCGAAGGACCTTTCGGCGAGAGGAAACCGCCATGCGCGAACGATCGTAGGTAACGCGGGCTGAGTATCCTTGGAAGTCGGGAGTAATCAATGAAGCAAGGAGGCAGCATGGTAACGACCTACCAGACCGATTATCCGATGGCGGCCAAGGTCTACTTCACGCGCGACATCAGCCCGGCCGGACTGATGCGGGCCTACGAGGCGCTGAACGCCCGCCCGCAGGGCAAGGTCGCGGTCAAGCTCAGCTCCGGCGAAGGCGGCAACAAACACTACCTGCAACCGGCGCTCATCGCCGATCTCGTACACGAGCTCGACGGCACGATCGTCGAATGCAACACCGCGTACCCGGGCACGCGCGACACCAGCGAACACCACTGGAAGACGATCCGCGAGCACGGCTTCACCGACATCGCGCCGTGCGACATTCAGGACGAGGACGGCGAGATCACGATCCCGGTCGAAGGCGGCACACGCATCACCGGCGACATCGTCGGCTCGCACTTCCCGAACTACGACTACTACGCCGTGCTCTCGCATTTCAAGGGGCACGTGATGGGCGGTTTCGGCGGCGCGCTCAAGAACATCTCGATCGGCATGGCCTCGTCGAACGGCAAGCGCAGGCTGCATTCCGGCGGCGACAAGATCCTCGACAACCCGTTCAGCGGCGAGCAGGACGCGTTCCTCGAGGCGATGGCCGAGGCCGCGACCGCCGTGTTCAACGCGCTCAAGGGCAACATGCTGTTCATCAACGTGATGAACAACCTCTCGGTCGACTGCGACTGCGACGGCAACCCGCATGCGCCGTGCATGCACGACATCGGCATCTTCTCGTCGCTCGACCCGGTGGCCGTCGACCAGGCGTGCGTCGACCGGATCTACACGTCCGATGAGGACAATTCCGCGATGATCGAGCGCATCGAATCGCGCCACGGCATCCACACCATCGAACACGCGGTCGAGATGGGCCTCGGCAGCCGCGAATACCAACTCGTCGACCTCGACCAGCGGTGAGCCTGATCGTCATTCCGTTGAAAAGGAGTTTGTGATGCAACCAATCGAAACCACTGAAACCGTGCGCAGCCGTTCGTTCACGGCCACGCTGCCGTCGGTGACATTCCAGACCGCCGCCGCGGTCATCGCCGTGGTCGCTGCCGTCGCCTTGCCGCAGGTGTTCCACGTCGCAGGCGCGGCGCTTGGCCTCGGCACGATGGTCGGCCAGACCCTGCTGCCGATGCACCTGCCGGTTCTGCTCGTCGGCCTGTTGGCCGGTCCGTTCGCGGGACTGGCGACCGGCGCGCTTGCCCCGATTGTCAGCTTCCTGCTGACCGGCATGCCGATGGTCCCGATGGTGCCGTTCATGGTGATCGAACTCGCCGCGTACGGTCTGTTCGCCGGACTCCTGCGCGGTGTGCGTCTGCCGGCCGCCGTGCCATCGCCGCTTGGCTGGCTCGTCAAGCTGGTCGGCGCACAGGTCGCAGGCCGTATCGTCGACGCGCTCGCGATCGCCGTGGCCGTGTCGCTGCTCGGCAACACGACGATGACCGTCGCGTCCGTTGCCGCCGCGGTCGTGACCGGACTGCCGGGACTCGTGCTGCAGTGGGTGCTTGTGCCCGTGATCATGGCCGCCGTGGATCGCCGCCGCGACTGACAGCCGCATAACGGATGTCGAGATGACCCCTCGCTGCACGAGGGGTCATCGTATGAGAGGAGACATGATGACCGATTCGTCCGCAACAGCCGACCTCGACCGTGCGAAGGCCGTGTTGCTGGCCGATGACTCGCTCGGCTGCGCGGCATGCCGCATCGACGGTGAGACCGGACGGTCGACGATCCTGACCGGCACGGGCCGCGGCGTGCGCCCGCTGCTGCAATGGCTGGCGGTCGGGCAGCGGTTGGACGGATTCGCGGCCGCCGATCGCGTGGTCGGCAAAGGCGCGGCGCTGCTGTACGCGCGGCTCGGAGTGCGCGCCGTCTACGCGCAGACCATGAGCGAAGCCGGCCTGGCAGCATTGCGGGCCAACGGCATCGAGGCCGGCTACGGCACACTCGTGCCGCGCATCCTCGACCGCGCCAAAACCGGCCTGTGCCCGATCGAACGATCCGTCGCCGCCATCGACAACCCGGCCGCCGCCGAACCTGCCATACGCGCAGCCGTCGCCGAGCTCATGCATCGATAGTCAGTCGATAATCGTCGACAATCGTGTCTTGACTTGGGCGTAGACTAGCTGATTGCTGTGTCGAGAGGCGGGTCGCCGCATAAGCCGGTCTCTCCGAGGGTCCAGCCGGACGGCCGCGGGCGAAAGTCACGGCCAGTCTTCCGGCGGATTGACAGGCTTCCCGAGGGCAAACCCGAGGGAGAAACGATCCGGTCGCCGATCGTTGGCGGACGAGCGCACAACGACACTCGCAACCGCACAACACGCGAGGCAGACCCTGACTGTGGCTGATATGCGGCAGCGACTAAGGAATGAACATGGCTAACGCTATTGACGCTTTCGACGCCAAGCACATGAAGCCGGCCGAGGAGATCCCGGCCTTCCGTCCCGGCGACACCGTCGACGTGAACGTGAAGATCAAGGAAGGCAACAACTCCCGTATCCAGACCTTCACCGGCGTGGTGATCGCCCGTCACGGTGCTGGCGTGCACGAGACCTTCGTCGTGCGCAAGATCAGCTTCGGCACCGGTGTGGAGCGCCGCTTCCCGGTGCACTCCCCGTCCATCGACTCCATCAAGCTGGTTCGTCGTGGTCGTGTGCGTCGCGCCAAGCTGTACTACCTGCGCTCCCTGCGCGGCAAGGCCGCTCGTATCGTCGAGCGCCGCGACAACTCCGCCAAGTGAGTCTGATCGCATAAGACAGCACCTGCAGCCCGGTACCGTTCGTCGGTGCCGGGCTGTCGTGTATCCGTCGCCTACAATAACCACGAGATAATCCACGAATCGCTTAACGACCCGGCAAGGAGACAAGGCGCATGCAGTCGAACGACCAACACACGCTGATGGTGGCCGACCATGGCATCGACCCCGCGCCCATGCCCGACCCTGGCCGTCGCGACGGTGGCAACCATGCCGGCCGAACCGTCTCGGACGCTGCCGATCGCGCCGTCCGCAACGCGTTCTGGCATGACATCATCGTCTGGTGCGGCATCCCAGTCATCATCGTGCTGTTCGTGCGTATCTTCCTCGTCGGCTGCTACGTCATTCCCTCCGGCTCGATGCGGAATACCATCGCGCCCGGCGACAAAGTGGTCACCCTGAACATCGCGCCGTGGCATGCCAAACTCGAACGTGGCGACATCGTCGTCTTCAAGGACCCCGCGCACTGGCTGCCGTCCGAAGAACATGGCGGGCTCGGCGGCGACTATCTCATCAAACGACTCATCGGCCTGCCCGGCGACGTGGTCGAATGCGCCGGCAAAGGCCAGCCGGTCACCGTCAACGGCACGGCGATCGACGAAAGCGCGTACCTGCGCGCCGGCGTCGCCCCGAGCGCGTTCCCGTTCCGCGTCGAAGTCACCGCCGGCCACGCGTTCGTCATGGGCGACAATCGCGCCAATTCCGCGGACTCCCGTTACCATCAGGACGACGGCGAGCACGGCCTCGTGCCCATCGACGACATCGTTGGCGTCGCTTTCGCCCGCTACTGGCCGATCGCCCGCATCAGCACACTCGACTCCCACCACGACGTGTTCGCGGGCGTGTCTCGATGACCGACTTGTGGCGGATTGCGGATTGATGAGCAACGGATAACGACGATCTGCGCCTGATTATGTGGTGGTCGATCCCGAAGCTCCACCTGATTATGTAGATTGATCGATGGAAAGGAATGACGATGGCGATCACCGAAGTGCCTACGCTCGACTTGGAACGTGAATTGGCCGCGCAGGGAGCCGATCTGATCATCGGATTCGACGAGGTTGGCCGCGGTGCGCTCGCCGGTCCGGTCATGGTCGGTGCGGCCGCGATCCGGGCGCGCGATCTGCCGACGCTGACCGTACCGGACGGCGTCGCCGATTCCAAGATGCTCACCGAACACCGCCGCGAGGCGATCGTGGACTCGCTCAAGTCGTGGTGCGCGGCCTATGCGATCGGTCAGGCCAGCAACCGTGAGATCGACGAGTGGGGCATCGGCTACGCGCTCGGTGTTGCCGCGCTGCGGGCCGTCGACGATCTCGAACAGACGCTTGGTATCGCCGTTCGGTCCGGCGACGATCCGTCGGTCGCGGTCGCCGGCATCCTCGACGGCCCGTACGACTACATCACCAAGGCGCTCGGCACGTTCGACGCGCCCGCCGTGCCCGTTCCCGCAACGATCACGACCAAAGTCAAGGGCGACCGGCACTGCGCCACCGTCGCGACCGCCGCGGTCATCGCCAAGGTCACGCGTGACCGGCTTATGGTCGATCTCGCGCACGGCGACCCGCAGTACGCGCCGTACGCGTGGGATCACAACAAGGGATACGGTTCCGCCGCGCATCGCGCCGCCATCGCGCAATACGGTCCGTCCGATCTGCACCGCATCAGCTGGAACCTCGCGTGATACGGCGTCTCGCACGGTGATACCGGGCGGCGAATCTCACGCGTCCTGTGTACATTGTGAGCGTTCTCACCGTGTTGCGATCGGCAACGCGGTATGCTGAAAGCCAGCACAGCAGCGTGACATGCGGGGAGGTTTTGACGTATGGGAAGCAGCCGGGGCAGCAAGCGTCCGTCAATGTTCGAGGTCGCCAAACTGGCGGGGGTGAGTCACCAGACCGTCTCGCGCGTGATCAACAACTCGCCCGACGTGTCCGACTCGACCCGCGCCAAGGTCCAGGCCGCGATCAAGCAGCTTGACTACCATCCCAGCAACTCCGCGCGCGCCCTCGCGTCCCGCCGCTCCCGCACGATCGGCCTGATCGCCGGCGGTATGCGCTTCTTCGGCCCGATCTCGGCCATCTCCTCGATCGAGAACGTCGCACGGCAGCACGGTCTGTTCATGTCGGTGATGATGGTGCACGAGGCGCTGTGCACGCAGAGGGAGTTCGAGGAACTGTGCGGCACGTTCAACGAGCAGAACGTGGACGCGTTCATCTTCCTGACCCCGACCGACGTGATGTTCGAGGCGGCCTGCCGCACGCAGGTCAACCAGCCGCGCGTGTTCCTCACGTCGACGCACGGCGCGCTCAGCATCAGCGAGGGTCAGCGGCTGATCCGCTCGCGCGACCACGGCAAGGTATCGATGATGGGACTCGACCAGTGGGGCGCGATGGAGGAGATCGTGCGGCTGCTGGGGGAGTACGGGCACCGTCGCGCGCTGTATTTCGCGGGTCCCGGCGAGTGGCGCGACGCGGCGACGCGACTGGACGCGTGGGTGAAACTGACCCGTGCGAAGTCGATCAGCTCGGTCACCGTGCGTTGCGAGACGTGGGATTCGTCCGAGGCGTACGCGCGGATGAACCATGTGCTCGACCAGATCGGCCAGTCGGGCGGCGTGCTGCCGTCCGTGGTGGTGTGTGCGAACGACAGTCAGGCGGTCGGCGTGGCGCGCGCGCTGCACGAGCATGACGTGCGCATCCCGCAGGACGTGAGCCTGGTCGGATTCGACGATATGCCGGCGATGGACAACATGTATCCGCCGCTGACGACCGTGCGGCCCGACTTCGAACAGCTCGGCTCGATGGCGATGCGCGAGGTGCTGCATCTGCTGGGGGCGGGCGACGAGGTCGCGTTCGCGTCGTCGTCGCACGGCGTGGGACTGGTGCCGGCGAAGGTGATCAACCGGTCGTCGCTCGGGCCTGCCGCGCGGCGATAGACGGGATTGAGGCGGTGCGATGATGCCGGCGATGCAGTCGGTTCGGCTGAGGCTGCCCGGTGATTCTGTCATTTCGAGCGAGGCGAAGCCGAGTCGAGAAATCTTTCGGACGATTGTGGTATAAGACCGTCCGATAATCGGCTATCAAGCTCAGATCAGTCAATACATCACGACACGGCGAGGTTGTGCTTTGTCGTGGGTCACGATAAAATCGTGAACGTTAACAGTGAGCGCTAACAATTCCCCGAAGAGGCGGATTCTGGCGCTAGGCACAAGGAGATCGAAAGTATGGCAACCAACGACAGCGATCAGGTCGCGACCATCGCCGAGAAAATCCGCGCGGGCAAGACCTCGCTCGGCATCGAATTCGGCTCCACCCGCATCAAGGCCGTGCTGATCGACGACACGTACGCCACCATCGCGTCCGGTGACTACAGCTGGGCCAGCCACCTGGAGAACGGTCTGTGGAGTTACTCGCTCGAGGAGATCTGGAAGGGCGTACAGACCGCCTACGCCACGATGGCCAACGACGTGCACACCGCCTACGGCGAACGGCTCACCAAGATCGGCCACATCGGCTTCTCCGCCATGATGCACGGTTACCTCGCCTTCGATAAGGACGGCGAGCTGCTCGTGCCGTTCCGCACCTGGCAGAACACCAACACGCACGAGGCGCACGAGAAGCTCTCCGAGCTGTTCCAGTACAACATCCCCGAACGCTGGTCCATCGCGCACCTCTACCAGGCCGTCCTCAACAAGGAGGAGCACGTCTCCAAGGTCGCGTACTTCACCACGCTGGCCGGCTACGTGCACTGGAAACTCACCGGCGAGAAGGTGCTCGGCGTCGGCGACGCCTCCGGCATGTTCCCGATCGACCCGACCACCCACACCTACGAGACCTCGTTCATCGAGAAGTTCGACGCGCTGCCCGAAGTCGCCGCGCAGCCGTGGAAGCTCGAGGACCTGCTGCCGACCCCGCTCGTCGCGGGCACCCCGGCAGGCAAGCTCACCGAGGCCGGCGCCCTGCTGCTCGATCCGAGCGGCACCTTGAAGCCCGGTATCACGCTGGCCCCGCCGGAAGGCGACGCCGGCACCGGCATGGTCGCCACCAACTCCGTGCGCGTACGCACCGGCAATGTCTCCGCCGGCACCTCGATCTTCGCGATGGTCGTCCTCGAACACAAGCTCGAGCGCCTGCACCCGGAAGTCGACCTCGTCACCACCCCGGCCGGCGACCTCGCGGGCATGAGCCACGCCAACAACTTCACCTCCGACCTCAACGCGTGGGTCGGCCTGTTCGGCCAGTTCGCCGAAGCGCTCGGCACGCCGGTCGACGCGGGCACGCTGTACGGCACGCTGTTCCGCACCGCGATCTCGGACGACGCCGACCGCAACTGCGGAGGCCTCATCAACTACCCGTTCCGCTCCGGCGAATTCCTCGCCGGCCTCGAGGAGGGCCGCCCGCTGTTCGCGCGCAGCCCCGAGGCCCACATGAACCTCGCGAACTTCATGCGCGCCCAGCTGTTCAGCGCGTTCAGCCCCGTCAAGATCGGCATGGACGTGATGACCAAGGACGAGCACGTGCAGATCGACTCGCTCGTCGGACACGGCGGCATCTTCGCCACCCCGAAGGTCGCGCAGAAGATCCTCGCCGCCGCGTTCAACACGCCGATCAAGGTCATGGCCACCGCGTCGGAAGGCGGCGCATGGGGCATGGCCGTGCTCGCCGACTACCTGTGGCACGCGAACGAGGAGCGCACCAACCTCGCCGACTACCTCGACGGCCGCGTGTTCAAGGACGCGTCCTCCGTCACCGAAGTGCCGGACGCGCGCGACGTCGTCGGCTTCGAGGACTTCTTCGCCCGCTTCACCAAGGGGCTGCCGATCGAGCACGCCGCGGTCGCCGCGATCCCGCTGGAGGACTGAATCGCACTGTTCTTGGCATGTCATTTCGAGTGAGGCGAAGCCGAATCGAGAAATCCTTCAGAGGCTTGCCGCGTAAGAGATTTCTCCGTTCGCTTCGCTCAGTCGAAATGACACGACGGCGGAGCCGAGACTCCGCTGGCCTTTACAACTTCATACACGTCAATCATTTGCAACGAAAGGAACAACCAAATGGCAACTCTGGCTGATTACGGTCCGGAAGTCCGCGCCGAAGTCAAGCAGGTGCGCGAGGTCGTCGCCACCCTGCACGAGCAGCTTATCAAGTGGAACCTCGTCGTGTGGACCGCCGGCAACGTCTCCCAGCGTCTGCACACCGCCGACCTCATGGTCATCAAGCCGTCTGGCGTGCGCTACGAGTACCTGACCCCGGGCTCGATGGTCGTGTGCGACCTCGACGGCAACGTCGTCGACGGCACCGAGGCCCCGTCCTCCGACACCGCGTCCCACGCGTACATCTACCGCCACATGCCGAACGTCTACGGCGTCGTGCACACCCACTCCACCTACGCCACCGCGTGGGCGGCCACCGGCCAGAACATCCCGTGCGGCCTGACCATGATGGGCGACGAGTTCGGCGGCCCGGTGCCGGTCGGCCCGTTCCGCCTCATCGGTTCCGAGGCCATCGGCGAAGGCGTCGTCGAGACGCTCAAGAAGTACCCGAAGTCCCCGGCCGTCCTCATGCAGAACCACGGTCCGTTCACCATCGGCAAGGACGCGGAAGCCGCCGTCAAGGCCGCCGCCATGACCGAGGAAGTCGCGCACACCATGTGGGCCGCCAAGCAGCTCGGCGACATCATCGAGATCCCGCAGGCCGACATCGACAAGCTTAACGACCGCTACCAGAACGTCTACGGTCAGCACTGACGTGATGGAGCGCCTCCTGCGTTGCGGGAAGCTCGACGTACCTTCGTACGCCTTCGCTTCCCGCGCCTTGGAGTCGCACGCATCACGTCACCGCTGACTTCGCCAGCACTGGGATTGTGACGGCGAAGCCGTCCTCGGCTCCCTCGGCTGAGGGAGCTGTCAGCGAAGCTGACTGAGGGAGCGTACACCCGGCCACGATGAGATGGGTGTGTTTCCCCAGCCTCACTTCGTTGTTCGGCTTCTCTGACAGGGGAGCCGAACAACATGCAAACTGTTCCACAAAGAAGTACAAAAGGAGCCTGATATGGCATTCGAAAACCCCTTCGAGGGCAAGGAAATCTGGTTCGGCGTCGGCTCGCAGGACCTCTACGGTGAGGAAGCGCTCCGCCAGGTCGCCATCCACGCCAACGAAATGGTCGACTACCTGAACAAGACCGGCAAGATCCCGGCCAAGATCGTTCTCAAGCCGACCCTGAAGTCCTCCGACGGCGTCAAGCAGTTCATGGTCGAGGCGTCCGCCAACCCGAACGTCATCGGCGTCATCACCTGGTGCCACACCTTCTCCCCGGCCAAGATGTGGATCCGCGGCCTCGAAGTGCTGACCAAGCCGCTGCTGCAGCTGGCCACCCAGCACCACAAGGAGATCCCATGGGAGACCATCGACATGGACTTCATGAACCTGAACCAGGCCGCCCACGGCGACCGTGAGTTCGGTTACATCGTCTCCCGCCTTGGCATCAAGCGCAAGATCGTCGTCGGCCACTACACCGACCCGGAGGTCGCCGAGAAGGTCGGCACCTGGGCCCGCGCCTGCGCCGGTTGGGACGCCTCCAACAACATGAAGGTCATGCGCTGGGGCGACAACATGCGCAACGTCGCCGTCACCGAAGGCGACAAGACCGAAGCTGAGCGCGTGTTCGGCGCCTCCATCAACACCTGGGCCGTCAACGAGCTCGTCGCCGCGTACGAGGCCGTCAAGGACGATCAGGTCAAGGGCATCATCGAGGACTACAAGGCCAAGTACGACATCGACCCGGCTCTGCTCGACGCCAAGTACGACTCCCTGTTCATCGCCGCCAAGGAAGAGGCCGCGATGGTCAACATGATGCGCGAGAACGGCTGCACCGCCGGCGTCGACAACTTCGAGGACCTCGGCGCCCTGCCGCAGCTGCCGGGCGTCGGCCCGCAGCGCTTCCCGTCCGAATACGGCTGGGGCTTCTCTGCCGAAGGCGACTGGAAGACCTCCGTGCTCGTGCGCATCGGCGCCGTGATGGGCTACGGCCTCGAGGGTGGCGCCTCCCTCATGGAGGACTACTCCTACAACTTCACCGAGGGCGACGAGCTCGACATGGGCTCCCACATGCTTGAGGTCTCCCCGGCCATCGGCACCATCGCCAAGCCGAAGCTGGAGATCCACCCGCTCGGCATTGGCGGCAAGGCCGACCCGGTGCGTCTGGTCTTCTCCGGCAAGCCGAAGAAGGACGCGGTCGTCGTCTCCATGTCCGACGTGCGCGAACGTTTCCGCCTGCTCATGGACGTGGTCGACGTCGTCGAGCCGCAGGGCTCCCTCAAGGAGCTGCCGTGCGCCCGCGCCGTCTGGAAGCCGCAGCCGAGCCTGAAGACCGCCGTCCAGTGCTGGATCACCGCCGGCGGCTCGCACCACACCTGCATGACCACCTCCGTCGGCCGTGAGGCGTGGGAGGACTTCGCCCGCATCGCCGGCGTCGAACTCGCCGTCATCGACGACAAGACCGACGCCCGCCAGTTCGAGAAGGAACTGGAGCTGTCCGAGATGTACCACCGCTTGGATAACCGTCACTGATTGATCATCGGTGATTGATGAGGCCGCCCGGTACGTATGTGCCGGGCGGCCTTTGCCGTATGCGGGGCCGGTATCTACCAACCGTTAGACTGGCGCGTATGGCAGCAGTGAAACAGGGCAGTGCGAACGGTGGGGCGAAGCGCGTGCGCAAGACGCCGGGGGAGCGGCGGCGCGAGATCGTCGAGGCGGCGGTGCGGCTGATCGGCGAGAAGGGCTATTACGGCACGTCGCTACGCGAGATCGCGGACGCGGTCGGCATGAGCCAGCCCGGTCTGCTCCATTATGCCGGCACCAAGGAGGGGCTGCTGTCGATGCTCGTCACCGATGCGTACGACGCGACCGGCACACCCGACGACTTCATGAAGACCGGTTTGCCCGGCAGCGACCCGGACAACCTGCTGTTCCCCTCGTACCTGCGCTATCTCGTGCGCCACAACGCGCAACGCGTCGAGCTCATGCGCCTATACATGGTGCTTGAAACCGAGGCGTTTAGCCCCGGCCATCCGCTGCACGACTATTTCGAACGTCGCCCGGATTCGACGTGGGAGTACTACAGCGGATACCGGTGGCGTATTCCTCCGCAGATGGGGCAGTGGCATGAGTCGATGCGGCCGGTCGTGCGCCAGTGCATCGAGGCGATGGACGGCGTGCAGCTGCGGTTCATGCGCCGCCCGCCGATCGACCTGTACGACGAATGGCTGGTGTTCGAGCGCATGATCTTCCCCTCGCCGCTCTGGGATCGCTATCGCTGAGCGCATTCGCGCGTGTTTCGGTTGCGCATGGTTGCGTTATCAATATACTAGAAGATATCTAATAACTATTAGATATCATAATTGATGTATCTGCCAATACAAGAGACATCATCGTTCGGCAAGCGCGGAGGAACGCTGCCGAACGCAGCGCAAAGGAGCAGACGTGGGCAAGCAGACCGTGGATCGTTTCCTGTTCGGAGCGGCCTATTACGACGAATACATGCCGAAGGATCTCGATCGTGTCGACACCGATATGGCGATGATGCTGCACGCTGGCATCAACGTCATCCGCATCGCCGAGTCGACGTGGAGCGCTTGCGAGCCGCAACCGGGCATCTTCGACTTCTCTCATATCGACCGTGCGTTAGATAGCGCGCGTCGTCACGGCATCAGCGTCATCGTCGGCACGCCCACCTACGCCGTGCCGACCTGGCTCGTGCGCATGCACCCCGACGTGCTCGCCGTCACCCCGAGCGGCCCCGGCAAATACGGTCCGCGCCAGATTATGGACATCGTCAACGGATCGTACCGCTACTACGCCGAGCGCGTCATCCGCAAGCTCATCGCGCACGTCGCCGACCATCCGGCCGTCATCGGCTATCAAGTCGACAACGAAACCAAGTACTACGACTGCGTCAGCCAGGACATGCAGACGCTGTTCGTCAAGTACCTGCGCGGCAAATTCCACGACGATCTCGACGAACTCAACGCGCATTTCGGGCTTGACTACTGGTCGAACCGCATCAACGCGTGGGAGGATTTCCCCGACGTGACCAACACGATCAACCAGTCGCTGCGCGGCGAATTCGACCGTTTCCGCCGCGAGCAGGTCACCGAATTCCTTGACTGGCAGGCGTCGATCGTGCGCGAATACGCACGCGACGACCAGTTCGTCACGCAGAACTTCGACTTCGGCTGGAAGGGCGGCTCGTACGGCATCCAGCCGGCCGTCGACCACTTCACGGCCGCGCGCACGCTCGACATCGCCGGCTGCGACATCTACCATCCCACGCAGGACGACCTGACCGGCAAGGAGATCGCGTTCGGCGGCGACCTCACCCGCTCGCTCAAGGACGGCGCGAACTATCTCGTGCTCGAAACCGAGGCGCAGGGCAACCACGGCTGGCTGCCGTTCCCCGGGCAGATGCGGCTGCAGGCGTATTCACATCTTGCGTCCGGCGCGGACATGGTCGAATACTGGCATTGGCATTCGATCCACAACTCGTTCGAGACGTATTGGAAGGGATTGCTGAGCCACGACCTTGAACCGAACCCGACCTATGAGGAGGCGGGCGTGTTCGGACGCGAGATTGCGCGGCCCGAGATCGGCGAACGTTTGCTGCACTTGCGCAAGCACAACCGCGTCGCGCTTATGGTGTCGAACGAGGCGCTGACCGCGCTCGAGGGATTCCGCATCGGCAGCGGCACACGCTGGGGCGGCGGCGCCGACTATAACGACGTGGTGCGGCGTATCTACGACGCGCTGTTCGAACTCAACGTCGAATGTGACTTCCTGCCGACCGACGCGCCGGCCGAACGACTGGCATCGTATGCGGTGATCGTGACGCCTGCGCTGTACTGCGCATCCGACGAGACGATCACACGGCTGCGCGAATACGTGGCGAACGGCGGGCACCTGATCTCGACACTGCGGTCGTTCGTCGCCGACGAGGAAACGACCGTGTGGCACGACCGCGCGCCGCATCGGCTGACCGACGTGTTCGGCATGAGCTACAACCAGTTCACGCCGCCGAAGGGACGCGTGCCGGTCGTGTTCGGGGACGGTTCGGTTGATGTTGCGGATGGTGCCGGTGCCGCGGGTGCGCTCGCCGGATTGCCGGATGCGCAGGCGGAGACGCTCATCGAACTGCTCAAGCCGAACGGATCGGCTGTGTTCTCGGTCGGGAACGGTTGCTGCGGTCTTGCTGGCGAGGGCGGGGTTGGTATCGGTTCGGCCGGCCGTGAGGCTGTGAACGGCGAGACGGCTGATGCGGGTGGCTTCGGCAGGAGCGAGACGGCTTGCCGGTCGGTTGACGGCGGTGATGCGGCCACGCAGGTGCTTGCGCACTACGGCCACTACGCGTGGACCGATTATGCGGCGATCGCCCGTCATGCGTTCGGCAAGGGTACGGCCGAATGGATCGGCACCGTGCTCGATCCGGATACGACGCGCGCCGTGATGAGCGAGGCGCTGGCCGCGGCCGGCGTGGCGACGCTGCGCGTGGCTGCGGCTGACGGCGATGCCTATACCGTGAAGGCCGACGCCGAGGACGACGATGCGGTGCGTGCCGGGCACGGCGCTTCCTCCGATACGCGCGGATGCGCGGGCGATGCCGTCGTGGCTCCATCCGCGGTCACGGTGCGCCAGGGCGTGAACGTCCGCGGCGAGACGGTGACCTATCTGCTCAACTATTCCGCGGAACCGGTGTCGTTCGCCAGCCCGGTCGCCGGCGAAGTGGTCGTCTCGCCGAAGGTTATCGCCGTCAATGGTCTCGTGGATGAATCCGCCACCGCCGCGCTTGCCCTGCACGAAGGCGACGCGGTCGCGGCCGGCGACACGCTCACCCTGCCCCGCTGGAACCTTGCCGTCATCGTCGGCTGATTCAGGCCAGGGGCAGTGTAACCAGCGTGGTCCAGGAGGAGTCATCGTGCTCGACGGTGAACTCGCCGCCGAGAGCCGTAACGATGCGGCGGCATCGGTCAATGCCGGTGCCGCCACTGAGCGCATCGGACGCGCGGGGCGATACGTTGCCGTCGTGCGCGTTGACGGCGGTATCGGCAGGTACCGTGGTCTGGGCGATCCCGGATGCGATCTCACCGCCCGCTGCCGGGCGCCGAACCCCGTTGGATGCCGACATCGTGGCCAGTCCGGGCGCAAGCGTGATCGCGACGCAATAGCCAGCCGTCGGATCGGCGTATTTCATCGTATTGCCGATGATTTCACGCAGGATGTCCAGCATCGCGTCCTTACGATCGGCGGTGCACGAGCATGATGCTTCGCCGCTGATGATGATTGCGCCGTCCAGCCCGTTCGCGTGCAGCCGTGCGTCATATGATTCCGCGACCGTATGCAGTTCGTCCGCGGTGACGGTGAGGACCCGAGCCGGCATGGGATGTCGGGACCGATCGGTGCCGACATCACGGAATACGGCGGACTGGCCGGTGACGCGAGAGCCATCCTGATCCAATCCCGCGATGAGCGTGCGAACCTTGGCCAGGGATTCCTGTGCGGTTCGTTCGATCAAGGTGACGGTGTCGTGATCGTCCGTTGAATGATGATCATAATGGCCCGTATCCGATCGCAGTTGTCTGGACAGCAGCAGGATCGTGGTCAGGTCGTTGGCGACCGAATGATGCAGTTGCGTGGCAAGCTGCTGATCGGCGATGCGCCGCACCAGTTCGGCATGCTCCTGATCCTCGATTTCCTGCCGTTCCCGCCAGCTCATCATCGAACCGAGCCACAGTGCGACCATCAGGAACGCGGCCGTGGCGCATACGATTGCAAACACCGACGAATCCCACGGATACAGCCAGATGCGCGCGGCCGTCGCCGCCTCCGCCACAACCGCCGCGAGCAATGACATGCCGATATTGAGATACGCCATGATCGTGATGGCCATCAGCAGACAGAACAACATCGAGAACGGCGTCGTTTCCGGCACGACGCACCGCGCGGTCCATAATGCGACGATCGCCCAGCCGCCGATGCGTGGGAATAACGCCATGAGCAGACTGCCGATAACCGACAGCAGCATGAACAGCAGCGTCGCGTCGCCGCCGTCACCGATTCCATACAAATACGCGGTTTCGATCATCACCGGGATCGATGCGCACGCCAGCAGCATGCGCGTGCGCCCGTCCCATAACAGACGCTTGTCGGTACGCTGTCTGACCATCACGTCACATCCTTAGGTAGCGGCGGCACAGGGCGACGGCCTCGTCGCGGTCACGAGCGTGCAGTTTGTCGCGCACGCGCGCGACCTGTGAGAAGATCGTGCCTTTTGAGATGCCAAGCGCGGCGGCGATCTCGTCGGTCGACCGGCCGTCGGCATACATGCGCATGATCGCGGCCTGTTGTGCGGACAATGCGAAGGAGCGTTGCGGTTGTGGGGATGGTGCGGAGACGGGACGATCTTGTGAGAGTCGGGTAAGGGAGGAGCGGCGTGGTGAAGGTCGTGTGGATCCAGAGCGGTCCTGTGTGGATTGTGTCGATGAATTAGACTCCTGAGTGGGAGATTCGTGAAGCGCGGCCGATGGTGTGGAGATTCGGTGTGCCTCGCCGTCGGTGTGATCGGGAATGATCGCGGATTGCCGCCGTGTGGAGAGCTCGCGAATAGTGGCGGCGATCGTGGAGATATCGTCCTTGCTGATCACCGCGACCGCACCGGCCGCGACCGCGGCATCGCGATAGACGGCCGGATCATAGGCGGTCACGCCGATCATCGGCAACTCCGGCGCCCACTTGCGCACGGACTGGCAGACGTCGATGCCGGTCATATCGGACAATGCCATGTCGACCAGCAGCACGTCCGGTCGATCCTGCACGCGGATGCAGCGTTGGATCGCGGCCGCCCCCAACTGCGCCGTCCATATCACCGCGAACCCGGCGCGCGTCAGCAGCGACGACAACGCCATCAACGCCATGCGATCGTTGTCCACCATCGCGATCGAAACCGATCGGTGTCGCGCATTCTGCTCCATGACGTCCAGTCTAAACTCGCGTGACACGCATCCGAGCATTGACGTCATGCTCCGCATGTCATACGTCATGTGTCTGTTTCATGCGGCGGACGAGGCGCACACGGCAAACAGTGGCGGAACTTTTGCCGTGGAAGCGGATGCGCGCGAACCGCGGCAGGTAGACTGAAAGCGAATGACCGAAGGGGGCTGTCATGAACGACGAGGCGACATCATCGACGATGAACCATCAGAACGTGCCGAACGAACGATCTTCGGAGGATGCGGCAGATGCGACGGTCGCGAACGGCGCGACGGATACAACTGCCTCAACCGGCACGACAGATGCAGCCGGAACACAGCCATCCGACGATGCTCATGCGGTCGTCGATTCATCCGTGGCAATCGTCGATCACAGTGCTGGCAAGGGCCAGTTCGCCAGTGTCCGCAGCATCCCCATGCGCATGGCCGCGATCGTCGTGGCGGTCGCGTTGCTCTTCGGGCTGTGCATAGGCTGGTTCGTCCGTACCGGGGATGTCCGGCGACTGGAATCGCAGGCCCAGACGGCTGAGACTGAACTCAAGCGGTACAAGGCCTCAAGCGCCGACGAACAGGGATCACTGAAGTCAGAGAACGACGATCTGACCAACAGCAATGACGAACTGATTGCGAAGAATGACAAACTGACCTCGGCGAACAAGGAACTCGCCAAGGAAAACGAACGACTGAAAGCCGCTTCCTCCACTCCGACGGATGCGAACGGCGACGCGATGATTCAGGTCGTCGGATTTTCCGAGGAACTGCCGCAGGAGGGATCTCATGAGGTGCACTTCGTCGTGCGCAACAATACGCAGGTCTCGTTCAATCAGGCGACGGTGACGTACGTGCTGCGCGACGCGTCGGGCAAACAGGTGGGCGACAACCATTATTCGGTCGGTACTGGATCGCTCACGCCGGGCGGCATGATGGACACGTATGAAATCCTCCTCGGCGGGACGAACACTTCGGGACTGACCGTGGTGCCGGTGCAGTGGGCGGCGTTTGACTCGCAGCAGAAGACTTCCGTCAACGGTACGTACGGGAGCGACATCAAGACATACACCATGCAGTGACGGCGCGAACATCATCCGCGCGCCGAACGGTGACGTCATCGTGTCATGCGCCGCATGTCGCACACTGTCGCGCGACAGTGGAATCGACGTACCGTTGCATCATCGGCGCACAACAGGCCGATCAACAGTCGCTCCGTCGCGGCATGATCCCAAGGAGGTCGTCATGAACCCCACGTCGATGAACAACGATCCGACCGTCCCGTCCCATGCGGAACCGGTCGGCAATCCACGGCCTCAACCGCAGTCCGGCCCGCGGCCGTTCTCCAATCCGACCCGCCGCCCGATGTGGTGGTGGCTGCTCGCCGCGTTCCTCGCGTTCGCGGTGATCGTCACCGGCGCGTTCGTCTGGCAGCGCACCACGCGCGTCACCGCGCAGAAGATCTACGACGAACTCGTCTTGCTCGACCCGAACGTCACCGAAAGCCAGCTGACTGCGCGGGGTTACGTGTATGGTGGCCAGGCCTCATATGGCTGGCATGGCGTCGACGACGAGGAATTCCCGGCGTATGAAGCGGCGGATGGCGCGAGCATCGACCGCTTCATGAACGACGTGCGCGCCGGCCGTGAATCCGTGCTGCGACTGGTCATACGCGGCGTCGGGCCGTCCCGCACGAGCGGCGATGCCGCTGCGGTCGGCGGCGTGTCGGTGCGCGTGCTGTGGTACGACCCGAACGTCGCCGCCGATTGGGCCGAGAAGGACGATTCCAGCCAGCCGGCCACGATCCATCACGACGGCAAAGGACAGATCCGCGAATGGTGGTGGCGCGACGGCGCGGTCGTCACCTCCGACAAACGGTTCTCGCGCGGCATCCAAAAGGAGGGGGCTTCGTCGCTCGAAGGAGTTGAATACACCGTTTATGTGCTCAAGCACCAGCCTGCGATCCCGTCCGACCCCGATTCGCCCGACACCATCATCACGCGCTACGACGAAAACCTCTACGTATCTGGTTCCGACTGAGCGAACGGGTATCTGGCGGGTTTACTTGGGTACGTCCGCGCGGGCGTTTTCCACTGGGATATGGCTGCTCCTAGCAGGAAACGTTCTCCGGCGGCCCATTCGGAGTCCGTTTTCCGCCAAAAACGCTGCGTTCTAGTGGAAAACGAACTCTGGGATGCAGTTGCGAGTCCGTTTTCCCATAGAAGCCGCCACATCCTAGTGGAAAACGGACTCGGGGAAGCCGGTTGTGATTCCGTTTGCCGCTAGAAAAGCATCCTGGCTACCGCTTGCCGGCGTAGATGCGCTGATCGATCACGTCTGCGAAGACGCGGTTGACGGCCGGACGCACGACCTTCAACGACGGCGTCAGGCACTTGTTGTCCTGCGTGAACTGCTGGTCAAGCACCACGAACTTGCGCACCGACTCGGCGCGCGACACGGTCGCGTTCGCCTTGTCGACGTAGCGCTGGATCTCGTCGTGCACGTCCGGCAGCTGCGCGGCGTCCGTGATCGGCAGATCGGCCGCGAACCCGTGCGCTGGCAGCCACGCGGCCAGACCGTCCGGGTCGAGCGTCACGAGCGCGCCGATGAACGGCCGCTGGTCGCCCACCACCACCGCGTGCTCGACGATCGGACACTTGACGATCTCCTGTTCCATCGGAATCGGCGACACGTTCTTGCCTCCGGCGGTGATGATGATGTCCTTCTTGCGTCCGGTGATCGTCACGCGGCCCTCGTCGTCGATCGACGCCAGGTCGCCCGTGCGCAGCCAGCCGTCCGACGTGAACGCCTCCGCGGTCTTCTCCGGCAGGTTGTGGTAGCCGCGGAACACGTTCTCGCCCTTGACCTGCAGCTCGCCGTCGTCCGCGATACGCACCGACGATCCGGGCGCGGGCTGGCCGACCGTGCCGATCACGTTGTCGGACACGCGGGTCACGGTGAACGGGGCAGCAGTTTCGGTCATGCCGTAGCCCTGGATCATCGGCAGGCCGATGCCGTTGTAGAAATGCGCGAGATCGGGGTCGAGCGGGGCGCCGCCGCACGCCACGTAGCGGATCTTCGGGCCAAGGGCGCCGCGGATCGTGCGGTAGACGAGCGCCTCGTACGTCGCCCGCTCGGCGATCGCCTTCGCCGAATGCGGCGTGCCGGCCTGCTCATCGCGCGACCATTGACGCGCCGCGGCCACGGCCTTCGCGAACAGGCGACCCTTGAAGCCCATGCCGGCCTTCTGCGAGGCCGCGTTGTACACCTTCTCGAACACGCGCGGCACGCCGAGCAGATACGTCGGCTGGAACGAACGCAGATCGGGCAAGAGCGAGCGTGTGTCGGGCAGATAGCCGACCACGCCGTCGTCGGAGCCGATCGAGCAGTACTGAATATAACGTGCGAAGCAGTGCGCGAGCGGCAGGAACAGTAGCAGTCGCGGATGGTTGTCGCAGATCACTTCGGACAGGCATTCGTAGCCGGCGCGCACGATCGACAGGAAGTTGCGGTGCGTCAGTTCCGCGCCCTTTGGAGCGCCGGTCGAGCCGGACGTGTAGACGATCGTCGCAAGATCGTCGGCGTGCACGGAGGCGATGCGTTCGTCGAGCTCCTCGTCGGAGACGGTGACGCCGAAGCCCTGCAGGGCGCCGAGCGCGTTGCCGTCCATCATCAAAATCTGCTTGAGCGCAGGGCAGTGGTCCTTGACCGAGTCGAGCCGGTCGAAGCGTTCGCGATCGTCGGCGATGGCGAGCTTGACGGCGGAATCGTTGAGGATTCGTTCTGCCTGCGCGGCGGAGTCGGTGTCGTAGATCGGCACGTTCACCGCACCGATCGCGGCGAGCGCGAAGTCGAGCACGCCCCACTCGTAGCGGGTGGAGGAGAACAGGGTGACCGCGTCGCCTTTGCCGATGCCGAACGCGATGAGGCCCTTGGCCGCGGCGAGGACGAGCTTGTGGAATTCGCCGGTGGTGATGTCGTCCCAGCGGCCGGGGCCGAGTTTGCGCGAGGCGATGATCGTATCCTCGCCGGTGCGTGCGATGCGGTCGGTGAGGAGGCTGTACAGGGTTTCGTCGTCGCGTACGATGATCGAACCGGGGGTGGTGTATTCGGTGCGCATGATCGATGATGTCCGTTTCTGCGATGTTCTGATCGCTGCTGATTGCCGGTGGTCGCCGGCGAATACGTAGTTTTTTTGACGTTTTCCTCTGTTCCGTCATACAACTTACGACTGCGTAGGTTGCGACGCGTTGTGCGACGCCACGAATTTGCCCGGCGCGGTTTGTGTGCGGATACAAAACCGGGTGTGCGGGCGGGTGTGACGGGATATGGCTGGGTTGGTCGGACGGCCGGATTGGCCGGTGCTGCCGAGTGGGCGATGTGGACGGCGGTGATCGTTTCGCCGGCCGTCGGCGACCTCGGCGGTGATTGCGGGGCGTGCGGCGGCCTGTTCCCATGTGTGACGGTGTGTGCGGTTGCGTCGTTATTTGTGACACGCGTGATTTGTATTGTTCGCAAAACGTATTACTATTGCGATCTGGCATGATTGTGAGCGCTAACAAAACATCGTTGTAAGGCAATGACGACGTAGCTCGAACAATCACACGGAAGAGAGATGCCCGCGGCGATAACGCGGGCGCATATCAGCAATTGAGGTATTTGCCATGAGCAATTCCACAAGTGACGCCTCCGCCGTCGAACTCGGCGGCGACGAACGCAACCAACGCGGCTCCGGCCGCTACATCGTCGGCCTAGCGCTGAGCGCAGGCCTCGCCGGTCTGCTGTACGGCTACGACACCGTCTCCATCTCCGGCGCGATCGACTTTTTGCAGACCAAGTACTCCCTGAGCCCCGCGCTGCAGGGCATGGTCATCTCGTCGATCATGATCGGCGGCGTGATCGGCGCCGGCTTCTCCGGCTTCCTGTCCGACCGTTACGGCCGCCGCAAGCTGCTCATGTTCGGCGCAGCGTTCTTCTTCGTCGCCGCGCTGTGGTCGGCGTTCACGTTCAGCCCGGCCACGCTGATCCTCGCCCGCGTCATCGGCGGCGTCGGCATCGGCCTGGCCGCCGCGCTCGCCGTCACCTACATCACCGAATCCGCGCCGACCAACATCCGCGGCGCGCTCACCAGCGCATACCAGCTGCTGACCATCTCCGGCATCTTCCTGACCAACGTCATCAACTACTTCATCGCATCCTCCGGCTCGCACGACTGGGGCGTGAACATCGGCTGGCGCTGGATGCTCGGCATCGGCGCGATTCCGGCCGCGATCTTCTTCGCCGCGCTGTGGTTCAGCCCCGAGTCCCCACGATTCCTCGTGCAGGCCGGCAAGGTCGAAGAGGGCTTCAAGGTGCTCGAGCGCATCAACGGCACCGAGAAGGCGCGCCGCGACGTCGAGGAGATCCAGAACCAGATCGCCGAGGAGAAGAAGGCCAACGCCCAGTTCTCCGACCTGTTCAAGCCGGGTCTGCGTAAGGCGTTGCTCATCGGCATCTTCCTCGCCATCTTCAACCAGGCCATCGGCATGAACGCCATCAGCTACTACGGCCCGGTCATGTTCAAGGACATGGGCTTCGGCGGCAACACCGAATTCCTCGCATCCTCCTGCGTGGGCGGCATCGAGCTGGTGTTCACCGTCGTCGGCATGTACCTGATCGACACCGCCGGCCGCAAGAAGCTCATGGCCGTCGGCTCCGGACTCATGGTCGTGTTCGCGCTCGGCATCAGCTTCGCGTACGCCAACAACTATCAGTTGCTCATGCTCATCTTCGTGATGTGCTTCACCTCCGCGTTCGCGTTCTCGATGGGCCCGATCCCGTGGATCATGATCCCGGAGCTGTTCCCGACCTACCTGCGCGGCCGCGCCACCGGCATCTGCACCGTGTTCCTGTGGGCCACGAACTGGGCGATCGGCCAGTTCACGCCGGTCATGATCAGCTCGATCGGCGGCATGGGCACGTTCCTCGTATTCGCCGGCACCAACCTGATCTGCTTCCTCGGCGTGGTCACATTCGTGCCCGAGACCAAGGACAAGACGCTCGAGGAGATCGCCGAACTGTGGAAGCCGAAGTCCGAGCAGTCCAACGCGCAGCTTGAGGTGGTGCGCGCCACTGCCGACCTGCGCCAGGCCGAATCCGACATCAAGGCCGCCGAAGCCGAGCTGGCCCGCGCCCGCCGCGCCAAGGAACGCGCGATCGCCACGAAGGCCGCCGCCGAAGCGCTCGTCGCCGCGCAGAAGCAGCGCTGAGATGACGGTTTGGGTTGGCTGATCGCCGGTTGGCCTGCTGACTGCTGCTGGTCAACCGTCGCGCCGGTCAACCGCGGTGTCTGACTGATTGCCGCCGTTTGCGAACGTGTGCTTGCGCATACGATTGCAAACGGCGGTTTCGTATATACGCGGTTGCCGGATGGAAGCCGTTTCGCGCGACTGGTGTGAGATACGCCGCGAAATTGCCTCTGGTGAAAACGGGCGGTGGTTGTTAGGGTTGACCACGGACTTGATTTTGCGATGACGCGTACCGTGCGATGGGTACGGTACGGCGTGCGGTTGTGCGGAAGGCGGGAGATGATCGACAAGCGGTTGTTCCGGATGGCTCCGGGACTTGGCAAGCTCGTGGCCGGCAAAGTGGCGTGCATGTGGGTGTCGCTGCTGGCCAATATCGGATTCGTGCTGGCGCTGGTGTCGCTGCTCGGCTCGCTGCTCCACCAGTTCGGTCCGAAGTCCTGCTATGGCGGAGTGACGAAATGGGATGCGCCCTGCGTCTCGAATCCGTACGGGCTGACCGACGTGGCGTTGTCGCCGCGGTCGATCGCGATGTATACGGCCGTATTCATCATCTGCGCAATCGTGCGCTACGCGATGGCCCGCATCGCCGCGGGACTGGGCACCGAAGCCGCCGAACGCGTCAAACTGGGGCTGCGCGAAAGCCTGTATCGCAAGATGCTGCGACTGGGGCCATCGTATGCAACCCGCGTCAAGACCTCCGACATCGTGCAGTCGGCCGGCGAAGGCGTCGAACAGATCCAAAGCTTCTTCGAACTGTTCCTGCCGCAGCTGTTCTACTCGATCCTCGCGCCCATCACCCTGTTCGCCGTGCTCGCGCCCGTCAACATGCCCACAGCCGCCACGCTGCTCGTATGCGCCCCGCTCATCGTGCTCATCGTCGGGCTCGTGGCCATGAGCGCTGCCCGCATGTTCAAGAAATACTGGGGCAGTTACACCGACATGGGTGCCACGTTCCTCGATGACATGCAGGGCCTCGAAACGCTGAAGATCTTCGACGCCGACGAACGCGCCGCCCGCGAGATGGACGAGAAGGCCGAACGCTTCCGCGTCATGACCATGCGCGTCTTGCAGATCCAGCTGCGATCGTTGTCGTCGATGGACCTGGTCGCATATGGCGGCACCGCGGCCGGCATCGGCGTCGCGCTGTGGCAGTACGCGCAGGGATTCTCGTTCGCCGGCGGCCGCGAGACGTCGCTGTCGCTGGCCGGCGTGCTGCTCGTCGTATTGCTGTCGGCCGATTTCTTCATCCCGCTGCGCCAGCTTGGCTCGTACTTTCACGTTGTGATGAACGGCATGACCTCCACCAAACGCATCTTCCGACTGCTCGACGCGCCCGAACCCAAGCACGGCGACGTGACGCTTGCGAACGATCGCAGGTTCGCCCCGGTCGTCGCGTTCGATCACGCCGGCTTCTCCTACCACGGCGACGACGATCAGAGCGCCGAACGCGACGAGCAGGCGCTCTCTGACATCACGTTCATGGCCAATCCCGGCCATGTGACCGCGATCGTCGGCGTGTCCGGTTCCGGCAAGTCCACGGCCGCCGCGCTTCTGGCCGGCACGCTGACCGGATACACTGGCTCGATCGCGCTGCTCGACATGCGCGGCCGGCATGAGATCCGCGACATTGCGGCCGCATCGCTGACCGATGCCGTTACGCTGGTCGGCGCGCGCAGCCACCTGTTCGCCGGCACGCTGCGAGACAATCTCGCGATGGCGTACCGCGGCCCGGCGGGGGAGAGCGTGGAACGCGCGATGTGGGATGCGCTGCGACGCGCCCGCATCGACGACTTCGTGCGCGAGCAGCCGGACGGATTGGACATGACGATCGAACCGGATGCGGCGAACCTGTCCGGCGGTCAGCGCCAGCGCATCGCGATCGCACGCGCCCTGCTGCACGACAGTCCGGTCTATGTGTTCGACGAGGCGACCAGCAGCGTGGACGTCGAAAGCGAATCGCTGATCCTCGAGTCGATCCACGATCTTGCGAAGGCTGGCAAGACGGTCATCATGATCACGCACCGCATGGCGAACGCCGAGCATGCCGACGTGATCGTCGTGTTCAGCCACGGTGAGGTCGTGCAGAGCGGCATGCACCGCGGCCTGATCGGCATCGACGGTGAATACGCGCGTTTGCATCATGCGCAGCAGCAGATCGAACAGGTCGGCCGGCGCGACGTCTCGGGTGACGCCGTTGCGGCGGATCATGCTGTCATTTCGACCGAGCAGCAGTTTGCTCCTGTCATTTCGACCGGAGCGCAGCGGAGCGGAGAAATCTCTTCCCGGACACAGTCTTCTGATGCGGAATCGGAAGAAGATTTCTCGACTCGGCTTCGCCTCGCTCGAAATGACAAAGAGGAGAGCACTTCCGCTCGACATGACGATACCGAGGTTTCCCATGCCGTTTCCTCCCAAGAAAAGCTGAGCGGCGTCATTGTGCGACTGTTGCGGATCGCGCGGCCGCTGGCCTCGATCATGACCCTAGCCAGCGTGGCCGGTACGATCGGCCATCTGGCGGCCACGTTCCTGCCGGTGTTTGGCATGGTCGCCGTGTTCTCCCTGCTCGCACGAGGCGGATGGCCGGTGCCCGATAGGGGCGTTGTCCCGGCCGTCACCGCGATGGTCATCTGCGCCGTACTGCGCGGCGTGATGCGCTACATCGAACAGTATTCCAACCACAACGTCGCCTTCCGACTGCTTGCCCTGTTCCGTTCCAAGGCGTTCGCCGCCCTGCGCCGCCTCGCCCCGGCCAAGCTCGCCGGCAAGGGCAAGGGCGATCTGATCGCGCTGATCACCACCGACGTGGAACTGCTCGAGATCTTCTTCGCGCACACCATCTCGCCGGTCGTCATCGCCGTGGCCACCACCGTGGTCTACGCGCTCGTGCTGCTCGCGCTCAACCCGGCGATGGCGCTGCTGCTCGTCGTCTCACACCTGATCATCGGCGTGGTCGTGCCGAAGTTCTTCGCCACGAACGTGCAGAGCCTCGGGCCGGTCATCCGCCATCAGGCGTCCGACCTCGACAACGTGGTGCTTGACGACATGCGTGGTCTGCGCGAGATCATCGGCTTCGGTCGTGGCGAGGAGCGCGCCGCGAACATCGTGGCGCGCACCAAGGCGCTGTGGAAGGAGCATGCGCGACTGAGCCGCGTCAACGGCGGATTCGCCGGTATCGGCATGGTATTGGTGATGGCGTTGACCGTTGCGGCGGCCGCGCTCGCGGTCTGGCTCGGTCTCGGCACCCCGAAGGATGCTCCGGCGCTGACCATTGCGTTCGTGCTGTTCGCCAGTTCGTTCGGTCCGACGCTCGCGTTGAGCGCCCTGCCTGCCAACCTGACGCAAACGTTCGCGGCCGCGCGTCGCCTGTTCGCGCTGATGGACGAAACGCCGGCCGTCAGCGAAACCGGAACTGCAACCCCCGCATACGATGGCACAGCCCTCGAGCACGTCACCTTCGCCTATCCGACCGGGCGTGGCAGCCTCTTGACCCCCTCAGTCAGCTCCGCTGACAGCTCCCCCTATCAGGGGGAGCAGAGGAAGCTGGTGCTTGACGACGTCTCGCTGACTGTCCCGCGCTCCGGCATCCTCGGCGTCCAAGGGCCGTCCGGTCGCGGCAAGTCCACGCTGCTCAAGCTGCTCATGCGCTACTGGGACCCGCAATCCGGCACCGTCACCTTCTCCGGCGAACCCCTGCCGCAGATCGACGCGTCCTACCGTCGCCGCGTGCAGACCATGATGAGTCAGGAGACCGCGCTGTTCGATGGCACGATCCGCGACAACCTGCTCATCGCCCTGCCAGACGACATCCGCGACGCTGCCAACGGTCGCAATGACAACGATGGCGACGGCAGCAGCAACGGCAAGGCTGCCGTCGCCATGTCGATCGACGATCGTCTGCGCGACGCCTGCCGCAAGGCGTCCGTCATCGACCTGATCGACTCGCTGCCCGCCGGACTGGACACGCCCGTCGGCGAACTCGGCGACCGGCTGTCGGAAGGCGAACGCCAGCGCATCGGCCTGGCCCGCATCTTCCTGCGCGACGCCGACCTCGTGCTGTTCGACGAGCCGACGAGCCGTCTCGACGTGTTCAACGAGGCCGTGATCCTCCAGTCGATCAACGCGCTCGCCTCCGAACGCGACGCCGCGATCGTGCTCGTCTCCCACCGCGAATCCGCCATGCGCATCGCCGATACGGTCGTACGAATGTAATGTCATCGTACGATGGTGCAATGGTAGCTTGATAGATCAGGAGGTGCCATGAGCGCGATTGCAACGGTGGACGAGGGTTCCCTCGCCGAAGCGAAACGGATCATCGAGGCGGGCGGACTGGTCGTCATCCCCACGGACACGGTCTACGGCGTGGCATGCGACCCGCGCAACAAGACCGCCATCGCACGCATCTACGAGGTCAAGCAGCGCCCGCGGTTCAAGGCGTTGCAGGTCCTGCTCGCCGATATCGAACAGATCGACGGCCTCGGCCTCGACCTGCCGGCGCCGCTCAACCGACTCGCCGCACGCTTCCTGCCAGGCGCGTTCTCGCCGATCGCCGTCGCCCGCGACGACTGCGATCTGGCCACCATCAGCCCCACGCCGAACGGCACGCGCACTCAGGGCATCCGCATCCCCAACTCGGCCGTCACCTTGCGCATCTTGAACGCCACCGGACCGCTCGCCGCTTCCAGCGCGAACCGGTCCGGTGAGGAAAGCGCCCAGACCGTCGAGGAGGCGCGGGCCGCGTTCGGCGATGCCATCGACCTGTACCTGGACGGCGGCCCCACGCAAGGCCATGTCGCCAGCACCGTGGTCGCCGCCAATCCGCTCTCGCGCGACGGCATCGACATCCTGCGCGAGGGCGTGATCCCGCAAGCCGTCATCCGCAAAGCCATCCACCTCAACGGCGGCGGGTTCGGCGCATGAGAATCTACCTGCTCATCGCCGCGCTCGCCGGCGGCATCACCTACCTCGTCACCCCGCTCATCCGCCATCTCGCCATCCAGATCGGCGCGGTCGGCAAAGTCCGCGCACGCGACGTGCACACCATCCCCACGCCGCGCATGGGCGGTCTCGGCATGCTCGTCGGCTTCCTCGGCGCGATGCTCATCGCCAGCCAGCTGCCGTTCACCGGCAACCTGTTCCACGCGAGCCGGCAGGCGTGGGTCGTGATGCTCGGCGCGATCTCGATCTGCCTGATCGGCATGGCCGACGATCTGTGGGATCTCGATTGGATGCTCAAGATGTCAGGCCAGCTGCTGACGGCCGTGTTCGTCGCATGGGGTGGTCTGCAGATCATCTCGCTGCCGCTCGGCTCGCTCGTCACCGCATCCCCGAGCATTTCGATCACGATCACCGCGTTCCTGATCGTCGCCTCGATCAACGCGGTCAACTTCGTCGACGGACTGGACGGACTCGCGTCCGGCATCGTCGCGATCGGTGGCATCGCGTTCGCCGTCTACTCGTACATCATCGCGCGCAACTCGCCGTCGTACGCGTCGATGGCCACGCTGATCGATGTCGCCATGATCGGCATCTGCGTCGGCTTCATCCTGCACAACTGGCATCCGGCGAAACTGTTCATGGGCGATTCCGGCTCCATGCTGCTCGGCTATCTGATCACCTGCGCGTCGATCATCATGACCGGCCGACTTGACCCCGCGTCGATTCACGCAAGCATCTACCTGCCGGTGTTCATGCCGATCCTGCTGCCGATCCTCGTGCTGTTCCTGCCGGTGCTCGACATGTGCATGGCGATCGTGCGACGGCTCGCGAAAGGCCAGTCGCCGATGCACCCCGACCGCATGCACCTGCACCACCGCATGCTCAAGATCGGCCATTCCGTGCAGGGCGCGGTGCTGACGCTGTGGGGCTGGGCGGCGCTCATCGCGTTCGGCTCGCTGATGATCCTGTTCTTCCGCGCACGCTACGTGGCGATCGGCATGGCCGTGGCGACCGTGGTGCTCACGATCGTCACCATGTACCCGTATTTGAAGCACCGCATCCCCGAGATCCGCGAGGAGAACGAGGAGATCGAACAGCGCGCCAAGCACATCCGCGAGGACTGACAGCCGCTGCGTTGCCCGCCATACCACGGGCGCGTGTCACTCGTCAACACACGTTCATATAGTGGGTCTATGGCTTTAATTCCTAACACGAATGACAACAACTACGCCCCGCTCCCTCCGATCTTCGCCCAGTTGGGCCTCGCCTACGACGACGTCCTGCTACTGCCGAACGAGACGGACGTGATCCCGTCCGAAGTGGACACCACCACCCACCTGACCCGTGAGATCACCATGAAGGTCCCGGCGATCTCCGCCGCCATGGACACCGTCACCGAATCCGAAATGGCCATCGCCATGGCCCGCAACGGCGGCATCGGCGTGCTCCACCGCAACCTGTCCATCGACGACCAGGCCGCCCAGGTCGACGTCGTCAAGCGTTCCGAATCCGGTATGATCACCGACCCGCTGACCGTCAACCCGGACGTCACCCTCGCCGACCTCGACAAGCTGTGCGGCAAGTTCCACATCTCCGGCCTGCCGGTCGTCGACAAGGACAACAAGCTCGTCGGCATCATCACTAACCGCGACATGCGCTTCATCGCCTCCGAGGACTACGACCACCTCAAGGTGCGCGACGTGATGACCAAGGAGAACCTCATCACCGGCCCGTCCAACATCTCCAAGGAGGACGCGCACGACCTGCTCGCCAAGCACAAGGTCGAGAAGCTCCCGCTCGTCGACAACGAAGGCCACCTGACCGGCCTGATCACCGTCAAGGACTTCGTCAAGACCGAGCAGTACCCGGACGCCACCAAGGACGCCCAGGGTCGTCTGCGCGTGGCCGCCGGCGTCGGCTTCCTCGGCGACGCGTGGCAGCGCGCCTCCGCCCTCATGGAGGCCGGCGTCGACGTGCTCGTCGTCGACACCGCGAACGGCGAGGCCCGCCTCGCGCTCGACATGATCCGCCGCATCAAGTCCGATCCGGCCTTCCGCGACGTGCAGGTCATCGGCGGCAACATCGCCACCCGTTCCGGTGCCCAGGCCATGATCGACGCGGGCGTCGACGCCGTCAAGGTCGGTGTCGGCCCCGGCTCCATCTGCACCACCCGCGTGGTCGCCGGCGTCGGCGTCCCGCAGCTCACCGCAGTGTACGAAGCCGCCCAGGCCTGCAAGGCCGCCGGCGTGCCGTGCATCGCCGACGGTGGCATCCACTACTCCGGCGACATCGCCAAGGCCCTCGTGGCCGGCGCGTCCTCGGTCATGCTCGGCGGCGCGCTCGCCGGCTGCGAGGAGGCCCCGGGAGAGAAGGTGCTCCTGCACGGCAAGCAGTACAAGCTATACCGCGGCATGGGCTCGCTGGGCGCGATGGCCCCGCGTGGCAAGAAGTCCTACTCCAAGGATCGCTACTTCCAGGCCGACGTCACCTCCAACGACAAGGTCGTGCCGGAAGGCGTCGAAGGCGAAGTGCCGTACCGCGGACCGCTCAACGCCGTCCTCTACCAGATGATCGGCGGCCTGCACCAGTCGATGTTCTACATCGGCGCGCACAACATCAAGGAGATGAGCGAGAAGGGCCGCTTCATCCGCATCACCGACGCCGGCCTGCGCGAATCGCACCCGCACGACATCGTGATGACCGCCGAAGCCCCGAACTACTCCGGCTTCCACAACTGATCGGTCGGTTTCAGCTATCTCGGCTCCCTCTGATGAGGGAGCTGTCACCGTAGGTGGCTGAGGGAGAGAACACGGGGTATGCCCGTGACAGCCTTCAGTCGCGCCACGCGTGTCAGCTCCGTCATCCGAGGGAGCTTTTTCGTATGCGCTGATCGATCGATAACGGCTCTCCTGCACGAATACGGCAGGGGAGCCGCTTTTGTATCGGCGGCGCGGTAGCCTGTACTGTTCGATACAGGACGAGAAACAGCAAGGAAAGGCGGCGCACGATGGTGGACAGCCATGATGCGGAAACGTACAGCGCGAAGGATTCGCGCCTGATCTGGATCGATTGCGAGATGACCGGACTCGACATCTTCGGCGGCGACGAGCTGGTCGAAGTGTCCGTCGTGCCGACCGACTTCGACCTCAACGTGCTCGACGAGGGCGTGGACTACGTCATCAAACCGTCCGAGGCCGCCGTGGCCCACATGAACGACTTCGTGCGCAACATGCACACCCGCTCCGGCCTCATCAACGAATGGGAGCACGGCCTTTCGCTCGCCGAGGCGGAGCAGAAGGTCACCGAATACGTGCTGCGCTTCACCCCGGACGGCGTGCGCCCGCTGCTCGCCGGCAACACGATCGGAAGCGACAAGAAATTCCTCGACCATTACATGCCGAACCTCATGAGCCACCTGCACTACCGCAGCATCGACGTGAGCACGCTGAAGGAACTCGCCCGCCGCTGGTATCCGGCCGTGTATGAGAACCGCCCGCCGAAGAACGGCGGCCACCGCGCGCTCGCCGACATCATCGAATCGCTCGACGAACTGCGCTACTACCGTGAGGCGTTCATGGCGCCCGCCCCCGGTCCGGATGAGGCGACCGCCAAGCGCATCGCCGCCGACGTCGTCGTCACCAGCATCCTCAACAAGTAGCCCGCATTCCTGGCTCCGATTTGTCATTTCGACCGAGCGCAGCGAGCGGAGAAATCTGAAAAAAGCTGAATGCCATCGCAAGATTTCTCGACTCGGCTCCGCCTCGCTCGAAATGACATGTTTGGTCGGATCGCATCGTAAGAACAGTAAAGGAAACCACATGACCGCAGTCGACTGGACCGAGATCACCGGTCCCGCAGACATCCGACTCGTCGTCGCCGACATGGACGGCACGTTGCTGGACGAGCACAGCGAGATCCCGTCCGGATTTTGGCCGATGCTCGAACGGCTGCAGTCGCGCGGCGTCGAATTCGTGCCCGCGTCCGGCCGTCAGTACGCCACGCTGCGATCCATGTTCGCCGACCGCGTGCCGCGCGAACTGTCGTACATCGCGGAGAACGGCAACGTCGTCGTCGCGGACGGCGAGCTGATCGAAGTTCACGGTGTGGACGTCGCCGTCTCGCGTACCGTCATCGACATAGTCGACACGGCCGTCGCGAACGGCACGCACGACGTCGGCCTCGTGCTGTGCGGACTGAACACGGCGTACGTGCAGCGCACCGATCCCGCGTTCGTGGACGAATGCCGCAAGTACTACCACGCGCTCGAGATCGTGCCCGACCTGCACGCAGTGCTGCCGAGCGTCGAGCGCGGCGACGAGACGATGTTGAAGCTCGCGATCTTCGACTTCGGCGATGCCGAGTCGATGGCCGCCGATCTGCTGGGCGACATCGCGCGCGACTGGCAGGTGGTCGTCTCGGGCGCGCACTGGGTCGACATCATGAATCCGCAGACCGACAAGCGGCGCGGGGTCGAGGCGCTGCAGCGGCATCTGAACGTCGCGCCGGCGCAGACTGTGGTGTTCGGCGACTATCTCAACGATCTTGAGATGCTCGCCGCCGGCGAGTACTCGTTCGCGATGGGCAACGCGCACCCCGACCTCAAGGCCGCCGCGCACTACATCGCGCCCACGAACATCGACCACGGCGTGCTGCAGGTCGTCGACCGCCTAGTTGGCTGACTGGCTGGTCGGTCGTCTGATTGGCTGTCTGACCGGTTGACGGTTTGCCGATTACCTGAATCTGTCATTTCGAGTGAGACATGTCTGTCCAACCCCTGTCATTTCGAGCGAGGCGGAGCCGAGTCGAGAAATCTTCTGGTGCTGGTGCGGTGTGAAGATTTCTCCACTCGCTTCGCTCGATCGAAATGACATGGCTTGGGTCATGTGTTCGGCCGATGATGGAAAGCAGGCGTGATAGGAGGGACTATGCGGCAAAGCGAGGCGCTGGCGATTCTGCAGGCCGGTGCGAACGTATTCCTCACCGGTGCGCCGGGCGCGGGCAAGACGTATGTGTTGAACGAGTTCATCGCCGCCGCGCGCAAGGCCGGCGCGTCCGTGGCTGTCACCGCATCGACCGGCATCGCGGCCACGCATATCAACGGCCAGACCATCCACTCGTGGAGCGGCGTCGGCGTGTCGACCTCGCTCACCGCGAACCTGCTCAAACTCATCAAGACACGTCGCCGGCGCAAGATCGAATCCACCGACATCCTCGTCATCGACGAGGTCTCGATGATGCACGCGTGGCTGTTCGACATGGTCGATCAGGTCTGCCGTGCGATCCGCCGCGACCCGCGGCCGTTCGGCGGCATCCAGGTCGTCCTGTCCGGCGACTTCTTCCAGCTGCCGCCGGTGAGCGTGTCGGGCCGCAACAACGATCTGATCACGCCCACGCCCGAATTCGTCGCCGCCCGCGAACGTTACGCGAAGGCCGGACTGAACCCGGAAGGATTCGTCACCGAATCGCTCGTATGGGCCGAGCTCGACCCGGTCGTGTGCTATCTGACCGAGCAGCACCGTCAGGACGACGGCCAGCTGCTCGGCGTGCTCACCGACATCCGCGACGGCTGCGTCGATCAGGACGACCGCGACGCGCTGGTCACGCGGCTCGGCGTCGTGCCGGATGCCGGGGAGGTGGCGGTGCACCTGTTCCCGGTCAATCGGCAGGCCGACGGGCTGAACGACCTGCGGCTCGCGCAGATCGGCTCGGCCGAACACACGTTCTTCGCGGAGTCGTCCGGTCCGGTGAATCTGGTGGACCGGCTGAAGAAGAACATGCTCGCGCCGGAGAAACTGGTCTTGAAGACCGGCGCTGCGGTGATGGCGCTGCGTAACGACGCCGACCGGCAGTTCGTCAACGGGTCGCTCGGCACGGTGCGCGGGTTCGCATCCGAGGCGAAGGGCGGCTGGCCGATCGTCGAGTTCGAGAATGGCAACGTGGCGACGATGAAGCCGGCCGCGTGGGAGATGATGGACGGCGAGACGGTGCTCGCGTCGATCAACCAGGTGCCGCTGCGGTGCGCGTGGGCGATCACGATCCACAAGTCGCAGGGCATGACGTTGGGGCGTGCGGTGATGGATTTGCGGCGAACGTTCGCACCGGGCATGGGGTACGTGGCGCTCTCGCGCGTCGAGTCGATGGACGGACTGTTTCTGGAGGGCGTCAACGAGCGGATGTTCTACGTGTCGCCCGACGCGGTGCGGCTCGACGGCGTGCTGCGCGAGCGTTCCGGCGCGGCCGCCGACCTGCTTGCGCAGGACGGCGCCGAGGCGTTCGACCCGCGTGCGCGCGCCGTCGGCGGCTCGGCCGACGACGAGTTCGAGCAGGGCGAGCTGTTCTAGCGATTGTCCAAAAATACGGGGCTGCGGTGAGACGGGCGGGGCCGCGGCGGCTGCTAACGTATGCGGTTCTGGTACAGTGTCGTGGGTTTGCTCGGAAAGGAGCGAACAACAGTGACAGTCGAAGACAAGAAGGAGCTTGCCGTGGCCGGTGAAGGCGCACAGAAGAAGAACATCAAAGCCATCGTCATCGCCGCGATCGTCGCGGTCGTGGTCATCGTCGCCGCCGTCGTGGTCGGCGTGACCGTGTTCGGCGGTCCGAGCGTAGAGACCCTCAAGGCCGATTGCGCGACCGCGTCCGACGATCTGCGCGTCGCACAGAACGAATACAACGGCCTCGTCAACGGCGACGCCGCCACCGCGTCCGCCTATACCAAGGACGACGTGAACGATGCCAAGACCCTCGACGCGCTTAACAAGGAGCTCTCCGCCGAGACCCCGGAGCTTGCCTCCTGCAACGTCGACGCGGATTCCGAATACGAAACCGCGATCGAGAACATCAAGAAGAACACCACCTGGTACCAGGACCACACCAAGACCCTGCAGAAGGCCGTCGACGCCGTCAACGCCAGCCTCAAGCAGTGAGCGACTAGCCGGTTTCCGCCGGCTTGAAGCGCAAGGCTCTCCGAAGAACGCGGTGTTTTTTCGGAGAGCCTTGTTGTTTGCTGGTTATGCGGCGGCCGGTTAAGGCATTCACTGTGCCGCCTCACAGGTCCTGCACTGCCATGTGCGTTTCCTTGCGCCGACTAGCTTTGTCGTGTCGGTACCAGCCGATGCCCAGCAGAATCAGTCCCGGAATGCTGTATCTGATCATTCCGGAGACGATGCCCATTACCACCATCGGGCCGACGGCATCCCATGGTGCTCCTGACATGACCAACACGAACAGGTTCCATCCAATCGCCCATGCCACGCCGAGCGAGATCCACCCGATCGGCGGTATCAGCCAGAATCGTGTGTCGCCGGTGCGGGTCAGACGGAACTGCAAGACTACGGAAAGAACGAACAGAACGATCACGATGATCGGCAGCACGGTGGCCGCGGTAGAGAGATGTTCAATATGATCGGCAATGAACTGTTCCATAATGCACTCCTCGTTGAGTTGCGTGACTAGTCCGATGATAAGCCTCACGTATGGATGGGTGCTGCTACTGATCGGAACGATCGCATTGTCTGCGATATTCGGTGATGAGTATTTTCGCGGTGTCGAAGTCGAGTTTATCGTCCACGGCAAGCCGCTTGATAAGGGCGATGTACGGCTCGTTGTCGATCTGCTCGGCGAGTCGGATCTTCTGGATGAGACGGTCGAGACGAAGCCTGACGGTGGGGTAGGAGACGCCGTATTCGGCGGAGACCTCCTTCATTGAGCCAGAAGCAAGCAGAAACCGCTTGATGAAGGCCATGTCTTCGTCGTCAAGATTCTGCATCCACGGTGGCGCGGTATTCATACGATGTGATTTCTCCTTTCTTCCTTGAATAATAATTTCAATAAAATTAAGTATATCTTTAATAATATTAAAGATCAATGTGTGGTGTTGTTGGAGACCGTGTTTGTTGTTTTGATGGATGGGTTGGTATGACGAGAGGCTTCTAGGCAGAATGGGTGGTGCCTTAAACCTAACCGTTCTAGCGAAGGAGCCTCCGTGGTCAAGGGTAGCAGTGTTAGTGTG